>NZ_JBEXXE010000027.1:0-158705 GCF_040630255.1 Streptomyces sp. NPDC005820
GTACCTCGATCGCATCCCCAACGGTCTCGTTGGGGTGCATGTGTACGAAGTTCGGTGCCGCGGGGCCCGCAGGGGCTGCCGCGCCAGAAGCCGACGCCGCTCACCGGCCGGTCATCGGCCCTGGTAAGTCGCCTTGCCGGGACCGTCGCGGAGGAACGAGGCGACCGCGTCGCACAGGTCGTCGGTGGCGAAGAGCGCGCCGGAGACCGCCGGTACGGCGTCGTCCGCGGCCCGCACACCGTCGCGGACCGCCGTCGCGACCAGTCGTTTGGTCGCCGCGTGGGCGCAGGTGGGACCCGCGGCGACGCGCAGCGCGTACTCCCGCGCGGCCTCGGCGAACCCTTCGTCGGGAAGCACCCGGTTCACCACGTTCCAGCGCTCCAGGGTCGCCGCCGGATAGCGCTCCCCTGTGTAGACCAGCTCACGGGCTCTGGCCGGCCCGGCGCGCTCGGCCAGCCGCTGGGGCCCTCCCATCGAGGGTGTCAGTCCTACGACGATCTCCACCAGCCCGAACGAGGCGGACTCGGCGGCCAGCAGGATGTCGCACCCCAGCGCGATCTCGAACGCCGCGGTGAGGGTCAGCCCGTGCGCGGCGAAGACCGTCGGAACCGGCAGTTCCTCCAACGCCTGGACGATCCGCACCAGTCGCCCGAACAGGGCCCCGGCGCGCTGAACCGCACCCGGGCTGTCCGCGATCGCGCCGAACGTCGCCACGTCGACGCCACCGGAGACGACCTTGCCCCGTGCCTCGACCAGCACCGCTCTGGCACGGCCGGGGCGGGTCGGATCGGTGCCGGCGGCGAGCTCGTCGACAACCCGCTCCCATGCCGTGAACACCGCCTCGTCGAAGAGGTTCAGCGGCGGACTGTCGAGTACGACGATCGCGAGGGCACCGTCGCTCTCGTACTCGATACGGACCGGTGATGTCATCGGGGTCGTCCTCTCAGAGCAGTCCATGGCGGGAGTGGTGGCGGCCGGGCCGGTATGCGCGGAACATCCGGGGCACCTCGACGAGCCGGGCGAGGGCGCGGTCAGGAGCGGCGATGGGACCGCGTGCCTCCCGGGGATGGCAGCGCGGCAGGGCCGACCTCCCTGCTCCCTGTCGTGCTCGTGGGTGCGGCGGTCGCCGTGAGTCCGGATGCCAGAAGGGTCCGTGATACGGACCGATTGACCGGCAGACGGTCCAACTGAAGCTAGGGCCGATCAGGCACGTGGTCAAGAGCCGAAGATCAAGTGCCTCCCGGGAGGGCCACGGAACAGCGGCGACCGATGGGTTTTCGTCGACTGGGCGGCCATCCTCGTCCAACGGGCCGTCAGCCTTCGCCGACCGGGAGGCCGACGCTTGGGGCATCGGCGAGGCGGGGCATCGGTCCTCCGCTGTCGGAGAGCGTCGGGGTCCGCAGAACAAGCCACCGAGGTCGACGTCGGGAGGACGGTGCCGACGAGGGCGTCCAGGCCGAAGGAGCGGATCGCTTCGGCGAGCCGTTCCACGTTGTGGATGACCCGGTACTCGCTCCGGGACGATCGCTCCGTAGGCGTGCTGGTCACGGCCGCAGTGGTCGTGCGGGACGGCGCCGAGGCCGACAGCGACGTTTCGCGGACCCACTGTGCGAGCAGCCTGCATAGGTCCGACGAAGATCTTCCTCGGCACCTTGTAGCCGACCTCCCGCTCCTACCGCCCTGTCGTCCGGACAACCGGCGTTCCCGCGGGCAGGTCCCTGACGAGCCGGTCACCCGGGCCGTGCATCCGTGCCTGCTCGACTCCCGCCGACGGATGCCAGCCCAGTCTGCGGGAGACGGCGAGGCCGGAGGCGATGACCGCCGGCCGTACCGTCCGCAGATCGACCGAACCTGCGCTCACGACGACCGACAGAGCGGCGACCACCCTGCCCTCGGCGTCGAGGACCCGGGTGGCCACCGAGTCGGCGCCGGGTGTCGTCTCCTGGCGGACGACGGCCACGCCGGTCTCGCGGCACTCGTCCAGCTGTTCCAACAACCGCGCGGGATCGGTGACGGTGCGTTCGGTGTACGCGGACAGACCTCGCGTGATGACCTGCCCGATCAGTTCGGGGCCGGCGTGGGCGAGCAACACCTTGCCCACGCCGGAGCAGTGCAGTGGCAGCCTCCCGCCGATCTTCGACATGACGTCCACCGCGTTGCCCGCCGACAGCCGTTCGACGAGCACCGCCTCGGTGCCCTCCAGCACCGCGAGCTGTACGTGCTGGCGCAACGCGGTGTGCAGGTCGTCCATGAACGGGAGCGCGGCGGTCCGCAGCGGGACGCTCAGCGGCGCCAGTGTGCCCAGCTGCCACAACCGGATGCCCACGGTGAACCCGCCGTCCGCCGCCCGCTCCAGCGCACCCGCCTCCACGAGTTCCAGGGCCAGCCGGCGCACCGTCGCATGGGGCAGTCCGGTTTCCCTGGTCAGGTCGGCCAGGGTCAGGCGTGACCGGCCGGGCCGGAACGCGAAGAGCACGTCGAGCAGCCGTGAACTCACGCTGCGACCGGGCTGACCGGTACGGGGCATCGGTCCTCCGCTCTCGGAGACACCTGCCGGATTCCGGTGTCCGTTCAATGGACAATAGCTCTTTCGGTGGTGTCGGCGCCTCAGTGAGGATCCGGGCGTCACATCAGGATGCTCGCCCTTGAGGCAGAGGAGTGGAACCATGCCCGTTCACGTGTCCGGCCCGCGGATTGCCATCGTGGGGGGTGGCATCGGTGGTCTGGCTGCCGCGGCTTTCCTTCGTCGGGCGGGGCTCAGTGCCACCGTCCATGAGCAGGCGCCCGCACTCGGTGAGGTCGGTGCCGGGCTGGTCGTCGCGCCCAATGCGGTACGGCTGCTGCGCCGTCTCGGTGTCATGGAACGGTTCCTGCGCCGGGCCGTTGCGCTGGACTGGGGCTGGGAGTTCCGCCGGTGGGCGGACGGGGATGTGCTGTCGGTGGAGAAGCTCAGTGAGGTGTGCGAGCGGCTCTATGGCGAGCGTACGTACGTCGTCCACCGGGCCGACCTGCTCGACACCGTGAAGTCGGCGGTGCCGGGCGACTGGATTCGCCTGGGCGCCCGCTGCACGTCGGTCGCCGAGAGCGCGCACGGTGTGCGGCTGGACTTCGCCGACGGCAGCAGCAGTGAGGCGGATGTCGTGATCGGTGCCGATGGCGTGCACTCCGTCGTGCGGAGCATGGTCGCCGAGCCCGCGCCGCCGGAGTACTCGGGCATCTGCGCGTTCCGCACCATCGTGCCCGCGGACGCCGCACCCGAGTTCGCCCTGCGGCCCGCCCAGACCCTGTGGCTCGGGCCCGGGCGGCATTTCGTCCATTATCCGATCAGCGGCGGACGGGCCGTGAACGTCGTCGCGTTCGCTCCCGCCGGTGACTTCACCGACGAGTCGTGGAGCGCGAAGGCCACCATCGAGGAGTTCCACGCGGAGTTCGCCGGCTGGGACCCGCGGGTGACGGACCTGATCGCCGCTGGTGGTGTCCCGGGCCGCTGGGCGCTGCTGGACCGGGCGCCGTTGCGGCACTGGAGCCGGGGCCGGGCCACCCTGCTCGGGGATGCCGCGCACCCCATGTTCCCGTTCTTCGCCCAGGGCGCGGCCCAGTCCATCGAGGACGCCGCCGTGCTTGCGCGCTGCCTGGCCGGATCGGTCGGCGATCCCGAGCAGGCGCTGAAGCGTTACGAGGCGGTGCGCGTCGAACGCACCACGCGCCTGCAGCAGATCAGTCACGGCCGCCGGGACCTCAACCATTTGCCCGACGGCCCCGACCAGCAGGCCCGTGACACGGCACTGGCGGGTTCCGACCCGCTGGTGGGCAACGGCTGGATCTACGGCTACGACGCCGAGGAAGTGCCCATCGGGTGAACTCCGGCCCGCCTCGCGCACAGGAGAGGCGAGGTGCGAGGCGTGGCCGCCGGTTGAACCCGTACGGCTCGGCTCTCCGCGGAGCCCCGGTGCGCCGGAGATCCGGATGTGGTCAGCCTGCCGAATCCCGGTCGGGGACGTTCCTGCGGTGCTCCCCGCCCACGATCGTGTTGCGCAGGATCCCGAGGCGCTCGACCTCGACCTCCACCTCGTCGCCGGGCCGAAGCAGCCAAGGCGGCGTGCGGGCGTAGCCGACGCCCGACGGGGTGCCGGTGGCCAGCAGGTCTCCGGGGTGCAGTGTGAGGGTGCGCGATATGTGGGCGAGCGTCTCGCCCACCTGGTGGATCATCTGGCTGGTGGAGGCGTCCTGGACGGTCGTGCCGTTGACCCGGGTCCGGACCCGCAGCCCGTCCCGCAGGTCACCCACCTCACCGGCGGGCACCATCGGGCCCAAGGGGCCGGAGCGGTCGGCGTTCTTCCCGAGGATCCACTGCGAGGTCAGTTTCTGCGCCCGTCGTGCGGTGACGTCGTTGAACGTCGAGTAGCCGACGACCGCGTCGAGCGCCTCGGCGGGATCCGCGTCCACCAGCCTCCGGCCCACCCAGGCCACGATCTCGCCCTCCCAGTCCAGGCCGTCCTCGGTCAGGGGCACGGGGATGGCGGCACCGCCGACCGTCAGCGAGCGCGTCCAGCGTGCGAACAGGGTGGGATGCTCCGGCAGTTCATGGTCCCGGTAGGACCCCTCGGCGGCGTGTTCGAGATAGTTCAGCCCCACGCACAGCATCTGTGCCTCCGGCAGCACCGGCGGTACCAGACGCGCCTCTCCCACCGGAACGGACCCGTCGGCCGGCGGGCGGGCCAGCCATCCTTCGGGGTCGGCCCAGAACTCCCGCAGCCCGGCCAGCACGGTGAGCCTTCCGTCGTCGGGCGACAGACTCGCCACCCGCACCTCGTCGCCGCACGCCACTCCAACGATCCGCATCCGCACTCCCTGGTTCGGAGACGGCACAGCGCCGTCCAACCCTTCTAAAGGTTATAACGTTTATGGTTGAATGGCGCCATGGTCACCGAGAAACGCACCACCCTGCTGGCCGGCCTCGGCGTTCCCGGCGGCACCCGGGCCGAACAACTCGCCGCGGCACTTGAGGACCGCATGCGCGGTCTGGGCCCCGGTTCGCCGGTCGGAACCATCGAGGAGATCCGGCAGGAGTCCGGGCTGGCCCGCGCCACGGTCAGCGAGGCCGTCCGGCTCCTGCGCGACCGTGGCGTACTGGAGATCCGTCCCGGCCGCGGCGGCGGACTGTTCGTCGCGGACCAGAGCCCGGTGGTCCGGCTGCGTCACACGCTGCTCAGCGTCACCGGCGAGCCCGGCACGGTCGCGGACGCCGTCGAACTCCGCACCCACCTGGAGGAGCTGATCGCCGTGGGTGCCGCCCGGTGCGCGGGCGCGGACGACATCCCGGCACTGCGGGCCGCCCTGGACGACATGGCCGCCGCGCCGGACTGGGACGCCTTCGTGCGGGCCAACTGGGCACTCCACGAGCACATCGCGCGGCTGTCCCCGAACACGATGGCCCGCGCCGTCTACGTCGGAACGCTCGGGCACCTCACGTCGTCCACCGCGCGAACCGCCGACCTCGACGCCGACGCCTACCGCGCGAGGCGGCTGCGGATCCACGCCGACCTGGTGGAGGCGATCGCCGCCGGGGACGAGGACGCCGTCCGTGCGGCCGTCGCGCGCCACAACCACACCGACTGACCGCAGGGGAGCCGCCATGTCGCCGGCCGAGTACCGCAAGTACCTCTACGCACCCGACTCTCCACGACTGGCCTCGATCAGGGGCCTGGACGCCTACGAGTACCGAGAGGCGGCCAAGGCGGACCCGTTCACGGGCGGGCTGATCCGGGGCTGGAAACCCCTGCAACTGGCCGAGTTCCGAGGAACGACCGAGGACGGCACACTCCGGCCCGAGGTGCACACCCGGGAGCCGGTCCGCCCCGGCGAGGAGGCTCCCGTCGCCGACATGGTCACCGCGGCGCGGGACCTGCTGGCTGCCCTGGACGACGACGGCCGCGCCGAGCTGCTCCACCCCGTGGACGCCGTCGAGTGGCAGACCTGGGCCAACCCGGAGTTCCTGCAGTTCGACACCGGTATCCGCCTGGAGTTCCAGCCGCCCGAGGTACGGCGCAGGGCCCTCGCACTGGTCGAGGCGTCGCTGAGCCCCGAGGGCTTCCGCCTCGTGCACGACATGATGCTGATCAACGGCTTCCTCGGCGAGGTGGTGGGCCTGGAGACGATCCTCAACGAGTTCAGCTACAACTTCGCGCTCTACGGTGAACCCGACCCCACGGCTCCGTGGGGCTGGCAGCTGTTCGGCCACCACTGCGCCGTGAACTGCCTGGTCGTCGAGGGGCGTATGGTCGTCAGCCCGGTCTTCCTGGGGGCCGAGCCCAACGAGATCGACGACGGCCCCCGCGCCGGCACGACCGCCTTCACCGACCGGATCCGTCTGGGCACGGACCTGATGGGCGCGCTCCCGCCGGGCCTGCGAGCCACCGCGACCGTGTACCGGCGGATGGTGGACCCCGCCATGCCGCCCGGCCGCGTCCACCCCGGCGACGAACGGCACCTCGCCGGCGCCTTCCAGGACAACCGGATGATCCCGGTCGAGGGCCTGCGGGCCGCGGACATGCCCGAGCGAGCCCGGGAGATCCTCCTGGACATCGCCGAGTCGTTCGTGTCCCTGCTGCCCGACGGCCCGCGCGCGGCCCGGATGCGCGAGATCCGCGGCCACCTCGACGAGACCTGGTTCAGCTGGATCGGCGGTCACGAGGCCGGCGACGTCTTCTACTACCGGCTCCAGTCGCCCGTCCTCATCGCCGAACTCGACCACCACTGCGGCGTCTTCCTCGACTACGACACCCCGAAGCCGTTCCACGTCCACACCGTGCTGCGCACTCCGCACGGCAACGACTACGGCCGCTCCTACGTGCGCGACTGGCAGGCACGGAACGCCTGAGCACAGGAACGGGGTGCTTGGTCGTGCCCTGCGAGCCCCGAGTCGCGCGCGATATCGTATGCAACGCCCCGGACGACGTCACCGCTGCGGCGGTGACCGCCGTCCTCGGCCCCGAGAAGGTCGGCCGGCCAAGGTGCGCGTGAACGACAGGGACGGCTTCCGACTGCCGTACGAGTGATGCGAGGCCGTGTTCGTCCTGATCACGCCGACCAGGAAGCCAGGTGGGCCCAGATGACCGAGAGCCCAGGCCGGCCGCCCGTGCCCGCGGGCCCGGGAAACGGGTCGGGCCGGTGACCGTCGAGGGGCGATGGGTCCGGGAACTGCGACCGACCCGGACCGACTTGCCCGCTCCCGCCTGCAGCTCCGAGATCTTTCAACCGGCCCTTGACCGGTTGGGCGAAGCGCCCGTGGCCTGGGCGGTCGAGCTCGCCCTCGAACTCAGCGAGAGGGCGAGCGAAGTGCTGCCGCTGGGCGGCCGGGACCGCGCGGTGCAGACGTTGCGGCCCAGCTCGGAGTCGTTCGTCATCACCACGCTGCTCTCCGTGCTGTCCGGCGCGCCGGAAAAGTCGGGGAGAACACGCGAGATCGAGCAACAGGTGATCGACATGATCCCTCGTCGCGTGCCGCTGGAACAGGTCCTGAGCGGGTTCCGCGCAGGGAACGAGCAGCTCGCGGACGCGTATCTCGGCGCATGCCGACGCATCGTCCCGCCGGACCAGCAGGCGGAGCAGCTGGAGCTGGTGTTCACGATCCTCTTCGAGTTCGCCAATTCGTTCCACGCCGCGATCACCGACTTCTACCTCGCGGAGGAGCGTCGCTGGCTGGCGAGTACGCACGCGCGCCGGGACGAGACGGTGCGGTCGATTCTCGCGGGCGAGGAGGTCTCCACCGAGACCGCGTCCCGGGTTCTCGCCTATGACCTGGCAGGCTCCTCGCACGTCGGCATGGTCTTCCGACGGAGCACAGCCGCCTCCGGGAATGCCGCTCCGCTGCGTGAGGTGGCCGTGTCGGCGTTGCGCGGCCTGGGGGCGACCGCACATCTGGTGATGGTGGTCGACCGGACGGAGGTCTGGGCGTGGGCGACTGTCACCAGCCAGTCCGCTCCGCTCGCGGCCGCCGTCACGGAGTGCCCCGATGTCCTCGTCGCGCTGGGGAGACCGCACCCCGGCCTGCGGGGATTCGCGGCCTCTCACGCCGAGGCGCAGGCCGCCGCGCGCGTGGCCGAGTTGACCATCCACGCGGTCAGCGGCGGGCGGGCCGTGGACTACCACGACGTTCGCCTGGTGGCGCTCCTCACCGCCGAACCGGGCGAGGCGCTGAGCTTCATGCACGACGAGCTCGGCAGGCTGGGCGACAGCGGGGAGACGCCGCGTGTGCTGCGCGAGACCCTGCGGGCGTACCTGGAATGCAACTGCAGACCGCAGGACGCGGCGCGCACCCTGTTCGTCGCGAAGAACACGGTCATCTACCGCGTCAGGCGTGCGGAGGAACTGCTCGGACACGCCGTCAGGACCCGGCAGCTCGAACTGGGCGTCGCCCTGCGACTCGCGGCCGTCATCGGCCCGGACGCGGGCCCCGCTGCCCCGACCGCGTAGCCGGTCGCCCCGCGCGGAGTTGGTCGGTCGGCGCAGTCGGCGCCGGACGATTTGGTGAGATCGGGCAAGAGCTCAGGTCGGCATGTCGGGTTCCATGAACACATCGTTTCGTCGATGTTGACAGGAGACGCCGCCGATGTCTGAAATCACCGATCGTGGTCACACGCGACAGCACGTCGCATTGATCGACGAAGCCTCTCTTGAACCAGGCCTGTCGGCGGACGGTTTCCGTGAGGCGTTCCGCAATCACGCGGGCGGGGTGGCGGTCGTGACCGCCGATGCCGGCCGAGGTCCGGTCGCGCTGACCGCGACGTCGGTGATATCGGTGAGCGCGACGCCGCCGCTGCTCGTCTTCTCGGTGTCGGCCCTCTCCTCGGCCACGCCGACCATCCTGGAGTCGTCCTCCGTGGTCGTGCACCTGCTGGGGGCCGACCAGGTCGACCTCGCGCGGCTGTGCGCGACGAGCGGAGCGGACCGCTTCGCCGACACCGCCGCCTGGACCCGGCTGGCCACCGGCGAGCCGTACTTCGTCGCCGCCCCGGTGTGCATCCGCGGCACCATCGCGGCCACCTTCGCGGCCGGAGCCTCGACGCTCGTCGTCGTCAACGCCACCTACGCGCACCACGCGCCGGCGGACGCCTCGCGTCCGCTGATCTACCACAACCGGACCTGGCACCAGCTGAGCGAGCTGTCCGAGTTGGTCTCGGGCACGCGTTAGCGCGACCGCGACCGCGCCCGCATGCGCTCCCGCCCTCCGGCCGGAGCCGAAGACAGGCAGAACCCTCCCCCGGAACGGAGCCCCATCATGACGGTCCACGCGGTCAGCGCCACGCAAGCGGCGGCCGATGCGGCAAGTACACGCGAGACACTGGTGCACACCGCACATGACCTGATCCCCCTCCTGCGGGAGAACGCGGAACGCACGGAGAACGGTCGTCGCCTCACACAGGAGGTGACCGACGCGGTGCGGTCCGCCGGCCTCTTCCAGGCCTGTACGCCGCTTGCGTCCGGCGGATCCGGCGGCGGTGTCCGGACACTCGTCGAGGTCTCCGCCGAACTCGCCCGTGGTGACGGGTCCGCGGGATGGGTCGCGTTCATCGCGAACACCACCGCCTTCGGCATGGGAATGTTCCCCGAGGAGGTGCGGGCCGCCGTCTACACGGATCCCCACAACGTGGCGATCAGCCAGTTCACACCGGGCGGAGCGGGGACCGAGGTGGACGGCGGTTACCGGCTCAACGTCAGGTGGCCGTTCGCGTCGGGCAGCCACCAGGCGCAGTGGACGCTGAGCGCCTTCGCCGTGGTGGACGACGCCGGGCAGATGCGGGAGATCCGCTACGCCCTCGTGTCCGCGGCCGATCTCACGATCGAGGACACCTGGTACGTGGCGGGGATGGCCGGGACCGGGAGCAACACGTACGTGGCGAAGGACCTGTTCGTTCCGCACGAGTTCACACTCGATCAGGACGTCTTCATGGGCAGGAGGTTCACGTCGTGGCTCCCGGAGGAGCCCGGATACCGGGCTTCGCTCGCCACCAGCGCCTGCCTGGGCATCGTCGGACCGATCATGGGCATGGCCGAAGCGGCCTGGGACCTGACGTTGGCCTCGATGAAGTCCGGCCGCCCGATCACGGCCGGGTACCCCGACATCCGCCGGGCTCCCAGCTACCGCCTCGCTCTGGCGGACGCGCGGGCGGCGATCGACACAGGACGCTTCCATCTCCTGCGGGCCGCCGACGCCCTCGACACCGCCGCCCACGAGGGCCGGGTCCTCGAACCCGGCGAGCGGGCGCTGCTGCGCGGTGACGCCGCCGTCGCGACCCGCAGCTTCCGCGGCGCCGTCGATCTGCTCCTGGACATCGGCGGCACCCGCAGCTTCGCACTGTCCAACCCGCTCCAGCGGGTGTGGCGCGACATCGAGGTCGCCAGCCGCCACGGCCTGAACAACGTCCTCATGAACCGCGAGGAGTACGCACTGAGCCTGCTCGGGATGGACCAGGAATTTCCCGACTACCTCTGATCCTCCACACCGCGGGTTTCCTTCTTCGACCCCCGCGTCCAAGGTGCCGATGCTCCGCCGTGATGCGCGGAGCATCGCCCCTTCTTCTTCCCCCCCGCACCCGGTATCGAACGACTGGAGAACTTTCCATGGCCAAGTTGGAGACCATCGTCGCGAGCACGCGGCCGGGGCGGATCGGCCTCACCATCGGAGAGTGGTTCGAGACCCACGCCAGGGAACATGCCGGATTCGACGAGATTGAGCTGGTGGACCTGGCTGAGGTGAACCTGCCGTTCATGAACGAGCCGCACCACCCGCGCCTGGGCAAGTACACCCACCAGCACACCCGTGACTGGAGCGCCAAAATCGCGGAGGCGGACGCCTTCGTGTTCGTGATGCCGGAGTACAACTTCGGCTACAACGCCGAGTTGAAGAACGCCATCGACTACCTGCATCGCGAGTGGCAGTACAAGCCGGTCGGCCTGGTCAGCTACGGAGGTGTCTCCGCGGGCACCCGGGCCGCGCAGATGATCAAGCAGGTGGTGACCACCCTGAAGATGACACCGGTCTTCGAGTCGGTGTCGATGCCCTTCGTACACCAGCTCGTGGATGAGCAGGAGGGCCTGGTGCCGAATGACATCATGACCGGCTCAGCGACGGCGATGCTCGACGAACTCGTCCGGGTGGCCAAGGCTCTGCGCCCGCTGCGCTCGACCACGGCGGTGTAACCCTCCCCGCCGGGAGGGCGCGCGCGAAAGACAGCGGACAACTCGGCGACGCGTCCCACGTCGTCACGGACACGGACCAGGCCGGTGCTCGGCCGACTGGGGCAGTGAAACCCGATCCCGATGATGTGCGGAGGCGTCTGGGCCGGGGGCGGATCAGCCGTTGCCCTGATCGCATGCTGATCGGTTCGCTCGCGTCGTCGGGCTCAGCCGCCTTCCACCGCCAACGCGATGTCCTCGCGCAGTACCTCGGCGATGGTCGTGCGGGCGAGTTCGCTCAGCAAGGCGCGGCGTGCCCGCCGGTCCAGCGCGAGGAGGCTGTGGTGGACGCGTCGGCCCGCAGGGCAGTCGGGCTGCGGGACGTGCATGCCCAGGACCGGGTCCTCGCCGTTGAGCGCCAGCCAGACCATGGCCAGGTCGATCCGCTCGGCGTCGTGTTCGAGCATCCAGCCGCCGCGCGGTCCGGGCTGCGAGCGGACCAGCCCGGCCGTGCGCAACTGGCCGAGGATGCGACGCGCGTGCGCGGCGTTGGTCGCGGGGCTGACGGCGAGGGACTGCGAGTCCCGCCATTCGCCGGGACTCCCGGCCAGCAGGGTGAGCAGGTGCACGCCGACCGCGAACTGGGTGTTCGTGGGCTGTGCCATGCATTCCATGGTACGGCCTCCGCGAGAAACCGTACCTGTTGCTGTTACAGTTAGATTCGTAAGCGCGGCGGTTGCGAATTAGCCGGCGCTGGAGCACAGAACAGCGACACACACCTAGGGAGACCCCCATGGCGGCCATCACCGTCTTCGGCGCGACCGGCTACGCCGGCGGCCACATCACCGACGAGGCCCTGCGCCGCGGCCACGAGGTCATCGCGGTCAACCGCACCGGCTCCGCCGAGGCCCGCCCCGGGGTCACCCCGGTCGCCGGGTCCCTCGACGACGAGGCCCTGGTGCGCGACCTGGCGGCCAAGTCCGACGTGCTGGTCGTCGCGGTCCACGGCAGCGCTGACGGCAAGCCGTTCCTGCTCCCGCTCGTCCCCTCGCTCCTGACCGCGGCGGCCGAGGGCGGTGCCCGGATCGGCGTGGTGGGCGGCGCGGGCAGCCTGCACGCGGCCGAAGGCGGTCCGCGGCTGATCGACTCCCCTGACTTCCCGGAGGCCTACAAGGCAGAGGCGGTCTCGCACGCCCAGGCGCTGGAGGCACTGCGGGCGGACGACACGGACGCGCACTGGTTCTACGTCAGCCCGGCCGCCGAGTTCGGCGCCTGGGTGCCGGGCGAGCGCACCGGCGTCTTCCGCGTCGGCGGCGACGTGCTGCTCTCCGACGCCGAGGGCAGGTCCTTCATCTCCGGCGCCGACTACGCCATCGCCTTCGTCGACGAGATCGACAAGCCCACCCACCGCCAGGCCCGCTTCAGCGTCGCCTACTGACCCGATCGCGCGGGCAACCCGACGTCGTCTGCGTGCCGTTCGTCGTCCTCGACACGGCCCGCGGCGTCGCCAGGAGGGAACCGGCCCGGCGCACGGGGATGCTCGTACGCTGGGCTCTGACGTCGTACAACGCCCCACCAGCCCTCGCCTGCGGGTACGACCACGAGTCTGGGTCACCGCGGACCGTCGTCGAACGTCCGCCGGCCCTGGCAAGGGGGCCGTTCGAGGCCGAATCCCGGCGTCGGAGCCATGCGAACCCGGCAGACCGGCGAGCGGTACACCTCATGAAGCCGTGAGTCCCACCTGCCTATGGCGCCATCGCCCGATTCGGCGATGGCGCCATACCCGGTGCGCCGGACGTGCCGGGGACGCCGGCACCGGCAGGACGCCGTCTTCCGATGGGGGAGTGCCGTAACCCGGTACGGTGGGCGAATGCCATGACCACGGAGGACGTGTCGCCGACGCCCGCTCCTCGGCGTGACCACCCGCTTCGCGACGCGGGCTATGCCGACGTACGTTCGCCGCCGTGCCCGAGGTCCTTCCGCTCACCGCGGTCCTGGCCGTCGGATCCGGCAAGTGTCTCGGAGGGTGCGGCTCCGAAGCGCCGGCGATATGCGGCGGAGAACCGGCTCAGGTGGGTGAAGCCCCACCGTCCGGCCGCTTCGGTGACTCCCGTGGTGCCTGCCAGGAGTTC
This sequence comes from Streptomyces sp. NPDC005820, assembly GCF_040630255.1. Taxonomy (NCBI): domain Bacteria; kingdom Bacillati; phylum Actinomycetota; class Actinomycetes; order Kitasatosporales; family Streptomycetaceae; genus Streptomyces; species Streptomyces sp. NPDC005820. The sequence continues at coordinate 13,311 of NZ_JBEXXE010000027.1, forward strand.
GGTGTGGACACGCTCCAGACGGACGTTGCGCAGATACGTCATCGGGGTCACGCCCACATGCTCCCTGAAACCCTCCTGGAGGCGTCGGGCGCTGACGCCTGCCGCCTGGGCCAGGTCCCCGACGGTGAACGGGGTCTCGGGGCGGGCGTCGATGAGGTCGACGGCCTTGCGGACCGTCCGCGGATAGGCGGGCGACTGCGGACGCAGCAGCTCTTCCGTGTAGTTGTGCGGTTGGGCCAGCAACAGGCCGCTCACCAGCAGGCGTTCGAAGTGCTGCCGGACCGGACGTCGGCCGATGAGCCCGTCGGCGCTGTCGGACTCGGCCAGCAGCAGGTCGAGGGTGTTGCGCCAACTGCGGCCCGGCGCGGTCGTCATGTCGAAACCGAACGCGAACTCCAGCGGAGCCTGCAGCGGATGACCCAGAAGGGCTTGGAGCTCGGTCTCGACGAGGCTCCGGTCGATCTTGATGCCCAGGTGCCTCGCGTCGTTGCCGCAGCTCAGCAGCCGGTGCTGCTGTGTGGGTGTGAAGACCATGGCGTCGCCTGCGGTGGCCGTCAGCTCCTGGCGGCCGGTGGCCGCCTCGATGGAGCCTCTCAGGACGACGTTGACGTGGTAGTGCGACGGCGTCCGTCCGGGATCGACGCGTGTGCGCTGGCCGAAGGTCATCATGCCGATGGTGATGTGCTCGCTGCGTGTGCCACGGAGTTCGCCGCCGGAGCCGTCGGATCCCGACAGCGGGGTGACGTCCGCCGGATAGAACAGGTCGTTGAGGCGTTCGCGGAAGTCCTCGAAGCCTGAATCGCGGCACAGCACGTGGCTCGCCAAGAGGGAGCGGCCCATGCCCCATTGTTATCTCCGACGCGGTCGGTCAACAAGGGGGGAAACGGCGGATTCCGGCGGGAAATACCAGGTCATCGGGTGGCTGAGAGCATTGTCACAAGGACTGTGGGGGCGAGTCCTCCGCGCTTCCGACCGTCGGTACCCCCAGGCCGTTCGGAACTCGTCGCGCGATTCGGCTGCCGGTCGCGCTCCGCGGATATCGCCCCTGGCCGCGGCTTCGTAGCGTTTCCCTCAGCCGGTTCGCCCCGGATCGTCGTCCACGAAGAGGAACCGTGTCCGCATCGCCGGTCTCGTCCGGGCGGAGCGGGCCCGGGCGCGGCCCGGTGCCCGAGCCTGCTCGACAGAAGCGCCCGTGCGCCCCACGGAGCGGTAGGCGAACGACCGCCGACGCACACCGGCGCCACGGCCCCGGCCGACAGGCGCCTGCCACCACTGGAGGTATGTCATGCCCGGCACCGACGAAGCGACGAAGGCCATCACCGCCGCGGTTGTCGACAGCTTCCACGACACCGCGGACTCCCGGTTGCGTGAACTGCTCCAAGGGCTCGTTCGCCATCTGCACGGTTACGTCAACGAGCTGCGCCCCACCATCGAGGAGTGGGAGTACGCCGTGGACTACCTCACCGCCGTGGGGCAGAAATGCGATCCCACCCGGCAGGAGTTCATCCTCCTCTCCGACGTGCTGGGAGTGTCCATGCTGGTCGAGACGCTGAACGAGCAGGGCGGCGGCACCGAGAGCACGGTGCTCGGGCCGTTCCATGTCGTGGAGTCCCCGAAGCGGGAGAGCGGGGACAACATAGACCTCATGGGTACCGGAACACCCTGTGTCGTCTCGCTGCGCGTCACGTCGTCGGACGGCAGCCCGCTGCCCGGAACGAGCGTCGACGTCTGGCAGTGCAGCGAGGACGGCTTCTACGACGTGCAGCAGCCCGACGTCCAGCCGCTGGGCAACGGACGCGGTCTGTTCCGGACCGACGACGACGGCCGCGTGTGGTTCCGCACGATCGTGCCGAGCCACTACCCCATTCCGACGGACGGACCGGTGGGAGTGCTGCTAGACGCCACCGAACGGCACCCGTACCGCCCGGCCCACATCCACTTCATCGTCGAGGCCGCCGGCCACCGACCGCTGACCACGCACATCTTCGTCGCCGACGGCCCCTACCTCGACTCGGACGCCGTCTTCGCCGTCAAGGAGAACCTCGTCGTCGACTTCGTGCAGGTCGACGACGCGGAGCAGGCCCGCGAGCACCAGGTCACCGCCCCGTTCCGCGCAGCCGACTTCGACATCGTCGTCGAGCCGGAGACGACCGACCCCGAGGCGATCGAGCCCGAGACGAACAAGGACGCCCGATGAACACCCCGCTCGACTTCAGCTACCAGGCGCTCCCGATGCGTGTGGTGATGGGCACCGGCGCCCTCGACCGGCTCGCCGACGAGATCGACCACGCAGGCCTCAAGCGGGTCATGGTGCTGTGCTCGCCCGAACAGCGGGAGCTCGCCGAGACCGTGGCCGGTCTGATCGGTGTCCGTGCGGTGGACATCCACCCGCACGCCCGGATGCACGTACCCGCCGAGTCGGCGGCCGCTGCCCAGCGGCGCGCGCAAGAGGTGGAAGCGGACGGTTGCGTCGCCGTCGGCGGTGGCTCGGCGATCGGCCTGGGGAAGATCGTCGCCCTCCAGCACGGACTGCCGGTCGTCGCCGTACCGACGACGTACGCCGGGTCGGAGATGACACCGGTGTGGGGCCTGACGGAGAACGGCGTCAAGCGCACCGGCCGGGATCCACGCGTGCTGCCGGTCTCGGTGCTCTACGACCCCGCGCTCACCGTCACCCTGCCCGCGGCGGTCTCCGTGACCAGCGGCATGAACGCGATCGCACACGCGGTCGAGGCCCTGTACGCGCCCGACGCCTCACCCGTCATCGACCTGATGGCCGAGGAAGGGGTGCGCGCGCTCGCCGGCGCACTCCCGGACATCGTCGCCGACGGCACCGACCTCGACGCCCGCGCCCGCGCCCAGTACGGCGCCTGGCTGTGCGGCGCCTGCCTCGGTGCCACCACCATGTCCCTGCACCACAAACTCTGCCACGCCCTCGGCGGCACCCTCGACCTGCCGCATGCCCAGACGCACACCGTGGTGCTCCCGCACGCCCTCGCCTACAACCAGGACGCCGCGCCGAAGGCGGTGGCCGCGCTCGGCCGCGCCCTGGGCACCTCCGCCGACCCGGCCGCGCATCTGTGGGACCTCGCCAGCCGGCTCGGTGCGCCGCGGTCCCTTCGCGAACTCGGCATGGCGGAGAGCGACATCGACCGGATCGTCCAGGTGGCGCTGGCCAATCCCTACGCCAACCCCCGTGAGGTGACCGCGGACGGCCTCGGCCGGCTCCTGCGCGCCGCCTGGTCCGGACAGCCTCCGGTCTCCTGAGAACACCTCCGCCCAGCGACCGGGACACGGCCGACCCAGCACACGATGGAGTCCGAACGAACATGAACAAGGTCATCGCCTCCGCCGCCGAGGCCGTGGCGGACGTGCCGGACGGCGCGTCCCTCGCGGTCGGGTGATTCGGACTGAGCGGAGTGCCGGGCGCGTTGATGCAGGCGCTCTTCGCATCCGGCGTGTCGGGACTGTCGGTGGTGTCCAACAATTGCGGGGCGCTGGACTCCGGCCTGGCGGTCCTGCTCGCCGCCGGCCGTGTCGCGCGCGTCACCGGCTCCTACATCGGCGGCAACAAGGAGTTCGCCCGTCAGTACCTGGGCGGCGAGATCGAGGTCGAGATGATCCCGCAGGGCACGCTCGCCGAGCGCCTGCGTGCCGGTGGCGCCGGGATCCCCGCCTTCTACACCCCGGCCGGGGTGGGCACCCAGGTGGCGGAGGGCGGTCTGGCGTGGCGTTACGACGGCTCCGGCGGCGTCGCGCCGGCCTCGCCGCCGAAGGAGGTACGGGAGTTCGACGGCGTCGAGTACGTCCTGGAGCGCGGCATCCGCACCGACTTCGCGCTCGTACGGGCCGCCAGGGGCGACCGGCACGGCAACCTCGTCTTCAACAAGTCCGCCCGCAACTTCAACCCGCTGGCCGCGATGGCGGGCCGGATCACCGTCGCCGAGGTGGAGGAACTGGTCGAGCCCGGCGAGATCGAGCCCGACGCCGTGTACCTGCCGGGCATCTTCGTGCAGCGGGTGGTCGCCCTGACTCCCGAGCAGGCCGCCGACAAGCGGATCGAGAAGGTCACCACCACGCCGAGAGGGGACGCGTAGTCACATGGCCTGGACACGTGAGGAGATGGCCGCACGGGCCGCGCGCGAACTGGCGGACGGCCAGTGCGTCAACCTCGGCATCGGCCTGCCCACCCTCATCCCCAACCACCTCCCCGACGACGTGGAGGTGATCCTGGAGTCGGAGAACGGCATCCTGGGCACCGGCCCCTTCCCGTACGAGGAGGATGTGGACCCGGATCTGATCAACGCGGGGAAAGAGACCGTCACGGTCCTGCCGGGAGCGAGCTTCTTCGACTCGGCGCTGTCCTTCGGCATGATCCGCGGCGGCCACATCGACGTCGCGGTGCTCGGCGCGATGCAGGTCTCCGCCCGCGGCGACCTCGCCAACTGGGCCGTCCCCGGCAAGATGATCACCGGCATCGGCGGCGCGATGGACCTCGTCCACGGCGCCCGCACCGTGATCGTCGCGATGACGCACACCGCCAAGGACGGCTCCCCGAAGATCGTCGACGAGTGCACGCTGCCGCTCACCGGCAAGGCGTGCGTCGACCGCATCATCACCGACCTGGCGGTCATCGACGTCACCCCGGCCGGCCTGCTGCTGACCGAGACCGCGCCCGGCGTCACGGCAGACGAGGTCGTCGCCAGGACCGCCGCCGAGCTGACCGTCGCGAAGGACCTCACATGACCAAGGACGTCTACCTCGTCGACGCGGTCCGCACCCCGGTCGGAAGGTACAACGGCTCCCTGGCCTCCGTACGCCCGGACGACCTGGCCGCGCACACCATCCGTGAACTCCTCGCCCGTACCCCGGACCTGGACCCCTCCCTGATCGGCGACGTGTACTACGGCAACGCCAATGGCGCCGGCGAGGAGAACCGCAACGTCGCCCGTATGGCGGGGCTCCTCGCGGGTCTGCCCACGTTCGTACCGGGCGTGACCGTCAACCGGCTGTGCGCCTCGGGCCTCGAAGCCGTGGTCCAGGGCTACCGGGCGATCGCGCTCGGGGACGCGTCCGTGATCGTCGCGGGCGGGGTCGAGTCGATGACCCGCGCGCCGTACGTGCTCCCCAAGCCGGACCGGCCCTTCCCCGCCGGGCACACCGAGCTGTACTCGACCACGCTCGGCTGGCGGATGGTCAACCCGGCGATGGACCCGCAATGGACCATTCCGCTCGGCGAGTCCGCCGAGCTCATCGCCGACAAGCACAAGATCACGCGCGAACAGCAGGACGAGTTCGCGTTCCACTCCCACCTGAAGGTCGTACGGGCACAGGAACAGGGCCTCTTCGACGCCGAGATCACTCCGGTCCCGGTGCCGCGGCGCAAGGGCGACCCGATTCTCTTCGCGGCGGACGAGGGCGTCAGGGCGGACGTCTCGCTGGAGGCGATGGCCAAGCTCGGCCCGTCCTTCCGCAAGGAGGGAGGCACGGTGACAGCGGGCAACTCCTCCCCGCTCAACGACGGCGCGGCAGCCCTGCTCCTGGCCGACGAGGAGGGGCTGAGGGCGACGGGCCGCGAGCCGCTCGCGCGGATCACCGCGTCCGGTGTCTCCGCGATCGAGCCGCACTACTTCGGCCTCGCCCCGGTCGAGGCGGTCCACCGCGCCCTCGACCGGGCCGGCCGGAACTTCGCCGACCTCGACGTGCTCGAACTCAACGAGGCGTTCGCCGCACAGGTGCTCGGCTGCGTCGCGGAGTGGCCGGAGTTCGACCCCGCGATCCTCAACCCGCTCGGCGGCGCGATCGCCCTGGGCCACCCGCTCGGCGCCTCCGGCGCCCGGCTGGCCGGTACGGTCGCCCACCAGCTGGCCCGCAAGGGCTCCGGCGTGGGCGTCGCGGCCTTGTGCATCGGCGTCGGCCAGGGCCTCGCTCTCGCACTCGAACGCTGAGGCCCGCCAGGTGCCACCCTCCGGTGGACCCCGGAGGCACGGACCGCCGTCGGCCGGGAACCGGGCATCCCGGCGGCCGGTCCGGGGCAGGCGCTGATCCTGGTCTTCCGCCACTCGGTCCCGGCGTTCGACCCCGGCCGGCCTTGGCCCTCGTCGTTCCGGAGAGGAGCTCTCGACCTCCATGCCGAACCGCGATGCCGACGGCTCGGACACCTTGCCCGCTCCGGATCCGGACACCGAGGTGACGGCACTGGCCGGGTGGGGACGGCGGTGGGGGCGGGCCCGGCTTGGCCCGCCCCCACCATGCGGGGCTGGGGGGTGTCACCCCGCGCTCGTGCGGTCGGCTAGCCGGTGATCTTCTGCTTCAGCTGCGCGACCCCGTCCTTGATCTTCTGCTCGGTCTCGGTGCGCTTGCGGTCGCGCCGGTCCTTCGCCTCCTCCTTCCGGATCCGGTCGGCAGCCTCCTCCATGGCCTTGAGTTCGGTGCGCACCGAGTCGGAGGGGCGACGCTCGACGACGGCGTCGTAGCGCATCGCCAGCAGGTCGAGGGCTTGCGGGTCGGACTCCCGGACCTCGGCGAGGGCGGCGGTGCCGCCGGGCGGCATGTGCGAGGTCAGGAGGGTGACGGTGCCGGTGGCCTCCTCGGCCCGCTTGTAGTCGTAGCCGCTGCCGATCACCGCGCCGATGCCCCAGCCCGTCAGTACGCCGAGGGGCCCGCCGAGGATGCCGACCAGCGACCCGACCAGCCCGCCGACGGCCGTGTTGCGCCCAGCCTCGGTCTCCAGACCCTCCGGGACGCGGACCGTGCCGTCCTCCAGGCGTTCGATCAGGACGGCCCCGCGGAGCTCGACCGTGGCGGACGTGAGGTGCTTGAGATCGCTGAGAGCCTGGTAGGCGGAGGCGCGGTCGGCGAAGCGGAGGACGACGGCGTTCTCGGTCATGGACATGTGCTGTCTCCTTTGGATTCGTGCACTGCATCTGTGAGACAGTGTGTATCGAAGTGGAGTTATGAGTCAAGGTGTCTCAGAAATTTGAGGTGTCCCTTGTCTCACGGTCCGAGGTGAGAGAAGTGCCTGTGTTCCGGACCGGTGCCTGTCCCCGTGCCGTCGCACGCGCGTCGCCGCCCTCGCGACCGCGGCGGGTCGACCGGCTCGACCAGCCCGTTTCCTCGTCCGCCATGGCCGCGATCATCGAACCGGCGGAACGGCGCGAGAGGGTGTGGCGTCCACGGGAAGGGGTGGGGCGGGAGGGTGAGCGCCCGGCCGTGGCGGTCACGCCTCGGGCAGCAGCTGGCACCCCGGAACTCTCGGGTGCGCAGGCTCGGAGCGTCCCCGCTGAGGCGTGATCAATGGACGGCGCCGCGCTCGCCGAGGCGCTCATCGCCCGCTACCCGGACAACGGCATGCTGATCGCCGCCCAGATCGGTGCGAAGGTCGCCAAGGGCGTGAAGTGGGGCTGACCATGGGCGACTTCGCCACCTTCGAACGCCGCCCTCGCCCCCGACGTGGAGTGGACCGAGATGGCCGGCTTCCCCCTCGCCGGCACCTACCGCACCCCCGACGGCGTCACCTCCCACGTCATGGAGAAGCTCGGCCAGGACTGGGACGGCTGGACCGCCCACGACGACACCTACGTCGTCGACGGCGAGAACGTCGTCGTCCTCGCCCGCTACACGTCCGTCACCAAGGCCACCGGCAAGCGGATCGCCGTCCGCGTGGCCCACCACTTCGTCGTACGCGGAGGACTCATCGTCCGCTTCGAACAGTTCGTCGACACCGCGCTCGTCCGCGACGCCATGACGTGATGGCCGTCTGATGACCGTCTCGTTGGGCTCCTCACCCGTCGCAGGAGCCCTCCGGGTCCGTCGTCGACAGCAAGGCGCTCGTCATCACCTCCCACGAGCGGGCGCTCGACAACCGTCAGCCGGAGCAGGCCGCCGCTGCACGATCCTGGCGAAGGCTTCACCCCGATAGAACACCGCTGCCCAGGAAGGTCCCAGGCGTTCGTCGGCCCTGTCCGCTGGCTGTGCGGGCAGTTCCCCGATCTCCATCTGGACATCAAGCGTGCGATCGCCGAGGGACCCGGCTGTCACCTCGTCATGACACTGGAGCGGGCGAGGGTGCGCCCGCACCGTGGTTTCGGCCTGGACCGGCTGGTGTCGCGCATCGAACTCGAGCGGATCACAGCCGAGGTGGCGGTCGTCCCGATCGCGCTCGTCATCGCCTCCCATCCGAATCCGGAGCGCTATGGTCGTTCCTCGCTGCGCTCGGTCATGCGGGGCACCACACCGGTCACCCCGAGCATCGCCGAGGCGATGACCCGGCGGACGGAGCCAGGTGACCAGGGTTGCGGTAATGACGGTATCGAGGAACACGTAGCCCCGATTGTCGTGGCGGGCTGCCGCGGTCCGCGAGTTCTTCCGCTCATCGACCGCGCGTTCGACGGTGTGGCGTTTCTTGCAGCGGTCCTTGTCGAAGCCTGGCGGTCGCCAACCGGGCGTCCCCTTGCGAAAGCGGGGTGTGCACGTGGGTGCGAGGCTGTCGGCGTTTGCTCACCTGATCGGTTGCGGCGGTCGCCGTCCGTCCCCAGGAGGCCGGTGCGACCCAATGAGGTAGGCGAGCGAGTAATAGTATGTATATAGATATTGTGACTTTGTCCATTTAGTGGGGATATCACCTGAGGCTGTGCGGCTGGGCCACCAGTGGACTTCTGAGTGAGAGGGGGGCGAGGTGGCGATTGAGGGTGCCGGCCCCGAGAACCGCGCAGAGGAGCAGCCTCAGCCGGTGCCGCCCAGCTGCCCGATGGGCTCGGACGAAGGCGCGTGGCGTGAGGGAGCTCCGGGCGAGGAGGCCATGGAGACGCTGAGCCTGGTACTTCAGCAGGCGACGACGTGCCTGGGCGGCCTGGGAGCCCTGGTGCACCGCTGGGTTCCCGCTACCGGGGGGCTGCGCCTGGTGCGGGTGAGCGGGCTCGTCCCGGCACATGCCGAAGAATGGGCGCATCTGCATCCCGGGCAGGACGTGGCGCCGGTGCGGGCCGTGGAGCGTGGCACCTTCGTCTGGGCGGGCGGGGACAGCCTGAACATCGGGGCGGCCGGCACCGTGGCGGTGCCGCTCCTCGGGGCCGGCGGGCCGGTCGGGGTGCTGTCCGTGCTCACGGCAGTGGCTGATGAGCCCAGCGAGGTCCAACGGTCCTTTCTGTCGGCGGTGGCGGGGTGGACTGCTGAACGTCTGGGCGGTGAGTCCGGTAGGCCACCTGGCTCAAGTCCTGCCGGGGCTGACCGCTCCGTCCGGATGGGCGAGCTCACCGCCGCGCTGGCAGAGGCCGTCACCTCGGGGGACGTGGCGCACGCTTTCGCGAAGCACGTCCTGGCTCCGTTCGGAGCTGACGGGCTGATGTTCACCATGCTGGAGGGCGGGCGGGCCCATGTGGTCGCCTGCATCGGCTACCCACGGGATTTCCTCGAAACGGTCAGTGACACTCCGGCTTCCGCCAGTGGCCCGGTCCTCGATGTAGTGCACACCCGCGTTCCCCGGTTCGTCGAATCGAGTACGGAGTTCCTGCGCCGTTATCCGACGATGAGGCGTTTGCGGGAACGAGGGCCGAAGGAGGCGTGGGCGTTCCTGCCCCTGATGGCGTCCGGACGTGTCCTGGGTATGTGCACGGTGTCGTTCAGCCGTCCGCGTTCCTTCGCCGACGGGGAGCGGGCTTTGCTGACGGCTCTCGGCGGTCTGGTCGGCCAGGCACTGGAGCGGGCCAGGCTGTACGACGTCGAACACGCCCGTGCCCAAGAACTCCAGCGCGGTCTGCTGCCCAGGGCGCTGCCTCGCCTTCCTGCAGCCGGCGCCGCGGCCCGCTACCTGCCCGCGGGAAGGGGCGAGGACGTCGGCGGTGACTGGTATGACCTGATTCCGTTGTCCGCCGACCGGGTTGCCCTGGTGATCGGTGATGTCATGGGACATGGCATCACCGAAGCGGCCACCATGGGGCGTCTGCGTACCGCCGTACGCACCCTCGCCGACCTCGACATGTCTCCTGACGAGCTTTTCAGTCATCTCAACGACCTCGTCAGCGACTTCGGCGAGGACTCCTACGCCACCTGCCTGTATGCCGTCTTCGACCCAGTCGCACGTAGCTGCACTTTTTGCCTGGCCGGTCACCCCCCGCCCATCGTGGTCCGCCCCGACGGTACCGTCCACTTCCCCGACGTGAGCCCGGACCCGCCCCTGGGCGCCGCTGAACCGCCGTTCGACACTCACCAGCTGGACCTGTCCGACGAGAACCTTCTCGTCCTGTGCACCGACGGCCTCGTCGAATCGGCCACCCGGGATATTGATCAGGGATTGGCTCAACTTCGGCAGGTCGTGTCCGAGGCTGCGGCCCACACCGCGTACTTCGACCCTGCGGACCGGGACGGTGACAGTCGTCGCCTGGAAGATCTGTGCGACACGGTGGCTTCGGCTCTGTTGCCCGAACGTGGGCAGACGGACGACGACGCCGGCCTCCTCATCGTCCATACCCGGTGCACCGCTGCCCGTGATCTCGCCTCCAGCGATCTCTCAGAGGATCCCCGGGCAGCCGGACAGGCCCGCCAGTTTGTTCGCGAACAGCTCAGCGCCTGGGGCTTGGAGGATCTTGCACCCATTACGGAGCTGCTGGTGAGCGAGCTGGTCGGCAACGTCGTTCGGCACGCCAGCGGCCCAATTCGCCTCCGCCTGCTGCGTAGCCACTCCCTGATCTGCGAAGTTTACGACGGCAGCCTCACGAGCCCTCGCATACGCCGTGCCACCCACACCGACGAAGGCGGCCGCGGTTTGCAACTCGTCGCAGTCCTGTCCCGACGCTGGGGCACGCGGTATCTCGACGACGGCAAATGCATCTGGACAGAGCAGGACATCCCGTAGCGTGTGATCCGTCCGAGGGGCCTGCGCACCCCCCCGCACCCGAGACCGACCGGCCCGCCGACATGGTCGAGCGGCATGGCCGTGACCGCGCCGAACCAGCCGTGGATCGCTGACACCACCTACGGGACCAGTCGTTCGACGCCCGTGCCCCGGAGAACGTCTCGCCGTGGGTCGTCTCGCTGGCATCGCCGGCGGCTGCCGAGGTGAGCGGCCAGGTGTTCCGGGCCTGGGGGGGGCGACGGTCAAGGTCTTCGACGGCTACCGGCCAGTCGCCGAGATCGACGCGGGCAACCGTAAATGGACGATCGAAGAGCTCACGGCGGCGGCACCCGCGCTGTTCCGCGACCGGGACCCGGGCGTACCGGAGACACCGGGCCTCGGACCCATCCCGTTCCCGACGCTTGAGCAAGCGTGAGCCGGCCGCCCTCGGTCGCCGCCCCGCCGCCGCCGCGACCGGAATCCACCGCAAAGCGCCTGACAGGTGACGAGCGCTGATGCCGAACACGTCGGAGAAGGTCCATGGTGAGGTCGCTCCCCGCCATTCCCGCGTCGCCGACGCCTTCGCACGCAACCTCGCGGACAACAGCGATGTCGGCGCCGCTTTCTGGGCCTCTACGAACACGACGAGAGCTCGACGGTACCGTCGCTGCTGCCAAGACCACAAAGCGCAAGAGAGCTGTCGTCAATGAGGTGTTCGCCGATGCGGTGGAGCGGGGCTACTTCACCCACAACCCGGTGAGCGGTCTGCGCTGGACGGCGCCTGAGGTGGACGACACAGTTGACCCCGACTGCGTGCCCAACCCCGTCCAGGTGGTACGCCTACTTGAAGCGGTACGCCGGCTGCCCGGGCGTGGTCCTCACCTGTACGCCTTCTTCGGTTGCATGTACTACGCCGGCATGCGCCCGGCAGAGGTGATCCACCTCAAGAAGGCCCAGTGCCGCCTGCCTTCAAGCGGTTGGGGGCTGCTCAACCTCAAGGGCGGCATCGTCACCGCGGGCAAGGAATGGACGGACGACGGGGCAGTCCACGAGACGCACTCCCTGAAGCGCCGAGCGGCCAAGGCCACGCGCCCGGTTTGACGTCGCCGTCGACGGCAGGATCTTCCAGAACGCAGCCGGCAACTACATCGACAACGCGGCTTACGGCGTCACCTGGGGACGCGCCAGGGAAGCCGCACTCGCCTTGGACGAGCACGCGCTGAACCTCGCCCAGCGGCCCTACGACCTGCGCCACGCCGGCATCTCCTTCTGGCCGGCCTCCGGTGTGGACCCCGCCGAGTGCGCTCGCAGAGCAGGTCAGAGCATCCAGGTCCTCTTCCGCTGCTACGCGAAGTTCCTGGCCGGGACCCGAGACCACGCCAACCAGTTGATCGAGGGGTCGATGAATCGTTGGGACAGTTCCCCGTCTCCTGGCGAGTAGGGATGACCGGAATCTGGTCCGGAAATATTCCGGATCAGGTGGGCAACACTGGGATGCCGGTGGGATGAATCGGGCGCAAGGCACCTTTTCGCTTTGCTGCCTGAACGGCGACCGACAAGGGCGCCTGGCGGGAGATTTCCCAGCTCAGGCGCCCTTTTCCATGTCTCTAGAAGAAGCCCAGCTTCTTCGGCGAGTACGACACGAGGAGATTCTTCGTCTGCTGGTAGTGCTCCAGCATCATCTTGTGTGTCTCCCGGCCGATCCCCGACTGCTTGTACCCGCCGAAGGCGGCATGCGCCGGGTACGCGTGGTAGCAGTTGGTCCAGACGCGGCCCGCCTGGATCGCCCGGCCCGCGCGGTACGCCGTGTTGATGTCCCGGGTCCATACGCCGGCCCCGAGGCCGTACAGCGTGTCGTTGGCGATCTTGATGGCGTCGTCGAAGTCGTCGAAGGAGGCCACCGAGACGACCGGTCCGAAGATCTCCTCCTGGAAGACGCGCATCCGGTTGTCCCCCTCGAAGATCGTCGGCTGGACGTAGTAGCCGCCCTTCAACTCACCGTCGTACTCGGCGCGTTCGCCACCGGTGAGCACCTTGGCGCCCTCCTGCCGGCCGATGTCGATGTACGAGAGGATCTTCGACAGCTGCTCGCTGGACGCCTGCGCGCCGATCATCGTGTCGGTGTCGAGCGGGTTGCCGGGCTTGATCAGCTCGGTGCGGGCGACGGCCGCCTGGAGGAAGTCGCCGTAGTTGCCGCGCTGGATCAGACCGCGGGACGGACAGGTGCACACCTCGCCCTGGTTCAGCGCGAACATGGTGAACCCTTCGAGGGCCTTGTCGCGCAGGTCGTCGTCCTTGTCCCACACGTCGTCGAAGAAGATGTTCGGCGACTTGCCGCCCAGCTCCAGCGTGACGGGCTTCAGATTCTCCGCGGCGTACTGCATGATCAGCCGGCCCGTCGACGTCTCGCCGGTGAACGCCACCTTCGCCACCCGCGGGCTGGACGCGAGCGGCTTGCCCGCCTCCGGGCCGAAGCCGTTGACGATGTTCACCACGCCCGGCGGCAGCAGATCCGCGACCAGGCTCATCCAGTAGTGCAGGGAGACCGGGGTCTGTTCGGCCGGCTTGATGACCACCGCGTTGCCGGCCGCGAGCGCCGGCGCCAGCTTCCACGTGGCCATCAGGATCGGGAAGTTCCACGGGATGATCTGCGCGACGACCCCGAGCGGCTCGTGGAAGTGGTACGCCACGGTGTCGTCGTCGACCTCGCTGAGCGAACCCTCCTGGGCGCGCACCGCCCCCGCGAAGTAGCGGAAGTGGTCGATGGCCAGCGGGATGTCCGCCGCCAGCGTCTCGCGGACCGGCTTGCCGTTCTCCCAGCTCTCCGCGACCGCCAGCGGCTCCAGATAGGCCTCCATACGGTCGGCGATCTTCAGCAGGATGTCCGACCGCTCGGTCGCCGACGTACGCCCCCACCCCGGCGCGGCCGCGTGTGCCGCGTCGAGCGCCCGCTCCACGTCCTCCGCCGTGCCACGGGCCACCTCGGTGAAGGGCTGCCCGTTGACGGGAGACGGGTTCTCGAAGTACTGCCCGCGGGCCGGCGGCACGTACTCGCCGCCGATGAAGTGGTCGTAGCGCGCCTGGTAGGAGACGATCGCGCCCTCGGTGCCGGGCGCCGCGTAACGGGTCATGCCGGTGTGCCTCCCTCAGCAGGGCCGCCCGCCGTTGGGCGGCTCTGCGCGGGAGGCTAGGGACCCGGACGTTGCAGCAACGTTGCGGTGATCCCCACGGTTGGCTGCCCCGGGTGGGTCCAGCCTTCCGGCGCCCGCAGTTCCTCTTCCAGCGTCGCCAGCCGCGCCCGTATCGCCGCCGTCGGTCGGGCCGCCGCCAGCGCCCGCCAGACGTCGAGATCGTCCTCGCCCCACGGCGCGTGCGCCCAGTCCGCCAGGAGGTCGGGGTCCTGACCGGCGATCAGCGCGGCGCGCAGACCGTCGGCGAGGCGCTGCCGCAGCCGTACGACCGCCGGAGCCTGCGAAGCGGGCAGCAGCGGCCCGGAGTACGCCGCCGCGGCGGCCGTCAACGCACCCGACGTCAGCCGCCGTTCGACGATCGCGACGTCCGACTCCAGGGGAACCGTGAGCCGATAGGGGCGCGAGACCAGCAGCCCGGGGCCGAGCACCCCGCGCAGCCGGGCGAGTTCCGCCCGCAGGGTCACCGGCGTCACCGACTCGTCCTCGTACAGCGCGCACAGCAACTCGTCGCCGGTCAGGCCCTCCGGATGACGGGCCAGCAGCACCAGGATCTCACTGTGCCGACGGCTGAGCCGGACACTCCGTCCGCCGGTGACCAGCCGAGCCTCGTCCCGGCCGAGCGCGGTCAGCTCCGGTATGTCGGGCTGCGGCGACTCGGGGGCGAGCAGTGCGAGCTGGGACTCCGCGGCCCGCGCGACCGCCTGGACGAAGCCCAGGCTGTGCGGATGGGCCAGACCGTTCCCACCGGTGATGTCCACCGCCCCCAGCACCCGCCCGGTCCGCGGGTCGTGCACCGGAGCGGCCGCGCAGGTCCACGGCTGCACCCGCCGGATGAAGTGCTCGGCGGCGAACACCTGCACGGGCCGGTCCAGGGCGACCGCCGTGCCCGGCGCGTTCGTCCCGACGGCACTCTCCGCCCACCGCGCCCCCGGCACGAAGTTCATCAGCCCGGCCTGCTTGCGCGTCGCCGCATGGCCCTCGACCCACAGCAGCCTGCCGTGCGCGTCGCACACCGCCAGCAGGTGTTCGCCGTCGGCGGCGAACGTACCCATGAGCTCCCGGAACAGCGGCATCACCCGCGCCAGCGGATGCTCGGACCGGTAGCTGCCGAGATCGCCGTCGGTCAGCTCCACGCTCGCGGTGCCGTCGGGACCGACCCCGGCCCGCGCCGAACGCCGCCACGAGTCGGCCACGACCGCCCGCACCGGCCTCGGGACGGTCCCCGCCTCGGTGAACGTCTGGTACGCCCGGCGCAGGATCCGTGCCCGCTCGGCAGGGTCGGCCCCCGGTTCCAGGGCCACCCATGGATCGCTCGACAACTCGCCCTCCCGGTGGACGACACGGCTGGGGACATCGTCACTCCGGGTGTGCTCAGCGACAACCGTTTGGACGTGGTTCGCCCTTCACAGACCGTTGACGAGTCTCATGTAACGCCCCCAGTCCCAGTTCGGACCGGGATCGGTGTGGTCGGTGCCCGGAACCTCGTAGTGGCCGACGATGTGCGCACGGTCCCGGGGGATGTCGTACCGCTCGCAGACCGACGCGGTGAGTCGGGCGGACCGCTCGTAGAGCGCGTCGGTGAAATAGGCGGGCCGGTCCACCCATCCCTCGTGCTCGACGCCGACGCTGCGGGTGTTGACGTCCCAGTTCCCCGCGTGCCAGGCGATGTCGGACTCCCGTACGCACTGCGCCACATGACCGTCCGCCGAGCGCACGACGTAGTGCGCGGACACTCTCTTCTTCGGGTTCTGGAAGACGCTCAGGGTCTTGGTGAAGTCGGTCTGGGTGACATGGATGACGACCCGGTCGACCGGATGGGACGTGGGGCGGTCGGCCGCCGTGTAGTTGGCCGAGGTCGCGGGCTGCCATTCGGCGGGCCGGTAGTCGACGGCCTGTGTCTGCGCGCCGGCCGGTGGGTCCGGAAGCAGGGCGTACGGGACGGCCGCGAGCAGGGCGCCCCGCAGCAGCCGCCGTCTGGTGGGAAGGGGTGCGTGCGTGGTCATGGCTGGGCTCTCCGTTCCGCGGAGCCGACGGCCGGGCTCCGCGTGGATCACACTACGGCGGCCGACGGGCGGTCCGTGGGACGCCGGGCAGTTCGGTGGACGGGAGCCCGGTTGTGGACAACTCGCTCACCCGAACGGGGAGTTCCGGTCATGCGTGTGGGTCAGGAACCGTCCGCGGCCACTGCCGCAGGATCGTCCAGCACGGCCCGGACCACGGAGTGCGCGGCCCCCAGCAACGGCCCCTCGGGGCCCAGGCGAGAGACGGACACGGGGCGGGCGGGGCCCGCCGTGCGCCGGGCGAGCTCGGATTCCAGCGACGGCAGCAGCCAGGGGGCGAGCCCGGCCAGGGCGCCGCCGAGCACGACGCTCTCGGGGTCCAGCAGATTGAGCGCACCGGTCAGGGCGATGCCGAGCGCCTTGCCCGCCTCGTGCAGGGCGCGCCGTACCTCGGGGTCGCCGTCCGCGGCCCGCCCGGCGAGGAGGCCGACCCGGTCGCCGCCCGGCTCGAGCCCGGCCGCGCGCAGCACCGCCTCCTCGCCGGCGTACTGCTCCAGACACCCCCGACCGCCGCAGCCGCACCGCGGCCCGTCGGGGTGGACCGGCACATGGCCCAGCTCGCCCGCGAAGCCGCGGGTACCGCGCAGCAGGCTGCCGTCCACGACCACCGCGGCGCCGATGCCGATCTCCGCCGACACATGGAGGAAGTTCTGCGGGGTGTGCTCGCCGAGCCAGAGTTCGGCCAGCCCGCCGAAGTTGGCCTCGTTGTCCACCGTCAGCGGCCAGTCGCCGGGCAGCAGGGCGCCGAGGTCGGTGTCGTGCCAGCCGAGGTTCGGGGCGCGGACGACCGTGCGGCCGTCGCGCGCGATCAGGCCGGGGACGGCCACGGCGAGCCCGGCCGGCGACAGACCCTCGCCCTCCGCCTCCGCGACGGCCCGGCGCAGGAGTGCGGTGAGCTCCTCGACCACCGGCTCGGGGGAGCGGTCCCGGTTCGTGCCGTGCCGCACGGCGCGCGCGCGTACCTCGCCGCGCAGATCGACGACGCACACCGCGAGATGATCGACGCCGACCTCGGCGCCCAGCCCGGCCGGGCCCCGCCCGCTGACCGCCAGCGCAGACCCGGGCCGGCCCACACGTCCGGGCCGCTCCGGGCCGAGCTCCTCCAGCAGTCCGGTGCGTATCAGCTCGTCGACGAGGGTCGACACCGCCGCACGGGTCAGGCCGATGCGTGAGGCGACCGCCGCCCGGGACAGCGGGCCCTCGGCGCTGACGGTGTGCATCACCCGCGCCAGGTTGCGGCGGCGCATGCCCTGCTGGGTGTCGGGCAGCGCACGCCCCGGGCCGGTGGCGCGGGCCTCGTGCAGCGGTGCGGTCATGCCTCCGTCGATTCGTTGATTCGTTGATTCGTCGATCAGTCGATACGCCGATGCCCCGATCCCTCGAAACACGGGCGCGTGGATACGTCCTGGATCAGCCGGTGTGCGTGCTCCGCTCCAGCAGCGGGGCCGCGTCGGAGAGTACCCCGGCGATCCTGGCGAGCGTCGCGTCGTCCCGCTCCACGGCGTCGAGGACCGGGCCGCGCGCGGTGTTCCAGCGGCGGGCGACCGCGGCCGGGTCCTCGCCGGTCAGCAGTCCGGCCGCCTGCGCCGCCGCGCCCAGCGCGACGAGCTCCTTGGCCTCGGGGATCTGCACCGGCCGCCCCGACAGCCGCCGTACGGTCTGCTGCCAGGCCGTGCCCCGCGCGCCGCCGCCGATCAGCAGCAGCGGGGCCGACGGGTCCGCGTCCTCGTCGAGGACCAGGTCGAGCGCGCCGAGCAGCGAGTGCACGGCACCGTCGTAGGCGGCCTGCAGCAGCTGCCCGGCGGTCGTGTCGTGGCGCAGGCCGTGCAGCAGACCCGAGGCGTTCGGCAGGTTCGGGGTGCGCTCGCCGTCCAGGTAGGGCAGGAGCGTGAGGTCCGTGGTGGGCTCCACGGCCTCCCGGTCCAGGCCCAGCAGGGCCGCGAGGCGGTCCACGGCGAGCGTGCAGTTCAGGGTGCAGGCCAGCGGCAGCCAGTCGCCGTGGGCGTCCGCGAAGCCCGCCACGGTGCCGGTCGGGTCGGCCGGCCGGTGCTTCGACACCGCGTACACCGTGCCGGACGTGCCGAGGCTGAGCACCGGAGTGCCCGGACGCAGCCCGAGGCCCAGCGCGGCCGCCGCGTTGTCGCCGGTGCCCGCGGCGACCAGGGTGCCCTTGGCGAACGGCAGGTCGTGGCTGTCGCGCACGGTGCCCGCGATCTCGCCGGGCCGCACCACGCGGGGCAGCAGGGCCGGATCGAGACCCACGCGCGCGAGGATCTCCTCGTCGTAGCCCTCCGTCGCCGAGGCCCACCAGCCGGTGCCGGAGGCGTCACCGCGGTCGGTCGTGCCCTCGCCGGTGAGGCGCTCGGTGAGGTAGTCGTGGGGGAGCCGTACCGCCTTCGTCGCGCGCAGCGCCTCCGGTTCGTTCTCGGCGAGCCAGGCCCACTTCGTCACCGTGAAGGACGCGGCCGGGACGGATCCGGTGCGCTCCGCCCAGAACTTCGCCCCGCCCAGCTCCTCCGTCAGCCTGCGCGCCTGCGGGGCCGAGCGCACGTCGTTCCACAGCAGCGCGGGCCGCACCGGCTCGCCGTGCTCGTCCAGCGTCACCAGGCCGTGCTGCTGCCCGCCGATCGACACCGCGGCGGCCTCGCGCGCCGCGTCACCGCACTGGCGCAGCGCCTCGCGCAGCGCGTCCCACCACTGACGCGGATCGCTCTCGCGGCCGGCCCCGGCGGACACCGTGTGCGGCGCCTGGCCGCTCGCGACGACCTCGCCGGTACCCGCGTCGACGACCAGCGCCTTCGTGGACTGGGTGGACGAGTCCACACCGACGACGAGCGGACCCTCGGCTGCTGACATCGGGCTCTCCCTCAAGTTTTTCCGCGGCTCTGCGGGATCTGTCTTCCCAGAGATGCGTCCGCATACTAATTTGTAAACGGCCATGACGAAATAGTTCGCCACCGACCGCACGACCATCTGCACAGCAAGGAGCCGCGGCAATGAGCTACCAGCCCACCCCCGACGACAGGTTCACCTTCGGCCTGTGGACCGTCGGCTGGCAGGGAAGGGACCCGTTCGGCGACGCCACGCGGCGTGCCCTCGACCCGGTCGAGACGGTGACGCGCCTGGCCGAGCTGGGCGCCTACGGCGTGACCTTCCACGACGACGACCTGATCCCGTTCGGGTCCTCCGAGAGCAAGCGCGAGGAGCACATCAAGCGCTTCCGCCAGGCCCTGGACACCACCGGCATGACCGTGCCGATGGCCACCACCAACCTCTTCACGCACCCCGTCTTCAAGGACGGCGCGTTCACCGCGAACGACCGCGACGTGCGCCGCTACGCCCTGCGCAAGACGATCCGCAACATCGACCTGGCCGTCGAGCTCGGCGCGAAGATCTATGTCGCCTGGGGCGGCCGTGAGGGCGCGGAGTCCGGTGCCGCCAAGGACGTGCGCGTCGCCCTCGACCGCATGAAGGAGGCCTTCGACCTCCTCGGCGAGTACGTCACCTCCCAGGGCTACGACCTGCGCTTCGCCATCGAGCCCAAGCCGAACGAGCCGCGCGGCGACATCCTGCTGCCCACCGTCGGCCACGCGCTCGCGTTCATCGACCGTCTGGAGCGCCCGGAGCTGTACGGCGTCAACCCGGAGGTCGGCCACGAGCAGATGGCGGGGCTGAACTTCCCGCACGGCATCGCGCAGGCGCTGTGGGCGGACAAGCTCTTCCACATCGACCTCAACGGCCAGTCCGGCATCAAGTACGACCAGGACCTGCGCTTCGGCGCCGGCGATCTGCGCTCCGCGTTCTGGCTGGTCGACCTGCTGGAGAGCGCCGGCTACGCGGGCCCGAAGCACTTCGACTTCAAGCCGCCGCGCACCGAGGACCTCGACGGCGTGTGGGCCTCGGCCGCGGGCTGCATGCGCAACTACCTGATCCTCAAGGAGCGCGCCGCCGCGTTCCGCGCCGACCCGGAGGTCCAGGAGGCCCTGCGCGCCTCCCGCCTCGACGAGCTGGCCCAGGCGACCGCCGCCGACGGTCTGCAGAGCCTGCTCGCCGACCGCACCGCGTTCGAGGACTTCGACGCCGACGCGGCGGCCGCCCGCGGCATGGCCTTCGAGCGGCTCGACCAGCTCGCGATGGACCACCTGCTGGGCGCCCGCGGCTGACGCACCCCTGGACCGGACCTCCGCACGGAATACGCCGGAATCATGCCCGCCACGGCATGAGCCGGTATCAACTTCCGTGCGGAGGTCGTTCCCCGTCCCGTTCGTGGGGACGCTGGACGTATGGCCACGCCACCCGTACCGCCCCACCCGCCCGGACCGCCGGGCGACACACCGCCGCACGGCGGCTTCGGACCGCCTGCCCCGGGCTATGGCACCGGCGGCCCCCGACGGCGCCGGAACCCGCTCTTCGCGGTGCTCACGCTGCTCGTCCTCGCCGCCGCCGTGCTCGCCGTCGTCGTCATGGCCTCGTCCGGCGACGACTCACCCGACGACAAGCCGACCGGCGGGAACAGCACCACGCCCGCTCCCTCGATCAGCCTCCCGGTCGAACTGCCCAGCGAGTTGCCGAGCGAACTGCCGTCCCAGCTCCCGAGCACCCTGCCGACCGAGCTGCCGAGCGACCTGGACTCACTGCTGCCGTCCCTCACGGCGCTGTTGCCCTAGCGTCCCCGCGCGCGTGGAGGCATACGAGGCTCCACGCGCGCGTACCGCGTCAGATGCCCCGCGGCAGCCGCACGTAGGTCACGGTCGTCTCGATGCCGCTGTCCACCAGCCGGCCCTGTGTGTCGAAGGCGCCCGCGCCGTCCGTCATCCCGAAGTCGTTGTCGTTGATCAGGGCGAGCGTGTCGTGGTCCACGCGCGCGACGCCCTCGATCTTCCCGGGCACCCCTTCGACCGTGCCCAGGTCGACCACCAGCCGCTTGGCGAGCACCGGGACACCCGAGGCCGCCGGGTCGTCCAGCTGCTCCAGCGACGGCGACGTCGTGTCGTCGTCCCAGCGGCCGCCCAGGATGTTCGCGCCGCGCGTCAGGCGCACCACCTGCAACCGCGCCGCCTTGTCCGTCCGCTCCTCGACCAGCAGCCGGTCGCCGCCCACCGCGACCACCGAGGAGATCTTGAGCTCGGAGGTGTCGTCCTCACTCGGGTCGACCACGCTCACCGGGTCGAAGCGGTACGCGTACTCGGCGGTGACCGCGTTCTTCTTGGGCGAGAAGCGCAGCAGCCGGGTCGTGCGCGAAGCCTCCCCGGCGTCCGTGTCGGGCAGCGACAGAGGGCTCTGCACGGCCAGCACGAGGTCCCCGCCGGGCAGCTGGGCGAGGCCCTCGAAGCCACGGTTGATCTTCCGGTGCAGCAGCACCGAGGGCAGCGCCTCCACCACCGGGTAGTCCGCGCCCGCGAGGTTCAGCCCTTCGGGCACATAGCGGGTCAGCACCTTCCCGCGCGCGGAGACGTGCACCAGGGAAGGGCCGTACTCGTCGGCGAGCCAGAAACTCCCGTCCGCCGCCCGCACGATGCCCTCGGTGTCCAGACCGTTCGGGTTGTACGACAGGGGCGTGCGGGCGTCGTAGGAGTACGGCGCCTCGTCGCGGCCCTCCTGGTTCGACAGACCGGTGACGGGCTTCCCGGAGGACGTGGTGATCGGGAGGGCGTCCAGCACCTTCACCGTGTCGCCGGTCACCCGGATCCGCACGATCGCGGGATCGAAGCCGGGGACCGGGAACGTACGGCGCTTCTTCCCGTCGATCTTGATCTGGCCGTTGGGCCCGCGGTCCGTGATCGTCCAGAACTCGCCCTTGCGGCCCGTCGGACAGATGTCGCTGCCGATGCCGCCGAGGTCCACGCCCCGGTCGTCGTCCACGGTGCCCGGCAGCAGTCCGTTGCTGAACGTCCCGAGCGGGATGTCGCCGAGCGTGGCGGTCCGCGTCACGTGCGGCTGCCCGGACGCGCTGCTCGCGGTCGCCGGGCCGGCCAGGACGAGAGCGGCCAGCACGGCGAGCGGCACGCCCGCAGCGGCGGAACGGTGGACGCGGCGCCGGCCGGTGGAGTGCGGGGACATCGAGCCTCCTGAAGTGCAAGTTCGGTGACAGCGGCCAGAGTTGGCGCGCCCGCCGAACGGGACACGACGTTCCGGTGAACGCGGGGCGTCGGCCGCCCGGCGGGCCGACGCCTCACCCCCTCCGAGCTCGGGAAAGCGCTTCCCCGCCCTCCCCGCCCTCCGTGTCCTCCCCGCCTTCCCCGCCGTCCGCGGCCGACCGCGTCGCGGCCAGGGCCGTCGCCGGGTCCCGCGCCGCGATCCCGGCCGGTGTCCAGCGGCCGCCCTCCTTGCGATAGGGCCACCAGCGACCGTCCCGCCCCAGACGCAACTGGCCGGACTCCCCGGCGGCCGTCCACCGGTTGCCCCGCGCCCGCAGCACCGGCCGCTCGTCCTCCTCCCAGGCCGACTCCAGCGCGGCACGCGCGCGTGCGAGCGCCTCGCCCTCCACGGCCCACTCCTCCTCCAGCACCGACAGGGCCGCCGCGCCTCCGTACCCCCAGGCCCGCACGGCCCTCGCCAACTGCTCCCGGCCACGCCCCGATCCGGCCCCGAGCCGCTCGGCCACCGCCTCGCTGCCCGCCTCGTCGGCCTCCCCGGCGGCCAGCCGCACCGCGTCCTGAGCGACCGCCAACTGCTCCCGACCACGCCCCGATCCGGCACCGAGCCGCTCGGCCACCGCCTCGCTCCCCGCCTCGTCGGCCTCCCCGGCGGCCAGCCGCACCGCGTCCTGAGCGACCGTCAACGGCTCCGCCGAGGCCGGTGAACCCGCTCCCTCGCGCAGGGCCTCCACGAGGCGCAGACGAGCGTCGGCAGCCGTCCGGGCGGCCAGGATCCGCAGAGCCGCCGGATCCACCCCGGGCGGCGACGGGACGTCCGTGTCCAGCGACGGCGGAACGCCCGGCTCCGAAGGCGCCTCGGGCAGGGCGGGCAACGACGGCAGGACATCCCCCGCCGCAAACGCGTCGGCAGCGTCCACCCCCTCCGGCCGCGCGGGTTCCGGCACGGGCGGAGCGGCCGCGCCACGGGCCTGCAGATCGTCCAGCACGGTCTGCTCGGCGCGTCCCCTGATCAGCAGCAGGACGAACGGATCCTGGTCGAGCAGCCGCGCCACCTGGTAGCAGAGCGCCGCGGTGTGACCGCAATGGTCCCAGGCGCCGCAGTCGCACCTGGCCTCCAGCTCGCCGAGCCCCGGCAGCAGAGCGACGCCGGCCGTCTCCGCGTCCTCCACCAGATGCGGCGGCATCTCGCGGTCGAGGAGCGCGGCAACATGTCCCGACCGCTCCGCCGCCAGATCCAGAAAGCGGTCCCACTCCGTGTCCGAGAGCTCATCGAGCAGCACATCGGCCCGATGCGCCGTACGGCCGCGATCCTGAACGACGGCCGTGATGCGCCCCGGTCGCACCGACACCGCTCCCACGGCACCCGCCCGCGCCAGCCTGCGTCCCGTCCGCACCTCCTTCGAGTCCAGTGCGCCGTCCTCCAGCGCGGCCAGCCACGCCCGGCCCCACCAGCTCCCCGCGAAGCTCTTCCCGTGTGCGGGAGGCAACGCCGCGAACGTACGCTCCTGGTCGTCTTCGTGTGCCTTCATCGCGTGCCCCCGCGCAGCTCGACCAGTTCCGCCAGTTCGGTGTCCGTCAGTTCCGTGAACGCCGCTTCGCCGGACCCCAGGACGGCGTCGGCCAGGCCCTGCTTGCGGCGGAGCATGTCCGCGATGCGGTCCTCGATCGTGCCCTCGGCGATCAGCCGGTGGACCTGCACGGGCCGGGTCTGCCCGATGCGGTACGCCCGGTCGGTCGCCTGCGCCTCCACGGCCGGGTTCCACCAGCGGTCGTAGTGCACGACGTGCTCCGCGCGCGTGAGATTGAGGCCGGTGCCGGCTGCCTTCAAGGACAGCAGGAACACGGGAACCTCCCCGCCCTGGAACCGCCGCACCATCGCCTCCCGCTCGGCCACGGGCGTCCCGCCGTGCAGGAACTGCGTCGGCACGCCGCGTGCCGCCAGATGCCGCTCCAGCAGCCGCGCCATGCGCACGTACTGCGTGAACACCAGGACGCCCGCCCCCTCGGCGAGGATCGTGTCCAGGAGCTCGTCCAGCAGTTCCAGCTTCCCGGAGCGCCCCGCGGTCCCCGGACGCTCCTCCTTGAGGTACTGCGCCGGATGGTTGCAGATCTGTTTGAGGCCGGTCAGGAGCTTCACGATCAACCCGCGCCGCGCCATGTCGTCGGCCTCGGCGAGCGCGGCCAGCGTCTCGCGCACCACCGCCTCGTACAGGCCCGTCTGCTCCGGGCTGAGCGGCACCGGGCGGTCGGTCTCGGTCTTGGGCGGCAGCTCCGGCGCGATCCCCGGGTCCGACTTGCGCCGTCGCAGCAGGAAGGGCGCCACGATACGGGCCAGCCGCTCCGCCGCGGCCGGATCCCCGCCGCCCTCCACCTCGCGCGCGTACCGCCTGCGGAAGGTGCCCAGCCGGCCCAGCAGACCCGGTGTCGTCCAGTCCAGGATCGCCCACAGCTCCGACAGGTTGTTCTCCACCGGTGTGCCCGTCAGCGCCACACGCGCGCGCGTGCCGATGGTGCGCAGTGCCCGCGCGGTCGCCGAGTACGGGTTCTTCACGTGCTGCGCCTCGTCCGCCACGACCAGGCCCCAGGGCACCTGACCGAGCCGGTCCGGGTCCAGCCGCAGGGTGCCGTAGGTGGTCAGCACGAACTCCCCGTCCGCCAGGGCGTCCAGCTCGCGTCGCGGCCCGTGGAAGCGGCGCACCGGCGTGCCGGGAGCGAACCGCTCGATCTCCCGCTGCCAGTTGCCCATCAGGGATGTCGGGCAGACCACCAGGGTCGGACCGGCCGCCGAGGCGTCCGTCTGGCGGTGCAGATGAAGGCTGATCAGCGTGATGGTCTTGCCCAGCCCCATGTCGTCGGCCAGGCAGCAGCCGAGCCCGAGCGAGGTGTTCCGCGCCAGCCAGTCCAGGCCGCGCCGCTGATAGTCGCGCAGCGTGGCGTCGAGCGCGGCGGGCTGCTCCATCGGCTCCTGCACCCCGGGGGCCGTCAGGCGCTCCCGCAGGCCCGCCAGCCAGCCCGTGGACCGTACCTCGACCAACCGGCCGTCCACCTCCGCGGAGCCCGCGAGCGCGGCGCCCAGCGCCTCGACGGGCGACACCTTGCCGTCCTGGTGCGCGCGGGCACGACGCGCTTCCTGCGGGTCGATCAGAACCCACCGGTCACGCAGACGGACGAGGGGCCGGTCGGCCTCGGCGAGACGGTCCAGCTCCTCACGCGTGAGCTGCTGGTCGCCCAAGGCGAACCACCAGGTGAACGACAGCAGGGCGTCCGCCGACAGGAATGACGGGGTGTCCGCGCCGAAACCGTTCCCCTCCGCGCCGTCCTCCGGCGGCCCGACCACCGCGCGGGCGGTCAGGGGGGCGGCCAGTTCCCTCGGCCAGTGCACCTCGACCCCCGCCGCCGCCAGCGCCCGCGACCCCTCCCCGAGCAGTTCCGCGACCTCCTCCTCGGCGAGGCCGACGGCGTCCGGGACGGCGGCCGACAGCAGTGGCGTGAGCGCGGGCCAGGTCCGGGCCGCGCGGCGCAGGGCTAGCAGCGTGTCCCTAGGCGCGCGTGGACCGAACCGACCGCTTACGGCCCCGGCTTCGCCCCAGATCTCGGCGGCGTCCACGACGAGCGCGGGATCGCTCACGCTGTGCACCTGCGGCACGGCCCGGAACCGTGCCGCAGACCCGTCGGGCGTCGGCTCCGACCCCGCGGGCTCGATCCCGGACACCTCGATCCGCAGCGAGAGCCGGACCCCCGCGTCATGACCCGCGGCGACCTCGTCGGCCCAGGCGCGCAGCTCCGGCGCCCGCCGTGGCTCGGCGGCCGCGTAGGCCGGGCCGCCCGTCACGAGGGGCGCGGCGGGGGAGCGGGGCAGCGTGTCGGCGACCGCGTCCAGGAAGGCCCGCAGCAGCCGCTCCGGATCCGGCAGCCGAAGGGGCGCGGCGGGGTCGAGGGGCACGGCGGGGTCGAGGGGCACGGAGGCGTCGAGGGGCACGGAGGCGTCGACGTGCAGGGAGGTTTCGAGGGGCATGGAGCCGTCCACGGGCATGGCGGTTCCCATGGGCACGGCATGCGCCTCGGGCGGCATCGAGGCGGCCAGCCGGCGGACGGCCTCGACGTCGTCCGGGCCGAGCGGGCCGATCCGCCACGCGTCGTGGTCGTCCGGGGACAGGCCGGGCAGCAGCAGTCCCCGTGCCAGGAACCGCAGCGCCAGCAGCGACGCCGCGCCCCAGAACGCAGCAGCCCGGTGCCCCTCCTGAGCGACACGCGCGCGTGCGAGCACCGGCAGGGCCTCCCGCACCGGCAGCAGGACGGCATGCACACGGGCGAGCGTCACTCCGGCGCCGGCGGGCCGGACGACCGGCAGGTCCTCGACGGTCGCCGAGGCCGGGGAGGCGAGGGAATTGAGGCGGGGGAGACGGTCCCCGGCGGGTCGCCAGAAGGCGACGGCACCCTCGCGGGCCGGGACGGCGGGTACGAACACAGCGTGCCACCCGGCCGGTTCGGAGATCTCGGACACCGTTTCCGCGGGAACCCTCTGCGCAGTGATGAGCGTGCTCCTCAAATTTGACCAGTCGAGTCGGGGCCGCCGAGGGTACCGCATTCTCAGGGCTGCCTCGGGGTGGAGCTCAGGGACGTTTCAGGGTCGGGTCAGGAACCGCGCGCGGCGCGGACCCGTTTTCATGACAGAGAGCGGCAGGGGCCGCGAAGGAGGCGACGGACATGTCGAGGAACGCGAAGATCGCCGCAGGAGGTGTGGCGGTCGGGATTCTGCTGTTGATCTGGCTGCCCTGGTGGGCGGCTCTGCTGATCGTGCTGGGGGTTCCGGCGGCGGCCTACCTCACGCTGGATCCCGCACAGCGGCGCAGGCTGCGCCGCGTCACCCGCAAGGAGCTCGGCCGCTGAGGCAGGGCGCTGGGAGAGCCGGCGGGCGAGCCGAGGAGCAACGAGCGAGAGGACCGCGGTGGGCGTCCGTCCCTGAGGGACGGGCAGGGGGTGAAGGCACCGGGCAGCACCTCACCGCGGCCCTCGTGCCGCCTCAGAACGGGCGCACCGCCATCTTGTCCAGCGCCTCCAGGAGTCCCGGCAGTTGCGGTCCCCGGCCGACCGGGAGCACCTCGCCGGGCCGCGTGTCCAGCAGGAGGAACGCGATGTCGTCGGTCCTGGCCACCAGCGACCAGCCGGGGCCGTCGGCGCGCAGCGTGCGCGCATCGCCCGGCGCGAACGACGACCGTACGCGACCCAGCGGCGGCGGCGTTTCCACATAGGCGCGGGCCGCGGCCAGCACCCGCCGGATGTCACTGCGGCCCTGCGGCGAGTCCTGCGCGGACTCGGTCCCGTGCGCGGAGACGGCGCCGCCGTCTCCGCCGGGGCGGTCGTCGTTCTCCGCCCCGCCCTCGCCGTCCGCCCCGCCGGTGCCCTCGGCGGGTCCCGCCCCATCAGGCTCCGTGATGAAGGCGGCGTCGTCCAGCTGGTCCCGCCACAGGGTCCACTGGACCGCGATCTCGTCGGCTCCCAGACGCCGCTGGGCCGGACCCCACACGGACGTGTCCGGCGGGGTCAGCGCGGGGCCGTCCGTGATCTCCGGGGCCGGATCGTGCGGTGCGGGCACACCGGGCGCCGCGACGGCGACGGCCAGGGGCCACCCCGGCAGTGCCGCGACCACTGTCCGCTCGTCGGGCGACAGCTCGTGCTCCATGCCGCAGTCCCACGACGCGATGGCGACGGCCACCAGCGACACGTCGTCGATGACGACCGTCCACCGCGCGCCGTGACCGTCCTGGCCCAGCACCAGGCCGTACCCGTCGACCAGCGGCGCGAGACCGAGCGCCGCACAGGCCTCCGGGTAGTCGTCCCCGAGCACCGCCGGGAACTTCGCCGGCGTCAGCAGCGCCGCCGTGAGCACATAGAGCGCTTCGTCCGCGGCGGCGACGGTGTCCTCGTCCGTCCCGGCCATCCCAGCCTCCCCATCCGTTGGTCCAACGGCGCGCACCCTAGTGCGGCGGGAAGGCGCTTGTCACGACTACCCGAGCTACCCGGAGCTGCCGTTTTCCGACCTCACGGGGCGAATCGACCGCCCTTCACCGACCTGTCACACGGTCGGCAGCCCCAGGAGCGCCCGCGCCACGGTCCCGGGCGACTCGTGTCGCTCCCGAGCGAGGGCGACGACGGCACGGCAGGCGAGTTCGTTGACCCCGAAGGACAGCGCCTCCGGCGACACCCAGCCCGCCGCCTCGTCGAGCCGGTCCTGATCGTCCTCCGCGCGGGCCGAGACGTACACGGCGGCCGCCTCGAACAGATTGTGCGGGCGTTTCGCAGCGGCGGAGCCCTTCTCGGTGGCGGGCCGCGACCCGCCGGGGCCGGCGGGCGACGGTATGCGCCGCGGGCCGAAGAGCCTCACACCGGCCTTGCGGATCCTGTCGAACATGATGATGACCTTCCCCGATACGGTGGTGCTCGTTGAACTGATCCTTTCATCTCCCTTTACCCAACCTAGAGTTGGAGTCACGGCGGCAGAAGGGAAACCGTACGGTGAAGAGATTCGAGCGGCTCGAACAGATTCGGCGCATGGACCCGCACCGGGACGCCTACGAGATCTACCGGCTCACCGCGGCGTACGAATTCCCCTGGGACTTCACCCGTGCGCTTGAACTCGCCCTCTACCGCACCTACGCGGTCCCGAGCATCGGCCGGCTGCTGGCCGAGACGGCGGAGCTCACGGACCGCTCCCAGAAGCGCTACGACGACACGTCCCTGCTCCTCGACGCCGTCGTCGAGCACGGCTTCGACAGCGAGCGGGGCCGGACGGCGGTGCGCCGCATCAACCAGATGCACCGCAGCTACGACATCGGCAACGACGACATGCGCTACGTCCTGTGCACCTTCGTCGTCATGCCCAAACGGTGGACCGACGCCTACGGATGGCGGCGGATGTCGCACCACGAGATCGTGGCCTCCACCGTCCACTACGGCACCCTCGGCCGCCGTATGGGCATCAGGGACATCCCCGAGACCTACGAGGCGTTCGAGAACTGTCTCGACGCCTACGAGAAGGCACACTTCGCCTGGGACGAGCACGCGCGCCGGGTCTCGGACGCCACGCTCGACCTGATGGCCTCCTGGTATCCGCGGCCGCTGGCCCCAGTCTTGCGCACCGCAACTCTCGCGCTGCTCGACGAGTCGCTCCTGACGGCCTTCCGCTACACCCCGCCGAGCCCGACCGTCCGCACACTGGTGCGCAAGGCGGTACGCGCGCGTGGACGCGCGGTCCGACTGCTCCCGCCCCGCCGCGCACCGCACTACGCACGGCAGAACTGGGAGATCAAGGGCTATCCGAACGGTTACCGCCTGGACGATCTGGGCACCTGTCCGGTCCCCGGTCCGGGAGGCTGCCCGGTACGGCATGCCGGGGGAGCGTCAGCCGCCCAGTGAGTCCAGGGTCTCGCGCAGCCAGGTGATTTCGGCGCGGGACGTGGCCCGCGCGATGGTCAGCACACCCCGCCGGAAGGGGTCGTCGAGTTCCTCGGCGCCCACGGGTCGGTCGCCGTCGTAGAAGAAGCTCGTCGGCTCCTGGAGGAAGGCCAGGCGGCGACGGAGCACGGTGGCCTGTGCGACGGGGTCGTCCAGGTGCCGCAGGAACGTGAGGACCGTGAACCAGCGGTTCTCGTCGGTGATGTCGCGTTCGCCGGGTTCGGCCAGGCGCCTGCGCAGTTCGCTCCCGCCCTCGTCGGTGAGGCTCAGCACGTGCCGAGGGGCGGCCACGGCTCCCGGCTCCGTGGCGCGCACCAGGAAGCCCGACTTCTCCAGGCGCTTGATCGCCGGATAGAGCGTGCTCTCCGCCACCGGGCGCACGTGCCCCGTCAGCGCGGTGAGACGTTTGCGCAGCTCGTAGCCGTGCAGCGGGGTGTCGTACAGGAAGCCGAGGATGGCGAGCTCCAGCATGCCCGCATCCTAATATCTCGTTGACGCAATACATCGGTACCGATGTATTGTCCTCCGCGGAAGTGACAGCCGGGTGCGTCGAAGGGGAAGAAGAGAAGAGATGCGGCAGGCCGTGTTCGACGACAGGGGGAGCCGTGTCCGGTGGACGGAGACGCCGGGTGCCGACCCCGCGCGCGTGTACGTGCACGGACTGGGCTCGGTCTCGGCGGTCTACCACGCGCACGTGGCGGCCCGGCCCGAACTCGCCGGCCGGCGCAGCCTGTTCGTGGATCTGCCCGGGCACGGCATCAGTGACCGGCCCGAGGATTTCGGGTACACGCTCGAAGAGCACGCCGACGCCCTGGCGGCCGTACTGGACGCGGCACAGGTGACCGGAGGGGAACTCGTCGCCCACAGCATGGGCGGTTCCGTGGCCATCGTCCTGGCGCACCGCCGGCCCGACCTGGTCGCACGGCTCGTGCTCACGGAGGCCAACCTGGACGCCGCCCCGCCGCTCACCGCGGGCAGCGCCGACATCGCCTCCTTCACGGAGGAGGAGTTCCTCGACGGCGGGTACGCGCGCGTGCTCGACCGGGTGGGTCCCATGTGGGCCGCGACGATGCGCCTGGCCGACCCGCGTGCCCTGCACCGCAGCGCCGTCGCGCTCAGGCGCGGCTCCGAGCCGGTCATGCGCGAGCTCCTGGCCGGACTCCGCACCGTCGACCGCGTCTACCTCCAGGGCGAACTCAGCGGCGTACTCGACGGGGCGGACGCCCTGGAGGGGGCGGGCGTCCGCGTCGTGACGGTGCCGGGCGCCGGACACAACATCATGTTCGACGACGCGGACGCGTTCGTCGGGGCGGTCGCCGCGACCGCGTGAGCCGTCAGCCCTCCCGGACGGCCAGGGCCAGGAAACGGGCGTCCTCGTCGACGTACGACGTCATGCGCCAGCCGGAACCGGCCAGC
Organism: Streptomyces sp. NPDC005820; assembly: GCF_040630255.1. NCBI lineage: Bacteria > Bacillati > Actinomycetota > Actinomycetes > Kitasatosporales > Streptomycetaceae > Streptomyces > Streptomyces sp. NPDC005820. The sequence continues at coordinate 44,362 of NZ_JBEXXE010000027.1, forward strand.
AGGGGACGCAGGTTCGGCTCCGCGCGCAGGTCCTCCGGCGTGATCCGCCGTCCCTGCCGGGCGGCGAGGGCGGCCCGTCCGATCGGATGGAACAGTGCGAGGAGGCCACCGGGGCGCACCACCCGGGCCAGCTCCCGCAGGTTCTCCGCCGGGTGGGGGAGATGGGCGATGAGCCCCGCCGCGAACACCGCGTCGAGCGACTCGTCCCGCAACGGCAGCGCGGCGACGTCGGCGAGCAGCAGCCGCCCCGCGCGGTCGCGTCCGGCCCGTACGGCGGCCTGGAGCATGGCCAAGGTCAGATCGGCCCCGACGACCACTCCCGAGGGCCCCACGGCCGCACGCAGCGGCGTCAGGGCCCGTCCGGTGCCGCAGCCCGCGTCCAGCACGCGGCTCCCCTCCCGCAGGCCGAGCTCGGCGACGGCCGCAGCGTAGACGGGGCCGTCGTCGGGGAAACGGGTGTCCCAGTCCGCCGCCCTGGCCGTGAAGAACTCCTGGACATGTGTGTGGTCGTCGCTCATGGTCCGCATGATCCCTCACCGTCACGGAGGACGTCGTTGTGTGCATGTTCGAGCGTGTGGCGATCGGTCCGGCGCACTTATGCATCACATTCCATCACCTTTCGAAATGCGCCCCCTTTGTGCACCCGTGCCCCCACTAGCGTCCCCTGGCCATGGGACACCTGGACCACGCCGCCTTCGGCTGGCTGACCCCCGTACTGTCGTACGTGATGGCCTGCATAGGCGCCGCCCTCGGGCTGCGCTGCACCGTGCGCGCCCTCGGCGCCACCGGGCGCTCACGCCGCAACTGGCTGATCACCGCCGCCTCCGCGATCGGCACGGGCATCTGGACCATGCACTTCGTGGCCATGCTCGGCTTCGCCGTCAGCGGCACCGACATCCGCTACGACGTTCCGCTGACCGTGCTCAGCCTCCTCGTCGCCATGGTCGTCGTCTGTGCCGGTGTCTTCGCCGTCGGCTACAGCCGTGACCGCACGCGCGCGTTGCTGATCGGCGGGCTCACCACCGGCGTCGGCGTGGCGAGCATGCACTACCTGGGCATGGCCGCGGTCCGTCTGCACGGCGGCGTCTCCTACGATCCGACACTCGTCGGAATCTCCGTCCTGATCGCCGTCGTCGCCGCGACCGCCGCCCTGTGGGCCGCGCTCAACATCAAGTCGCCGATCGCGGTCACCGTCGCCTCGCTCGTGATGGGCGCGGCGGTCAGCAGCATGCACTACACCGGCATGTTCGCCGTGAGCGTGCACGTCACCCCGTCCGGAGCGATGCTGCCCGGGGCCACGGCGATGCAGTTCATCTTCCCCCTCGCCGTCGGCCTCGGGTCCTATCTCTTCCTGACCTCGGCCTTCGTCGCTCTGTCGCCCACCACGGGGGAGCGCGAGGCGTCCGCCTCGGCCCAGCAGCCGGTGGAGAGCGGTGCCGTCCGCGGGCCGGCCCGGACCGTGTGACCGGCCGGCCCGCACGCCCCGAACCGTTCGTTCCGAACAGCACACCCCGTCGAACCGTTCCGGACGGCACGTCCCGAGCCATTCCGGAGGGAACGCCCCCCGAACTTCTTCCGAGCGAGGAGGCCATGCGTACACCCCGTAGGACCCCCACGGCCGGCGCCGAGGCGCCACCCCCGGTGCGCGGGCGGCGCGCCCACGCCGGGCCGCCCGCCGACGAGGGCCCGGACGAGCAGCCGGGCGCGTCCGCCGACGCGACACCCACGCGCGCGGGACGACGGCACCTCCGGCCGCGCACCGTACGGGCCAAGATCGTCTGCCTGCTGATGGTGCCGGTCGTCTCCCTGCTGGCCCTGTGGGCGTACGCCACCGTCAGCACCGCCCAGGACATCTCCCGGCTGCGCCAGTTGCAGCGCGTGGACGCCCAGGTCCGTACACCCGTCGCGGCGGCGGTGGCCGCCCTGCAGAACGAGCGGGCAGCCGCCGTACGGTACGCGACCGAACCGGCCGCCGGGCAGGGCGACGACCTCAGGAGGCTCGCGGCGCGCACGGACGCGGCCGTGGCCCGGCTCCGCCTCGGCGACCACAGCACCGTCGCCGACGGCCAGGACCTGCCCGCCGGAGTCGCCCAGCGGCTCGAGACCTTCGTCTCCGGAGCCGAGGCCTTGAGCTCGCTGCGGACGGCCCTGCTCGACGGCGGCGCCGACTGGCAGGAGGCCTACGACCGGTACACCACCACCCTCTCGGCGGCCTTCCAGGTCGACGGCGCGCTCTCCGGCATCCAGGACGCCGAACTCGGCTCCGACGCGCGCGTGCTGCTCGAATTCTCCCGCGCGGGCGAGGCGCTGGCCCAGGAGGACGCCGTCCTCGCGAGCGCACGCCTGACCGGCCGCCTGGACGGCGCACGACTGCGGCTGTTCACCGGCGCCGTCGCCACCCGCCGTACCGTGACCGAGTCGGCCGTCGCCGACCTGCGCGGACCCGAACGCACCGCCTGGCAGCGCCTCGCCGCGGGCAGCGCCTACACCGCCCTGGCCGCCACCGAGGACCGCGCACTGGCGGGCGGATCGGGCGCGAAAGCGCTTTCGGCCGCTTCGGAGGCCACCTGGACCAAGGCTCACGCGCGTGTGCGGGACGGCATGCGCGGCATCGAGGCGGCCGCCGGACGCGATGTCGCGGACCGCGCCGACCCGTTCACCCGCGGGGCGCTCACCCCGGCAGGCGCCGCGGTCCTCTTCGGCCTCGCCGCCGTCGTCGCGTCACTCGTGATCTCCGTCCGCATCGGCCGCGGGCTCGTCGTCGAACTCGTCACCCTGCGCAACAGCGCCCTGGAGATCGCGCGGCGCAAACTCCCCGAGGCCATGCGCAGACTCCGCACCGGGGACGAGATCGACATCCGCGCCGAGGCGCCGCCCGGACCGGCCGCCGAGGACGAGACCGGCCAGGTCGCCGAGGCCCTCACGACCGTGCACCGGGCCGCCCTGCGGGCGGCGGTCGAGCGCGCCGAACTCGCCAGCGGCATCTCCGGGGTGTTCGTCAACCTCGCCCGCCGCAGCCAGGTCCTCGTCCACCGCCAGCTGAGTCTGCTGGACAGCATGGAGCGCCGCTCCGACGACCCCGACGAGCTGAGCGACCTCTTCCGGCTCGACCATCTCACCACCCGCATGCGGCGCCACGCCGAGAGCCTGATCATCCTCTCCGGAGCGGCCCCCGGCCGGGCCTGGCGCATGCCGGTGTCCCTGACCAACGTGGTCCGCGCCGCGGTCTCCGAGGTCGAGGACTACGCGCGCGTGGAGGTACGGCAGCTGCCCGAGGCCTCCGTCGTCGGCGCCGCCGTCGCCGACCTCACCCATCTGCTCGCCGAACTCGTCGAGAACGCGGCCCAGTTCTCACCGCCGCACACACGCGTGCGCGTCACGGGCGAGCCCGTCGGCAACGGTTACGCCGTCGAGGTCGAGGACCGCGGGCTCGGCATGGGCAAGGAGACCCTCGCGGAGGCCAACCGGCGCATCGCGCAGTCCGAGGCGCTCGACCTGTTCGACAGCGACCGGCTCGGTCTGTTCGTCGTCAGCCGGCTCTCCGCCCGCCACGGCGTCAAGGTGCATCTGCGGACCTCGCCCTACGGCGGCACCACCGCGGTCGTCCTCCTGCCGACCGCCCTGCTGCACGGCGGGAAGCCGGAACGTTCCACCCGGGAGGCGCGGGAGGCGGTGGAAGCCGAGCAGTCCACGGAACGCGAGTACGCGCGCGTACCCGCCCCCGACCGGCCGAGGCCCGAACCGGAGGCCGTTCCCGCGCCCGCCGACCGGCCCGCCCTGGTCGCCGCCGCCGAACCGGCCGCCGCCGACCCCCCGTCCCCCGGAGTCACCGCCTTGCGTCTGCACCGCCCCCCGGACGACTCCGACGGAACGGACGACCTCCCGCGCCGGGTCCGGCAGGCGCACCTCGCCCCCCAACTGCGCAGGACGCCCACCGAGGAACCGCCTCGGGAGACCGGCCCGCGCGACGACGGGCGCACCCCCGAACTCGTACGCGACCGGATGGCCGCCTACCGGGCCGGCTGGGCACGCGGCGGCGGCAGGGAACCCGGCCGGGGTGCCACCCCGGTTCCCGCCCCGGGCAGCGACAGCAGCGAAGGAGACACCGCATGATCCAGGACCCGAGCACGAGGCCGGCCCAGCGGTCCGGCGAACTCGACTGGCTGCTGGACGATTTGGTGATGCGCGTCAGCGAGGTACGGCACGCCGTGGTGCTGTCCAACGACGGCCTCGCCGTCGGTGCCTCCACCGGCCTCAGCCGCGAGGACGCCGAACACCTCGCGGCCGTCGCCTCCGGCTTCCACAGCCTCGCCAAGGGCGCCGGCCGCCACTTCGGGGCCGGCGGCGTCCGGCAGACCATGGTGGAGATGGACGACGGCTTCCTGTTCGTGGCCGCCGCCGGAGACGGCTCCTGCCTCGCCCTCCTCACCGCCGTGACCGCCGACATCGGCCTGGTCGCCTACGAGATGGCGCGGCTGGTCAAACGGGTCGGCGAGCACCTCTTCACCGGACCGCGCCTCGGCGCGCGGCCGCCCGCCGCCGGATGAGACGAGAGAGCGACCGGCCGAGATGACCGAGGACATGTCCGGCGCCCCGCACGAGCTGGGCAGCCAGTGGTACGACAACGAGGCCGGACCCCTGGTGCGCCCGTACGCCATGACGGGCGGACGCACCAAACCCGGCCCCACCGGAGTGCGCTTCGATCTGATCGCCCTGGTCACCCTGGCCCCGGGCGAGCCCGACGCGGACGGCCCCGCACTCGGGCCCGAGCACCGGGCGCTCATCGACCTGTGCCGCACGGAGACGCAGTCGGTGGCCGAACTCGCGGCCGGCGCGGACCTGCCCGTGGGGGTGGTCCGGGTCCTCCTCGGCGACCTCCTGGAACTCGGCCGCGTCACCGTCAGTCGGCCGGTCCCGCCCGCGCACCTGCCCGACGAACGCATTCTCCGCGAGGTGATCGAGGGGCTACGGGCGCTGTAGACCGAGGGGCCGCGACCCCTGCCGTACGAACACCCGGGCCGACCCGGACGCATAACGCACCCGCCTGGCACAGGCTCGCGCACACCTTCGGACCGCGAACGCGCAGAGCGCGGTCAGATCGGGCAGATTCGGTCGAACCCCTCGGAAAGGGGCCCCAGTTGTCATGATGCTGACTTCGCACACCTGCACCGCAGCCGTCCTCTCCCGAGAGAAGTGATCCATGGTCTCCGAGCACTCCGATGCCACAGGTGGCGATACGGCCCCCCTGGCGTTGAAGATTCTGGTCGCCGGCGGGTTCGGCGTCGGCAAGACCACCCTGGTGGGCGCGGTCAGCGAGATCAAGCCGCTGCGTACCGAGGAACTGCTGAGCGAAGCGGGCCAGTGGGTGGACGACACCGACGGAGTGGACCAGAAGGTCACCACGACCGTCGCCATGGACTTCGGCCGGATCACCATCCGCTCCGGCCTGTCCCTGTACCTCTTCGGCACGCCCGGCCAGGACCGCTTCTGGTTCCTGTGGGACGAGTTGTCCCAAGGGGCGCTGGGTGCGGTCGTCCTGGCCGACACCCGACGCCTCGAGGACTGTTTCCCCGCCGTCGACTACTTCGAGCACCGGCACATCCCCTTCGTCGTCGCCGTCAACTGCTTCACCGGCGCGCGGACCTACGGCGCCCAGGACGTCTCGCGCGCCCTCGACCTCGACGGCGGAACCCCCGTCGTCCTGTGCGACGCACGGGACCGCGCCTCGGGGAAGGAGGTCCTGATCCGGCTCGTCGAGTACGCCGGACGGATGCACACCGCCCGGCTGCTCGACTCGGTGAGCTGAGGGGGCACCGGTCAACCGGCGATGGACTTCCGTGCCAGCACCTTGTCGATCGCGACCCGCACCAGCAGTTCGCCGGGTACGCCGTTGCGGGCGCCGAACTCCTCGGCACGCTCCTCGCCCATGTACCGGGCACCGATGCGGGCCGCCCAGTACCGGACCTCGTCGAGGTCCTCCGAGATCCGGGCACGGCCCTGCAGTACCACGAAGTCGAACGGCGGCCGGTCGTCGTCCACACACAGGGCGATCCGGCCGTCCCGCGCCAGGTTCCGCCCCTTCACCGTCTCCTTGCCGGTGTTGAACACCACCTCGTCCGCGTCGAGCAGGAACCACACCGGTGCCACGTGCGGACTGCCGTCGGCCCGGACCGTGGACAGTTTCGCCGTGCGGGTGCCGTGCGAGACGAACGCCCGCCATTCGTCGTCGGTCATCTTCTGCGCCATGCCGCAATCCTCCTTGCTCCGGCGCCCGTTCCTGGGGAAGGCTGGCGGGCGTTTCCTCCGGCGATGCGGAGGGGACACGGGGGAATTCACGGGGAAAATGACACGCGGGGAGACGGAGACATGGCGCAGAACCAGGGGCTGGGCTGGCTGTTGGACGACCTGACCGAGCGCGTCGACCACGTCCGCCATGCGCTGGTCCTGTCCAACGACGGACTGGTGGCGGGCGCGAGCACCGGACTGCGCCGCGAGGACGCCGAGCACCTCGCCGCGGTCTCGTCCGGACTGCACAGCCTGGCCAAGGGATCCGGACGCCACTTCGGCGCGGGCCAGGTACGCCAGACCATGATCGAGTTCGATGAGGCGCTGCTCTTCGTCACCGCGGCCGGCTCCGGCAGCTGTCTGTGCGTGCTCAGCGGCGCGCAGGCCGACATGGGCCAGATCGCCTACGAGATGACGCTGCTCGTCAGCCGCGTCGGCGAGCACCTCACCGTGGACGCCCGGCAGCCCGATCGGGCCCCGCTGGAAGACCTCTGACCTGCTCTTTTCTCGGCTCCCGTGGAGTTATCCACAGGCTCGCCACGAGATCCGCGATTCCGGCTACGGTTTTTTCCGAGGCCACCGCGGACCGTGCGGGGCCGTCGTACTCCACGGGGGAGACCGAACATGTCCGGAAACACCGTCGTTCCACAGCAGGCCCCGTCGTGCTCCGCGAGCCGCGCGGCACGGGAACTCGGCCTGAAGCGAGGCGAGTTCGACCTCGCGGTACACCTGGGGCGTATCAGCACCGTCCCCGACGAAGGCGGAGGGGGCCGCAGGGTGGTGCCCCGCCCGGAGCTCGACCGGCTGCTCGGATCGGCGGAGGAACTGCGCGAGCACGTCCGGGTCGTCGGCACGGGGGAGGCGGCCACCCTCATGGAGGTACCGGCCTCCCGGTTCACCCGCCTCGCCCGGCTGGGACTGGTCGTGCCGGTGAAGTTCTACCTGAACCGCTATCGGGCCGTCGTCTGGCTGTATCTGGCCGAAGAGCTGGAGCAGTTCACCGCGGACGTGCACAACGGCTTCCTGCTCAAGGGCCGGACCCCCGAGTCGATGCGGGCTCACCTGGCGGCAGGCCGCGATCTCAGGGCCCGGAACTGGCGAGGACGTCACCTGGGCTTCCTGCTACGGCAGTGCGACGACCCCTGGCAACGGGCCGGAGCCCTGGCCGCGTTTCTCGACCCCCTCCAGATCGCGGAGATCGTCAAAGACCCCTACGAACGCTCCCACCTGAACCGGTTCCGGCCCGGACCACCCGCCCACGGTGCCCCGGGCAGTCCGGCCGCCCACCTCGTCGAGAAGATCGTCACGGCCGATGAGCCGGATGAGATCGCCTGGCTCCGGGCCGACCTGGACCGCACACTGGCCGAAGCCCGCGCGCACCTGCCCGCGCCGCGCCCGGCACCCGCACGCCCTGGGGACGAACCACAGTCGCCGGAGCGCCCCCGGCGCGCGCCACGCGGCCTGCTGGGTCTCCTGCGCCGCAGAAGCTCCTGACGCGCACGTCCTACAGCTTCCGGAACAGTCCTTCCTGGACGACCGACACCAGCAGCTGCCCCTTCAGGTCGTAGATCCGGCCGCGGGCCAGGCCACGCCCGCCGGTCGCGATCGGTGACTCCTGGTCGTACAGGAACCACTCGTCCGCGCGGAACGGCCGGTGGAACCACATAGCGTGGTCCAGCGACGCCATGTCGAAGTTCCGCTGCCCCCACAGGGGCTCCACCGGCAGGCGGACCGCGTCCAGGAGCGTCATGTCGCTGGCGTACGTCAGCGCGCAGGTGTGCACCAGCGGATCGTCGCCCAGCGGCCCGACCGCGCGCATCCAGACCGCGCTGCGCGGCTCGGCGTCCTTGACGTCCTCGGTACTCCAGCGCAGCGGGTCCGCGTACCGGATGTCGAAGGGCTGACGGCGCGCCATCCGCTCCAACTGCTCGGGCAAAGTGCCCAGATGCGCCCGGATCTCCTCCGTGACCGTCGGCAGGGACTCCGGGTCCGGGACCTCACGGGCCGGCGGCAGCTGGTGCTCGAAGGGGCCTTCCTCAGGCTTGTGAAAGGAGGCGGTGAGATTGAAGATCGTGCGGCCCTGCTGCACCGCGGTGACCCGGCGCGTGGTGAACGAGCGCCCGTCCCGCACCCGCTCGACCTGGTACACGATCGGCACCCCCGGCCGTCCCGGGCGCAGGAAGTACGCGTGCAGCGAGTGCACGGGCCGGTCGCCGTCGGTGGTCCGGCCGGCCGCGACCAGCGCCTGGCCGGCCACCTGCCCGCCGAAGACCCGCTGCAGGGACTCCTGCGGACTGCGGCCGCGGAAGATGTTGACCTCGATCTGCTCCAGGTCGAGCAGGTCGACCAGACTCTCGGCGGGGTTCGTCATCGGTGCGCTTCTCCTGTGCCTCGCGCTGTTCTCACAGTTGGCCCACGTCCGTGACGCGGACGACCGCCCGGCCCTCCGCGTCGGAGGCCGTGAGGTCGATCTCCGCGCTGATGCCCCAGTCGTGATCGTCGTTCGGGTCGTCGAAGATCTGGCGGACCCGCCACAGAGCGTTCTGCGGCTCCTCCTGGATCACCAGCAGCTTGGGACCACGCGCGTCCGGGCCGGTGCCCAGGTCGTCGTACTCGTCCCAGTACTTGTCCATCGCCTCGCCCCACGCGTCGGCGTCCCAGCCGGACTCGGCGTCCATCTCGCCCAGCTCCTCGACGTGGTCGAGAGCCGCCAGCTCGACCCGCCGGAACAGGGCGTTGCGCACGAGGACCCGGAAGGCCCGCGCGTTGGCGGTGACCGGCTTGACCTCGTCGGCCTTCTCCTGGGCCTCCTCCGCGGTCATCTCCTCCGGGTTGGCGAGCTGTTCCCACTCGTCCAGCAGGCTGGAGTCGACCTGGCGCACCATCTCGCCCAGCCACTCGATCAGGTCCTGCAGGTCCTCCGACTTGAGATCGTCGGGGACGGTGTGGTCGAGGGCCTTGTAGGCGCTCGCCAGGTAGCGCAGCACGATGCCCTCGGTGCGGGCCAGCTCGTAGTGGGACACGAGCTCCGTGAAGGACTGGGCCCGCTCGTACATGTCACGGATGACGGACTTCGGCGACAGCGGATGGTCGCCGACCCACGGGTGGCTCTTGCGGTACGTGTTGTAGGCGTGGAACAGCAGTTCCTCGAGGGGCTTCGGGTATGTGATGTCCTGGAGCCGCGCCATGCGCTCCTCGTACTCGACCCCGTCGGCCTTCATCGCGGCGACGGCCTCGCCGCGTGCCTTGTTCTGCTGGGCGGCCAGGATCTGTCGGGGGTCGTCCAGGGTGGACTCGACGACGGAGACCATGTCCAGGGCGTACGACGGCGACTCGGGGTCGAGCAGTTCGAACGCGGCCAGCGCGAACGTGGACAGCGGCTGGTTCAACGCGAAGTCCTGCTGAAGGTCCACGGTGAGGCGGACGATCCGGCCGGTGGCGTCCGGCTCGTCGAGCTTCTCGACGATGCCGCCGTCCAGCAGCGAACGGTAGATCGCGATCGCGCGCCGGATGTGCCGCAGCTGCTGGCGCCGGGGCTCGTGGTTGTCCTCCAGCAGATGACGCATCGCCTCGAAGGCGTTGCCCGGCCGGGCGATCACCGACAGCAGCATCGTGTGGGTCACGCGGAAACGCGACGTCAGCGGCTCCGGCTCCGACTCGATCAGCTTGTCGAAGGTGTTCTCCGTCCAGCCGACGAAGCCCTCCGGCGCCTTCTTGCGGACCACCTTGCGGCGCTTCTTCGGGTCGTCGCCCGCCTTGGCGAGCGCCTTCTCGTTCTCGATGACGTGCTCGGGCGCCTGCGCCACCACGAAGCCCGCCGTGTCGAAACCGGCCCGCCCGGCCCGGCCGGCGATCTGGTGGAACTCACGCGCCCGCAGGGTGCGCACCCGGTTGCCGTCGTACTTGGTCAACGCCGTGAACAGCACGGTACGGATCGGCACGTTGACACCGACGCCGAGCGTGTCCGTACCGCAGATGACCTTCAGCAGACCGGCCTGGGCGAGCTTCTCCACCAGCCGCCGGTACTTGGGCAGCATGCCGGCGTGGTGGACGCCGATGCCGTGCCGTACGTAACGGGAGAGGTTCTGGCCGAACTTGGTGGTGAAGCGGAAGTTGCCGATCAGATCGGCGATCTGCTCCTTCTCCTCCTTCGAGCACATGTTGATGCTCATCAGCGCCTGCGCCCGCTCCACCGCCTGCGCCTGGGTGAAGTGCACGATGTAGACGGGGGCCTGCCTCGTGTCGAGCAGATCGGTGAGCGTCTCCGTCAGGGGGGTGTAGCGGTACTCGTACGACAGCGGCACCGGCCGGGTCGCCGAGCGGACCACTGCGGTGGGGCGGCCGGTGCGGCGGGTGAGGTCCTTCTCGAAGAAGGACACGTCGCCGAGGGTCGCCGACATGAGGACGAACTGCGCCTGCGGCAGCTCCAGGATGGGGATCTGCCAGGCCCAGCCGCGGTCGCCCTCGGCGTAGAAGTGGAACTCGTCCATGACGACCTGGCCCACGTCCGCGTGCTTGCCGTCGCGCAGGGCGATCGAGGCGAGCACCTCGGCGGTGCAGCAGATGACCGGGGCGTCGGAATTGACGGACGCGTCGCCCGTCAGCATGCCCACGTTCTCCGTGCCGAAGATCTTGCACAGCTCGAAGAACTTCTCCGAGACCAGCGCCTTGATCGGCGCGGTGTAGAAGGTGACCTCGTCCCGGGCGAGCGCCGCGAAGTGCGCGGCCGCGGCGATCATGCTCTTTCCGGAGCCGGTCGGCGTCGACACGATCACGTTCGCCCCGGAGACCACCTCGATCAGCGCCTCCTCCTGGTGCGGGTAGAGCGTCAGACCGCGCTCCTCGGCCCAGGACTCGAAGGCTTCGTACAGGGCGTCGGGATCTGCGGTCGGCGGCAACTGATCGATGAGGGTCACGACCCCATCTTGCCTGCCCGGGAGCCCGATGGGGGAATCGGCTGCCGCCCCGAAGATCACGGCCGCTACGCTGTGTCGCCGACGGAGCGTCATCGCACCCGGTCAACTGGACAGCGGCACACGAGGAATGGGGCGGGCAACGGCCATGATGGGACCAGCACACTCACTGTCGGGCGCCGCCGCCTGGCTAGGCGTCGGCGCGGCCGCCGCCGCGGCGGGGCACACCATGCCCTGGCCGGTCCTCCTCTCCGGTGCGCTGATCTGCGCCGGTGCGGCGCTCGCACCGGACCTCGACCACAAGGCCGCCACCATCTCCCGCTCCTTCGGCCCGGTCTCCCGGTGGCTGTGCGAGATCGTCGACAAGCTCTCGTACGCCACGTACAAGGCCACGAAGATGCAGGGCGACCCGCGCCGCTCCGGCGGGCACCGCACCCTCACCCACACCTGGCTGTGGGCGGTCATGATCGGCGCGGGCGCCTCGGCGCTGGCGATCGCCGGGGGCCGCTGGGCGGTGCTGGCGATCCTCTTCGTGCACATGGTGCTGGCGATCGAGGGCCTGCTGTGGCGGGCGGCGCGGGGCTCCAGCAGCGATGTGCTGGTGTGGCTGCTGGCCGCGACCAGTGCGTGGATCCTCGCCGGTGTCCTGGACAAGCCCGGCAACGGCGCGGACTGGCTGTTCACGGACCCGGGGCAGGAGTACCTGTGGCTCGGGCTGCCGATCGTGCTGGGCGCCCTGGTGCACGACATCGGGGACGCCCTGACCGTCTCCGGCTGCCCGGTGCTGTGGCCCATCCCGATCGGGCGCAAGCGCTGGTATCCGCTGGGTCCGCCCAAGGCGATGCGGTTCCGCGCGGGCAGCTGGGTCGAGCTGAAGGTGCTGATGCCGGTGTTCATGCTGCTCGGGGGAGTCGGCGCCGCGGCAGCGCTCAACGTGATCTGAGGCAGGCCGCGGGCGGGGGCGACGGCTCAGCCGGTTCCGCCCTCGCCGTAGCGGCGCTCGAAGCGGGCGATACGGCCCTCTGTGTCCACCGAGCGGGCCTTCCCGGTGTAGAAGGGGTGGCTCTCCGAGGAGATCTCCACGTCCACCACGGGGTACGTCTCGCCGTCGTCCCACTCGATGGTCTGGTCGCTGGAGGCGGTGGACCGGGTGAGGAAGGCGTAGCCGGCGGCGCGGTCGCGGAAGACGACCGAGTGGTAGTCGGGCTGCTTGTCCTGCTGCATGGGTGCTCCTCGTCGTCGTCCTGGTGCGGTGCCGGCCGTGGAACGGGGGGTGGCGGGTCAGCCGGACAGGCTGTCCTCGTCGACGATGTGCATGGCCGCCTCCTCGGCGGACGCGGCCGCGCCGTCGATACCGACGTCGCTCGCGACCATGGCGCTCTCCTCGTCCTCGTGGGCGCCTTCGTCCGGTGCCACGAGCCGGCCCGAGCGGGCCGCGCCGACCTCGTTGTCGAGGAGTTCGCCGTCGGTGCCGTCGCAGTCGCCGAGGCCGTCCCCGTCGGGCACGGGGAGGTCGGGCAGCTCCTCGGCGAGCCGCTGATCCAGGGTCTCGCCCTGTCGGCGCTCGGCGGCCGTCACCCCGTCGTGCTCCACCGCCCAGGGCCGCTCGGGAGGGGACCAGCCGCGGTCGAGCGGGTCCGAGACGCCGTCGTCCACGAGTGTGTCCTCCGCGTCGAGCAGTCCCGAGTCCTCCTGGATGTCGGAGGCGTCGGGCTGGTAGACGTCGTCCCCCCATCCGTCGACGCTGTTCACGGGTACCTCCAGGGGGTGACCGGCCCGTTCTCACCGCGGTCGGCGGTGGGGCACCGCCGCACGGGGCACCGGCCCGGCCCGGCGTCCGCCGGACGGATCCGGGCCGATTCCCACGCGGGTGCCGGTATCCAGCGTTCCATCCCGCTTCGGCACCGCGCAACGCCAGAGCGACGTCGGAATGGAGACGGGGCCGCCGGGGCCGCGGCGCCGGGCGGCGCACCTGCGACAACCGGCGCCCCCGGCACCATCAGTCCCATCCCGCAGTCACCCGCCCCCGGCGGGCTCGTCTCACCCGTGCCAGGAGCGCCAGAGTGCCGCGTAGGCCCCGTCCGTGCCGACCAGGTCCGTGTGGCTGCCCAGCTCGCTGATGCGGCCGTTCTCGACGACGGCGATGAGGTCGGCGTCATGGGCGGTGTGCAGCCGGTGGGCGATGGCGACGACGGTGCGGCCGTCCAGCACGCGGGCGAGGGAGCGCTCCAGGTGGCGGGCGGCACGCGGGTCCAGCAGCGAGGTCGCCTCGTCCAGGACCAGGGTGTGGGGATCGGCCAGCACCAGCCGGGCCAGTGCGATCTGCTGGGCCTGGGCCGGGGTGAGCGCGACGCCGCCCGAGCCGACCTCGGTGTCCAGCCCCTGGTCCAGTGCCCGCGCCCAGCCGTCCGCGTCGACCGAGCCCAGCGCCGCCCACAGCTCGTCGTCCTCGGCACCGGTCCGCGCGAGCCGCAGGTTGTCGCGCAGGGAACCGACGAAGACGTGGTGCTCCTGGTTGACGAGTGCCACGTGGGAGCGGACGTGTTCGGCGGTCATCCGGGACAGCTCGGCGCCGCCGAGGGTGATCCGGCCGTCGCGCGGAGCGTAGATGCCGGCGAGGAGCCGGCCCAGTGTGGACTTGCCCGCGCCCGACGGGCCGACCAGCGCCAGCCGGGTGCCGGGCGCGACCTCCAGGGACACTTTGCGCAGCACGTCGACGCCCTCGCGGTAGCCGAAGTGGACCCGCTCGGCGAGCACGTCCCGCCCGTCCGGCGCCAGCCCGGTGTCGCCGGCGTCCGGCTCGATGTCCCGCACCCCGACGAGGCGGGCCAGCGACACCTGCGCGACCTGTAGCTCGTCGTACCAGCGCAGGATGAGGTTGACCGGGTCGACGAGCATCTGCGCCAGCAGTGCGCCGGTCGTCAGCTGGCCCACTCCGATCCAGCCGTGCAGGACGAACACCCCGCCGAGCATGAGGACCGAGCCCAGCACGGTGACGTGGACGAGGTTGATGACCGGGAACAGCACCGACCGCAGCCACATGGTGTAGCGCTCCCAGGCGGTCCACTGCCGGATCCGCAGCTTCGACAGCTCGATCCGGCGGTCGCCGAGACGGTGGGCCTCGACGGTGCGGCCGGCGTCCACGGTCTCGGCGAGGGCGGCGGCCACGGCGGCGTACCCGGCGGCCTCCGAGCGGTAGCCGGACGGCGCCCGCTTGAAGTACCAGCGGCAGCCCGCCACCAGCAGCGGCACCGCGAGCAGCACGGCCGGTGCGAGGGGCGGCGCCATGACGACGAGCCCGCCGAGCAGCAGCGCGGCCCACAGTACGCCGATGGTCAGCTGGGGCACGGCCTCGCGCATGGCGTTGCCGAGCCGGTCGATGTCCGTGGTGATGCGGGACAGCAGATCACCGGTACCGGCGCGCTCCAGGACGCCCGGCGGCAGCCGGACCGACCGTACGAGGAAGTCCTCGCGCAGATCGGCCAGCATCCGCTCGCCGAGCATGGCCCCGCGCAGCCGCACCTCGCGGACGAACGCGGCCTGGACGACCAGGGCGAGTACGAAGACTGTGGCGACGATCCCCAGATGGAGCTCGCGGGCGCCGTCGGAGAGTCGTTCCACGAGGTCGCCGAGGAGCCAGGGGCCCACCATCGAGGCGATGGTGGCGACGGTGTTGACGAGCAGCAGGACCAGGAAGGCCCGGCGGTGCCTGCGCAGGAGTTCGGCCACGTAGGCGCGTACGGTCGACGGGGCGCCGACGGGCAGCGTGTTCGCCGTCGTCGGGGCCGCCGGGTCGAACGCGGGTGGCGGCACGCCGATCATGCGGTCTCCTCGATCTCTTTCAGTTCTTCCAGCTCGTCCAGCTCGGTCTCGTCCAGCCGCGTCAGCGCCCCGCCGAGAGCCGTCTCCTCGTCGGTCTCGCGGGTGACCACGGCCCGGTACCGGGGTTCGGTGTGCAGCAGCTCGCGGTGCTCACCGACGGCGGCGACCTCGCCCTCGTGCACCAGGACGACCCGGTCGGCCCGGTCGAGCAGCAGCGGGGAGGAGGTGAAGACCACGGTCGTGCGACCGGCCCGCAGCCCGCGCACCCCCTCGGCGATCCGGGCCTCGGTGTGCGAGTCGACGGCGGAGGTGGGCTCGTCGAGGACGAGCGCCTCCGGATCGGTGAGCAGCGACCGGGCCAGGGCGAGCCGCTGCCGCTGGCCACCGGACAAGGAGCGGCCGCGTTCGGTGATCCGGGCGTCCATCGGGTCGTCTGCGTCCAGGGAGCCCTGCACCAGGGCCTCCAGGACGTCGTCGCACTGGGCGGCGGCGAGCGCGGCCCGCGCGTCCACGTCACCGGAGGCGGGCACGTCGAGCAGTTCGCGCAGCGAACCGGACAGCAGCACCGGGTCCTTGTCCTGGACGAGGACGGCCGTGCGCGCGGTCTCCAGTGGGAGTTCGTCCAGCGGGATGCCGCCGAGCAGCACCGACGGGCCGTCCTCCGGAGGGTGGCCGCCCAGCCGTTCCGCGAGCCGTCCGGCCGCGTCCGGGTCGCCGCACACCACCGCGGTGAGCCGCCCGGCCGGGGCGAGCAGTCCGGTCGCCGGGTCGTACAGGTCGCCCGAGGGCACGTCCCCCGCGCGTGATCCGCCGATGTCCGTGACCCGCTCCAGCGACAGCACCCGGGCGGCCCGCTTGGCCGAGGGACGCGAGAAGGAGTAGGCCATCGCGATCTCCTCGAAGTGCCGGAGGGGATACGTCAGGACCATGACGGAGCTGTAGACCGCGACCAGTTCACCGACGGAGATCCGGCCCTCGTGGACGAGACGGACGCCGTAGCAGACGACCGCGATCATCAGCAGGCCGGGCAGCAGCACCTGGATGGCGGTGATCAGGGACCACATGCGGGCGCTGCGCACGGCCGCGTGCCGGACTTCCTGGGAGGCGCGGCGGTAGCGGTCGAGGAAGAGCTCCTCGCCGCCGATGCCGCGCAGCACCCGCAGGCCGGCCACGGTGTCCGAGGCCAGTTCGGTGGCGCGCCCCGCCTTCTCGCGCTGGACGTCGGCCCGGCGGGTCGCGCGCGGCAGCAGCGGCAGCACGGAGATCGCGAGGACGGGCAGTCCGACGGCGACCACGATGCCGAGGGCCGGCTGGTAGACGACCAGGCCGATACAGACCAGCACGACCGTCAGGGCCGCGGCCGTGAAGCGCGAGACGGCCTCGACGAACCAGCCGATCTTCTCGACGTCACCGGTGGACACGGCCACGACCTCGCCGGCCGCGACCCGCCGGGTCAGCGCCGAACCCAGCTGGGCGGCCTGGCGGGCGAGAAGTTGCTGGACGCGGGCGGCGGCGGTGATCCAGTTGGTGACTGCCGTCCGGTGCAGGAAGGTGTCGCCGATCGCGGTGGCCGCCCCGAAGAGGGCCATCAGCCCGCCGGCCAGGGCGAGTCGGCTGCCGGAGCGGTCGACCACGGCCTCGATGGCGAACCCGACGCAGAATGGCTGCGCCGAGACGGCGACGAAGTGCAGCAGTCCCCAGGCCAGGGACTTGAGCTGGCCGCCCAGTTGGTTGCGGCCGAGCCACCACAGGAAGCGAGGTCCCGAGCGCGCGTCCGGCACACCCGGGTCGGGATACGGAAGGTCTTGGATCTGCATGACGTCCCAGTGGCTCGTGTCAGAGGGGAGGGGGGAGGGGTGATGCGAAGGTGAGAAGGGTGGGTGCGGGCATGAGGAGAACCCGCGAGGCGCGGCAACAAACCGTGAAAGGTTCGCGTCGGAGCGTGGTCGGAATCAACTGGTTTTCTGCCGCGGGCGCAGGGTTCAGGCTGCTCGCCGACACGGCCCCGGTGCCCGGAATCTGACAGATATGCCGGGAAAATGGTGCGAGCATGGGCGGATGCGACATGGCGGTGTGCGGTCCCGGGTGACCGCGACGGTGACCGGAGTACTCCTTCTCGCGGCCCTGTCCGCGTGCGGCGGCGCGGGCACGGGACGGAGCGGCGGCAACAGGGCGGCGGGGCCCGAGGGCGGCGCCGCCCCGTCGGGTATCGCCGGATCGAGCGCCCGGGCGTCGACCGCGCCCGTCCCCGCTCCCACCCGCATCCCGGAGATCGGCGACCGGCTGCACCAGCGCATTCCGGCCACCTCTCGCCAGGTTCTGGCGGTGTACGGCGACGGAGCGGACTCCGCGGAGGCCGTCGCCGTGCTGTACGGCAAGCGGGGCCAGGTCTGGGAGCGTGTGCGCAGTTGGCCCGCGCACAACGGAAAGAAGGGCTGGACCCCCGACCACCGCCTCGGGGACAACCGCAGTCCGGTCGGGGTCTTCACGCTCACCGCCGCGGGCGGCGTGCTGGCCGATCCCGGGACGAGGCTGCCGTACACCCGGTCGGAGGACTACGCGGCCCCGCGCTGGTGGGACGAGTCGCACTGGCACGATTTCGACTACGTCATCGCCATCGACTACAACCGGGTCCCGGGCACGCCGCCCGACGACGGGGAGCAGCCCCTCGGTGAGGAGAAGGGTGGCGGGATCTGGCTGCACCTGGACCACGGCGACGGCACATCCGCCTGCGTCAGTCTGTCCAAGGAGGCGATGGAGTATCTGCTGCTCACGCTCGACCCGGAGCGGGATCCCGTGGTGGTGATGGGGGACAGGGAGGCGCTGAAGGCGTAGGGCCGAAGGGGAGGCGTCATTGCGGGCGTGGGCGGACTCCCCGTAGAACACCGGCCATGAAGAGACGGTTAATCATGTCCATGCTCACCGGGGCGACCCTCCTGGTGAGCACCCTCCTCGGGGCGGCTCCGGCCCGATCGGCCGACGTCCCCGCCGAGTTCGGCACCGACTGGCACGACCCGGTGACCGCGGCGCCCCCCGTCGACAAGCCTTCGGGCAGATCCTGCCAAGTCACCGTCGCCGAGGCGCAGTTCCGGGACTTCACCCCGTACAGAGGCACCTACACGCCGCCGGACGGCTGCGGCGACCGCTGGAGCAAGGTGGTGCTGCGCCTGGACGGCAAGGTCAAGGGACGGCAGTTCGACCGGCTCGGCTATCTGCACGTCGGCGGGGTGGAGATCTTCCGTACGTCGACCCCGGAGCCCTCGCCCGACGGTATCGAGTGGTCCGTGGAGAAGGACGTCACCCGGTACGGCGACACCTTCCGCCGAAGCCAGGACGTCGAGATGCTCATCGGGAACGTCGTCGACGACACCTACACGGGCGTGCTCGACGTCAAGGTCACGCTGACCTTCTACGCCGGGAAGGAACCGGCCGCGACCCCCGACCGCGTCCTCACCCTGACCGACGGCGCGACCCTCACCACGCCCCGCAACAGCGAACGCGTCGTCGCGGAGGTGTACGCGACCGGCTCCGGCGGCGGCTGCGAGGAGTACTGGTACCTGACGGTGCCCGCGCAGGCGCCGTACTCCTGCCGGGCGGACGACGGCCCGTACCGCGAGGTGCAGGTCAGGGTCGACGGGCGACTGGCCGGTATCGCCACCCCGTTCCCGACCGTGTGGACCGGCGGCTGGTCCAACCCCTTCCTCTGGTACGTGATCCCGGGCCCCCGCGCCTTCGACATCAAGCCCGTCGAGTACGACCTGACCCCCTTCGCCGGCATCCTCAACGACGGGCTCCCGCACCGCGTCGAGGTGTCGGTCGTCGGCGTGCCCGAGGGGCAGAGCGGCTGGAGCACACCGGTCAATGTGCTCGTCTGGCAGGATCACGGCAGGGCGGTCGTACCGGGGAAGCTGCTCGGCGGCGATGCGGGCGAGCTGACCGACTCCACCGTCTACACGCCCGGTACGCAACACCGCCTCGACACCGAGGCCGGACACCGGCTCACCGTCGCCGGGTATCTCGACACCTCGCACGGCCGGGTGCGGACCACCGTCACCCGCGCCCTGGCCCACACCTCCGTGCACCACTGGACCGACGGCGAGACCGTGGACGGTCTCGACGCGACCTGGACGGACGACGAGAAGGTCACGGTCGGCGGCCACGGACGGACCGTCACCACCCGGACCCACCGCACCTACACGATGAACGGCACGACCACCCTCGGCGCGGACGACCGGCTGCGGACCGTGCTGACACTCGGCGACCGGGCCGACGCGGTGACGACCCGCAACGGCCGGCGCGCGACGTGGTCGCGGCTCGACGACACCTACACCGGCGACGCCACGTACACGGTCGGGGTGCCCCGCGACCAGCGGCACGCGGTCGGCACGACCGGCGAGCACTACCTGCTCCGTGGCTCGGACGGCTGCCACGACCGCCGACTCACCACGGTCCAGGGGGTGCTGACGGAGGATCGCGGCGGCTGCTGAGCCGGCAGGCGTGCGACGCGTCAGGAGGGACGGGATTTACGCGGCCGAAACGCGGCGGTCTTGTGCGCGATCAACGGCACCTTCACAGTGATCACAACGGAAGCCGCTTTCCGCATCGCAGAAGTCCCTTGTCTCCGGGACTTCCGCGGTGCCGTCGTCCCCCCACAAGGAGTGCCCGTGCCGCCGTCCGTCCCGTCGCTGCCGCGACGCGTCGCACGCATACTGCGTACCTCACTCTTCGCGCAGGTCGCCTGCGCGCTCGTGCTCGGCATCGTCGTCGGGAAGCTGTGGCCCGACGTGGGCACGGACCTCCAGCCACTCGGCGACGGTTTCACCCGGCTCATCAAGACGATCATCTCGCCGCTGGTGTTCTGTGTGGTCGTCGTCGGCATCGCCAAGGCCGGTGACCTCAAGGCGTTCGGCCGGATCGGGCTCAAGGCGCTGATCTGGTTCGAGGTCGCCAGCACGCTCGCCCTGATCATCGGGCTGCTCGCCGCCAACGTCGTCCGGCCCGGCGCGGGGATGAACGTCGACCCGTCCACCCTGGACACCTCGGCGGTCGACGCCAAGACGGGCGGTGGCTCGCTGCCCACCACGACCGAGTTCCTCGTGAACGCGCTGCCCACCAGTTTCATCGGCGCCTTCGCCGAGAACTCCCTGCTCCAGGTGCTCGTCCTGGCCTGTCTGGTGGGCGCCGCGCTGCTGCATCTCGGGCACACGAAGGTGCCGCAGGTGCTGCCCGCCATCGAACAGGCCCAGGAGATCATCTTCGCGATCGTCGGCTTCGTCATGCGGCTGGCGCCGATCGCGGTGTTCGGCGCGATGGCCGTCCTGATCGGCAATTACGGGCTCGGTGTCATCGAGACCTACGCCAAGCTGATCATCCTGTGCTACGCGGCGGCGGCGTTCTTCATCGCCCTGCTGGCCGTGGCCCTGCGCCTGGTGACCGGGCTCAGCCTCTGGAAGTTCCTGCGCCACATCCGTGCGGAGATGCTGCTCGCGCTGGGCACGGCCTCCACCGAGGCGGTCATGCCACGGGTGATGCAGAAGCTGCGCAAGGCGGGGGCACGCGACGACGCGGTGGGTCTCGTGCTCCCCACCGGCTACTCCTTCAACCTCGACGGCGCCTCGCTGTACCTGTCCATCGGCACGCTGTTCATCGCCCAGGCCGTGGACGTCGATCTGAGCCTTGGGCAACAGATCACCGTGGTCCTGGTGCTGATGCTGACCAGCAAGGGCATGGCGGGGATCCCCGGTTCGGCCTTCCTCGCCCTGTCCGCGACGGCGTCCTCGCTGGGGGCGATTCCGGCCGGCGCCGTCGCCCTGCTGCTCGGGGTCGATCGGATCATGGACTCGATGCGGGTCGTCACCAACCTCCTCGGCAACTGTGTCGCGGTCTTCGCGGTGTCCCGCTGGGAGGGGGCGCTGGATCTGGAGCGGGCGAAGAGGGTGCTCGACGGGGAGAGCGTGGAGGAGGAGGCCTCGGTGCCGGAGCCGACGGCGCCTGTCGCCCCATAGCTCGGGTGGTGCTGTTTCGCGGGCGGCTGCGGGTGGTTCGTGGCTGGTCGCGCAGTTACCCCGCGCCCCTGAGGGTCGGTCCACCGGACCGGCCCGAAAAGGGGCGCGGGGAACTGCGCGACCAACCCCCACACACCCGCAGTCGCCCGCGAACCGTTGTCGCCCCTACCCGTGGCGCCCCTCCGGCACCCCGTCCACGAGCGTGTCCAGCAAGCCGCCCAGTACCTCCCGCTGCCCGCCCGACAGCGGTGCGAGGATCTCCTCGGCCGCCGACCGCCGGGCGCCCCGCAGCTTGCGCAGTGCCTCCCGGCCGTCGTCCGTGAGCTCGATCCGGATCACCCGGCGGTTCGTGGGATCCGGCACCCGCCGTACCCTGCCGCCCGCCTCCAGTCCGTCGACCAGCGTCGTCACCGCGCGCGGGACCACCTCCAGGCGCTCGGCGAGATCGGCCATGCGCGGCGGCGAGCTGTAGCACGCCAGGGTGCGCAGCAGCCGGGACTGGGCCGGGGTCACGCCGAGGCCGCACTGCTCTATGTGCCGCTTCTGGATCCGGTGCACGCGGCGGGTGAACCGCAGCAGTTGCTCGGCGAGCACGCTGTCGGAATCGGGGGTGGTCATGCGGGAACAATATCAGGATGCCGTTCATTGTGAGTATAGGTAACAATGAGCTATGGTCAGCTCGATCCGCCCGCTCACCTCCCGTAGGAGCCCATGCACCCCGACAAACCAGACTCCTGGATCCCGTCCGCCCGGAACACCGACGCCGAGGCCCAGCCCCGTCAGGTCCGCCGGATCCTCGGCCTCTTCCGTCCCTACCGCGGCCGGCTCGCCGTCGTCGGCGTCCTCGTCGGCGCCTCGTCGCTGGTCTCGGTCGCCACACCCTTCCTGCTGAAGGAGACCCTCGACGTCGCCATCCCCGAGGGCCGCACCGGGCTGCTGAGCCTGCTCGCCCTCGGCATGATCCTCAGCGCCGTGCTCAGCAGTGTCTTCGGCGTCCTGCAGACACTGATCTCCACGACCGTCGGCCAGCGCGTCATGCACGACCTGCGCACCGCCGTCTACGGCCGGCTCCAGCGCATGTCCCTGGCTTTCTTCACGCGTACGCGTACCGGCGAAGTCCAGTCGCGTATAGCCAACGACATCGGCGGCATGCAGGCCACCGTCACCTCCACCGCCACCTCCCTGGTCTCCAACTTCACCAGCGTGGTCGCCACCGTCATCGCGATGATCGCCCTCGACTGGCGGCTGACCGTCGTCTCCCTGCTCCTGCTGCCGGCCTTCGTCTGGATCAGTCGCCGCGTCGGCAACGAACGCAAGAAGATCACCACCCAGCGCCAGAAGCAGATGGCCGCCATGGCCGCCACCGTCACCGAGTCGCTGTCGGTCAGCGGCATCCTGCTCGGCCGCACCATGGGCCGCGCCGACTCGCTCAGCCAGTCCTTCGCCGACGAGTCCGAGCGGCTGGTCGACCTGGAAGTGAAGTCCAACATGGCCGGCCGCTGGCGCATGGCCGTGATCACCATCGTCATGGCCGCGATGCCGGCGGTCATCTACTGGACGGCTGGTGTGGCCCTCCAGGTCGGCGGCCCCGATGTCTCCCTCGGTACGATCGTCGCCTTCGTCTCGCTCCAGCAGGGCCTGTTCCGCCCCGCCGTCAGCCTGCTCGCCACCGGCGTGCAGATCCAGACCTCCCTCGCGCTCTTCCAGCGCATCTTCGAGTACCTCGACCTGCCGATCGACATCACCGAGCGCACCGACCCGGTCCACCTCGACCAGATCAAGGGTGAAGTCCGCTTCGAGAACGTCGCGTTCGCCTACGACGACAAGGGCGGGCCCGTACTCGACGGCATCGACGTCACCGTCCCCGCGGGCGGAAGCCTCGCCGTCGTCGGGCCGACCGGCGCCGGCAAGTCCACACTGGGCTACCTCGTGCCGCGGCTGTACGACGTGACCGGCGGCCGGGTCACCCTCGACGGGGTCGACGTCCGCGACCTCGACTTCGACACCCTCGCGCGCGCGGTCGGCGTCGTCTCGCAGGAGACGTACCTCTTCCACGCCACGGTCGCCGACAACCTGCGCTTCGCCAAACCCGACGCCACCGACGAGGAACTGTACGCGGCCGCCCGCGCGGCGCAGATCCACGACCATATAGCCGCCCTGCCCGACGGGTACGACACGGTCGTCGGCGAGCGCGGCCACCGCTTCTCCGGCGGGGAGAAGCAGCGCCTGGCCATCGCCCGCACCATCCTGCGCGACCCGCCGGTGCTGATCCTCGACGAGGCGACGAGCGCCCTGGACACCCGCACCGAGCACGCCGTCCAGGAGGCCATCGACGCGCTCTCCGCCAACCGCACCACACTCACCATCGCCCACCGGCTGTCCACCATCCGCGGCGCCGACCAGATCGTCGTCCTCGACGCGGGCCGGTTGGCCGAACGGGGTGCGCACGAGGAACTGCTGGAGCGGGACGGGCGGTACGCGGCCCTGGTGCGGCGGGACGCCAGCCTGGAGCCGACAAGCTGACAACCGCCAGGCCTACGACAGGTTATGCCGGGTTTATGACGATATGAGGGTTACCGTGCCCGCATGCAGATGAACACTCCGCCACGGAGCACGATTCGACTGACGCGCCGGGGCCGGCTCGCCCTTATCGCGACCGGAGCCGTCGTGGCCGGTACCGC
This sequence comes from Streptomyces sp. NPDC005820, assembly GCF_040630255.1. Taxonomy (NCBI): domain Bacteria; kingdom Bacillati; phylum Actinomycetota; class Actinomycetes; order Kitasatosporales; family Streptomycetaceae; genus Streptomyces; species Streptomyces sp. NPDC005820. The sequence continues at coordinate 68,068 of NZ_JBEXXE010000027.1, forward strand.
CGTGGCGGTGCCGCTGCTGAGCACGGAGCACAAGGCGCCGCAGGCGCCGAAGAAGCCCACCGCGCTCGTCATCCGGGAGGGCTGGCGCGCGAGCCAGGTCTACGACGCCGTCGACAAGGCCCTCGCCCTGCCCGCCGGCACGACCAGGAAGACGCTGCCCCAGGCCGGCCTGAAGCTGCCGAACGACGCCGACGGCAACCCGGAGGGCTACCTCTTCCCGGCGACGTATCCACTGGACAAGAAGACGACACCCCAGTCGCTGCTGGCCTACATGGTCGACACGGCGAACAAGCGATTCAACGGGGTACCCGTCACCGCGGGCGCCCAGCGCAACGCGATGAACGTCTATCAGGCCGTCACCCTCGCCAGCCTGGTGCAGGCGGAGGCCGCCACCAAGGCGGACATGGGGAAGGTGGCCCGGGTCGTCTTCAACCGGCTGGCGCGCGGCATGCCGCTGCAGATGGACTCCACCATCAACTACGCCCTGAACCGGTCCACGGTGCGGACCACGGAGAGCGACACCCGGATCGAGAGCCCCTACAACTCCTACCAGCGCATGGGCCTGCCGCCCACGCCGATCGACAACCCCGGCGAGGAGGCGATGCACGCAGCCCTCAGCCCCACCCCGGGCGACTGGCTGTACTTCGTCACGGTCAAACCCGGCGACACCCGCTTCACCGCGAACTACCAGGAACACCTGCGCAACGTCGCCGAGTTCAACCGCAACCGGCAGAGCGCGTCCCCGAAGGCGGTCAGGTGACGCGACGCCACGTCAGGCGGCGGCCGACTCCCGTTCGGGCTCCCCGGCCCCCTCGGCCAGCAGCCGTCCGATGTCCCGTACGGCCGCCCGGCCCGCCCGGTTGGCGCCGATGGTGCTGGCCGAAGGCCCGTAGCCGACCAGATGGATCCGCGGATCGGCGGCCACGCGGGTGCCCTCGAGCCGGATCCCGCCGCCCGGACCCCGCAGTCGCAACGGCGCGAGATGGTCGATGGCGGCCCGGAAGCCCGTCGCCCAGAGGATGACGTCGGCGTCCACACGGCGGCCGTCGTCCCACTCCACCCCCTGCGGGGTGATCCGGTCGAACATCGGGAGCCGGTCCAGGACCCCGTCCGCCAGTCCCTGCCGGATCGCGTCGTTCAACGGCAGCCCCGTCACCGACACCACGCTCTTCGGCGGCAGCCCCTGCCGCACCCGCTCCTCCACGAGCGCGACCGCCGCACGGCCCGCCCCCTCGTCGAACGGCCCCTCGCGGAACACCGGCGGCCGCCGCGTCACCCAGGTCGTGGCGGCGGCGTACGGGGCGATCTCCAGCAGATGCTGCGTACCGGACGCCCCGCCGCCCACCACGACCACCCGCTGCCCGGCGAACACCTCGGGCCCCGGGTACTGCGCGGTGTGCATCTGCCGCCCGCGGAACGTCTCCTGGCCGGGGTAGCGCGGCCAGAACGGCCGGTCCCAGGTGCCGGTCGCGTTGATCAGCGCCCGCGTCGACCAGGTGCCGACGGAGGTCTCGACGAGCAGCCGCCTGCCGGACCCCTCGCGCACGGCCCGTACGTCCACCGGACGCCGTACCCGCAGGTCGAATGTTTGCTCGTACGCGGCGAAGTACTCGGAGATCACCTCAGACGACGCCCGCGCCGGATCGGCCCCGGTCAGCTCCATGCCCGGCAGCGCGTGCATCCCGTGCACCTTGCCGTACGTCAGTGAGGGCCACCGGAACTGCCAGGCCCCGCCCGGACCGGGCGCGTGGTCCAGCACCACGAAGTCGCGCTCCGGCTCGAACCCGGTGCGCCGCAGGTGATGGGCGGCGGCCAGTCCGGCCTGGCCGGCGCCGATCACCACGACCTCGACCTCACGAATGTCGTTCACGCCTCCACCAACAGCGCGGGCCGGGCGGATCTTCCCGGGACCGCTCCATGGGCCAGGATGGTGGCATGTCAGACGCGTTCACCACCCGAGTACTGCACATCGCCTCCGGCACCCGGGAGCGGGTCGTCGATCTCACCCGGGACTGCGAGGCCTTCCTGAGGGAGGCCGCCGGCGACCGTGACGGCCTGCTGAACATCTTCGTCCCGCACGCCACCGCCGGAATCGCCGTCATCGAGACGGGCGCCGGCAGCGACGACGACCTCCTCGCCGCCCTCCACACCCTCCTCCCCGCCGACGACCGCTGGCAGCACCGCCACGGCAGCCCCGGCCACGGCCGCGACCACGTCCTCCCGGCCTTCGTCCCGCCCCACGCGACCCTGCCGGTCGTCGCCGGGACACTGGAGCTGGGCACCTGGCAGTCGGTGTGCCTGGTGGACACGAACAGGGACAATCCCAACCGCCAGGTGCGGCTGAGCTTCCTGGGCTGAGCGTGGGACGCGACGAGCGATTCGCAGGGGATTCCGCGAGCCGCGATGAGTCCTGCGGTGTTGGGCGGTCGTAGTGTCGGACCCGTCACCGAGGAGGCTTCTGATGCGCACCGTGACCTATTCCATGAACGTGTCACTCGACGGCTACATCGTCGGGCCGGACGGTGGCTTCGACTGGACGGTGCCGGACGAGGAGGTCTTCCGTTTCTGGATCGACGAGATCCGAGACGTCGGCGTCCACCTGTTGGGACGACGGCTGTACGAGACGATGCTGTACTGGGAGACCGCCGACCAGGATCGCCCGCTCGACGACTCGGAGCTCGAGTGGGCCGCGCTCTGGAACCCGCTCCCCAAGGTGGTGTTCTCGAACACGCTGACGTCGGTGCAGGGCCATGCCCGCCTGGCCTCCGGCGGACTGGCGGAGGAGATCGAGCGGCTTCGGGCCGAGCCGGGGGAGGGTGACATCGCGATCGGCGGCGCGACGCTCGCCGCCGAGGCGGGCGCGGCGGGTCTGATCGACGAGTACCGGGCCGTGGTCTACCCGGTGCTGGTCGGCGGCGGCATTTCGTTCTTTCCCCGACGCGAGCGCCGGGTGGATCTCGAACTCGTCGAGACCCGCATCTTCAGCTCGGGAGTCGTCTACCTCCGCCACCGGGTGGCACGCTAGCCGGCTCGCCCGCCGAGCGGTCGAAGTCCTCGTGCGGACAGCGGTGGCGGGTGGCCGTATTCGCCGCCGTGTTCGCCCCTACATCCTTGGCGACCACGCCACTTCAGCAGCCGACATCCCGATTGATCCGGCCGCCTCGTTCATACGTTGCTCCCCACGACGCTGCACAAGCCGTGTGATGGGCGGTCCGGAGAGGACGGGGAAGCGGGATGACTGTGGTCGCGAAACGGACGGCGGAGGCGCCGGCGCGCAGGGGCGGGGGCTCCTGCTCCTCGCCACACTGCCGCGGCCGGGGCGGCGATGGCTGTACGACTGGGCGCTCACCCGCAAGCGCTACCCCGTACGGCGACGCCGTCGCGCGCGGCAGCAGCCGGGTGCGGATGGGTATGGTGCACGACGGCCGCGCATGGGGCACTCATCGGGGTGGACGACGACCGGATCGTCGCGGGCCACAGGACCGGCGTACCCCTCCCTGTGCACCGGTTCGCAGTTCCTGGAGGTGGGTGAGGGTGCTCGCCGTTGCGCGAGGAGCTGTCGGAGTGCGGTCCGGAGGCCATTCCTCGGCACGGTCGGCGGGCAGCGGAGGGGACGCGACGGTACGACCGTCGGTGACGCCGGTCGGGCTGTGTCGCATGCGAACTCCCCGATGCCGATGGCCCGCTACTACGGCTTTGCCGAGGTGGAGCTGACGGACAACCCCGAGGGCGACGATCCCGTCTCGCTCAACCCCACCTTCTCGGACCTGGAGGAGCGGCGTTCCCTCACAGATATTCTGAGCGGTCTCTGAAACCCGGGGGGGGATTGGCCCGTTGCTCTTCATGGCAAGCCGAGAATTCCACTGTGGAGATTCCCCCGATGGGAGAACAGAGGCGCAGGAGGGCCGGTATTCACTGCGGCCCCTCGACGCGACATTGGAATCCATCGGGCGGCGCCTCCCGGAGGTACGTGCCGTGACGTTCGAGAAGTGCGGCAGCTTCGTGGCCTGAGCCCCGTACGAAAGGAGCGGGCGAAGACGGCAACCCCGTCTCCGCCCGCTCCTTTGTGTGCGGGCGGCTCGGCTCACCGGAGCCGCTCCCGCACGCCATCGCACTGACGCAGAAAGTCCAGAACCTGCTTTACCTCGCCCAGCGAATGGACCTCCTCCAGACAGATCCAGCAGTCCATCAGATGCGCTTCGAACTCGGCCGTTTCGGCCGCGTCGAGAATACCCAGAACATAGGCGCCCGACTCGGGGCGGGGCTCGTCCGGCAGCATCACCATCAGTGCCTCTTCTCGCGGTTGGGGAAATTCGTGGAACCGGAACCCGCTCCCATAAGAACGTGTTGAGCCGACGTTGAGTTCAACCGGGTCCGAACCGAGTGCCGTCGGCATACGTGACAGGGCTGAGGCCGGGACGACCACGGCCGTGCTGGCGGGTTCCCTGCCGGCCGCCGGGTGCGCCGCTCAGGCGTCGGCATCGTCGGCATGGAACGGGACGGCGAGCCCGAGTTCCTGTACTCCATCGCGGAGAAGGTCCTCGGCGGCGGCAGCAGGTTCAACGAGATCTACGCCCGTCCTGGGCATGGGGGCCGCTGTCTCTGTCGGCAAGAACGGCGCGGTGCAGGTGCCGCTGTTCACCACGCCCGTCCCGCAGAACGGCTTCGCCGTCTCCGGCTCGGTCGGGGTGCCGGACACCGCCCTGCTCAAGCAGATTCAGAAGCACCCGGCGGGGCTCTACGCCAACCTGTACACCGCCGAGGGAAGGCTTGATTGGTCTGGACATCACTGAGACGCTGCACGCGTGTGGATTCGATTCCTCCGCCCAAGGGCCCGTTTGCTCCAGCTGGCCGTACCCCTGACGGTCGGAGTGTCCGTCGTCCTCGTCGTGGGACTGTCCGGCCCGGGCCGCACCGCTTCGGGACATGCGGCACCGGCCGCCGGCCAGTACGTCGACATCGCGTCGGTCCCTCGGGCCGTCGTCCCGGCCGATGGTCCGGACGCCTCCACGGGATCGTTCACCGTCGACTGCGGCCGGAACGAGAACGGCCACCGCAACGCCGACAACGTCGTCGTGTCCCCCGGAGTGACGGGCGAATCGCATCACACGCACGACTACGTCGGGAACGTGTCGACCAACGCCGACTCCACCAACCAGAGTCTGGCCGCGGCCGGGACCACCTGCGTGAACGGTGACCGCTCCACGTACTACTGGCCCGTCCTCAGGCGCCTGGACCGGCAGGGCAGCGATGTGCACGCCACAGGCGGCGGCATGGACGGCAACTTCGGGCAGATCCTGACCCCTTCGTCGGTCCTGGTGCAGTTCCGCGGCAACCCGCTGAGCGAGGTGGTCGCCATGCCGCGGTTCCTGCGGCTGGTCACCGGGGACCCGGTGGCGACGAGTGTGAACGACCCCAGCCGTGTCCACGCCCAGTGGGGCTGCTCCGGCTACCCGGACCGGTTCTCCGTGAAGTACGCGCTGTGCCCCGAGGGCAGCGGACCGACCCGCACCCTGGACTTCCCGAGCTGTTGGGACGGTCTGTCCACCGACAGCCCCGACCACCGCAGCCATGTGGTGTTCCCCGGCGCGGGCGGACTGTGCCCGCACGCCACGTTCCCCGTCCCGCAACTGCGGATCACCCTGACGTACGCGCTCCCGCACGGCACCCCCTACGCCGTGGACTCCTTCCCGGAGCAGAAACGCGACCCGAGGACCGAACACGGGATGTTCATCGACGTGATGACCGACTCCCAGATGCAGCGGGTGGTGTCCTGCGTCAACGACGGCCGGCAGTGCCGGGAGACGTGACCGCGGAGACAGTGAACCACCGCTGCTCGCGATCCGTGTTCTGCGCGTCGGAGCAGGAGAGGACGGGAGTGGGCGGATGGCGGCGGCACTGTGGTCGCGCACTCGACAGAAGCACCGGAGAACGAGTGACGAGGCACTGATCCAGGCTCTGTACGAGGAACACGGCAGAGCCCTCCTCGCCTATGCGCAGCGGCTCACCGGCGACCACGCGGCAGCGGAGGACGTCGTGCAGGAGACACTGATCCGGGCCTGGAAACACCCCGACGCACTGGTGAACGGGAAGGGCTCGGTACGCGGCTGGCTGCTCACCGTGGCCCGCAACATCATCACGGACCGGTACCGGGCCAGGGCGGCGCGCCCCACCGAGGTCGCCGAGTCCCCCACCACCACGGCCGTGGAGCAGGACCACGCGGACGCCGTGGTGGACTCGATGCTCGTCATGGAAGCCCTCGACAAGCTGTCACCGGGCCACCGGGACGTGCTGAAGGAGATCTACTTCCAGGGCCGGAGCGTCACCGAAGCGGCCGAGAATCTCGGGATTCCCGCCGGGACGGTCAAGTCCCGGTCACACCATGCCTTGAAGGCATTGCGGGACATGTACGGCGACAAGCCGGAAGCAGCGAAGCTCGTCGCGGTGAACGAGGTGGCGGTGTGAGCATTCAGCAGCACGACAGCGAACTACTCGGCGCCCATGTCCTCGGCACGCTCGATGAGCGGGTCCCGCCGGAGGCGTTCCTCGACGGTCCGCCCGAGGGCGGCGACCTGCTGCTGCAGCGCACGCTGCGCAAGGCCCGCGGCGAACGCGACGGTGCGGAGCGGCGACGACGGGCGGTCCTGACCGCGGTGGCCGCGGTCGCGGCGACGGCGGTACTGGGCGGCGGAGTCCTCATCGGCCGCGGCATGGGCGGCCCGCACACACCCCCGCAGGCGGATCCCCCGCTGCCCTCGGTGTCCGTCCCGGCCATACCGCCCTCCGGTACGAAGGTGGCCTCGGGGACCAGTACCAGTACCGGTACGGGGACGCGGATGACGGTCCGGCTGACGCCGGCGGCCGACTGGGTCCGGGTCAACGCCTCGGTGAAGGGAATCCCGGCGGGGGAGCGGTGCCGCCTGATCCTGGAGTCCAACGACGGCAAGCGGGAGATCGCCGGCAGCTGGGTCGTCGCCGACGCGGTCAGGGGCGCCGACCTGGACGGCTCGGCCGCCGTACGGTCCGTTGACGTCGCCAAGGTCCTGGTGGAGAACGAACAGGGTAAGGAGTACGTGTCCCTGAATGTCTGAGCGGTACGACGTACAGCGCGCCGGCCGGCCGGGAAACGGCGGACCCGGCCGACCGGGGCGTCGTTGACGGGCTCCGCCCGGGCAGCCGTGGGCCGGGGCGCCCGGGACCGGACTAGGCCTCAATGTCCGACTCTTCGCCGACGGACGCCTGGTGGCGTGGCGACCTTCCGGGCGGTGGGGAGTACGCCGGCGGACCGGCCGGACGGGGCGCACTCGGTCGTGGTCCGGGAGGGCGGTGGTCGGCGCGTGCCGCGGACCATATTGAACCGGTCGGGGCCGTCGCCCGTGTACAGCGCGTCAGCCCAGGAGAGGACGGGAGAGAGTGGATGGCGGCGCTGTGGTCCCGCACTCGGGAAAAGCAGAAGGCGAGCGACGAGGTACTGATCCGGTCCCTGTACGAGGAACACGGCAGAGCCCTCCTCGCCTACGCGCAGCGGCTGACCGGTGACCACGCCGCCGCGGAGGACGTGGTCCAGGAGACGCTGATCCGGGCCTGGAAGCATCCGGACGCACTGGTCAACGGCAAGGGTTCGGTGCGCGGTTGGCTCCTCACGGTGGCCCGCAACATCATCACCGACCGCTACCGGGCCAAGGCCGCGCGGCCGACCGAGGTCGCCGAGTTCGCGGCCGCCACACCGGTGGAGCGGGACCACGCGGACGCCGTGGTGGACTCCATGCTCGTCATGGAGGCCCTCGACCGGCTCTCCCCGGATCACCGGAGCGTGCTGGAGGAGATCTACTTCCAGGGAAGGAGCGTCGCCGAGGCGGCCAAGGCCCTGGGAATTCCGCCGGGGACGGTCAAATCCCGGTCACACTATGCTCTGACGGCGCTGCGCGACTTGTACGGAGACAGACCGACGACACCAGCGAAGTTCGTCGCGTTGAAGGAGGTGGCGGTATGAGCATCAGGCAGCATGACAGCGCACTGCTCGGCGCCTATGTCCTCGGCGTTCTCGACGAGCGGGAAGTGCGGGCGGTCGACGAGCATGTGGCGTCGTGCGAGCGATGCCGCGAAGAACTGGACGGATTGCGCGAGATGGAAGCGGCCTTGGGTGAGGTGCCGCCGGAGGCGTTCCTCGACGGTCCGCCGGAGGGCGGCGATCTGCTGCTGCAGCGCACCCTCCGCAGAGCCCGCGGTGAACGCGACGGCGTGGAGCGTCGCCGCCGGGTCGTGCTCACCGCGGTCGCCGCGGTCGCGGCGGCGGCCGTCCTCGGCGGCGGTGTCCTGATCGGACGCGGCACCGGCGGCGGGACGACACCGGTCGCGGAGCCGCCGCCGCCCTCCACCACGGCCGTGGCCACGCCGCCCGCCGGTGGCAAGGTGGGCTCGGGCACCAGCGCCACCACGGGCAGCCGTATGACGGTACGGGTCACCCCCGCCGCCCAGTGGGTCCGGGTCAACGCCTCGGTCAAGGGCATCCCGGCAGGGGAGAAGTGCCGGCTGATCGTGGTGTCCAAGGACGGCAGCCGTGAGGTGGCCGGCAGCTGGCTGGTCGCCGACGAGGTCAAGGGCGCCAACCTCGACGGCTCGGCCGCCGTGCCGGCCGCCGACGTCGCCAAGGTCGTCGTGGAGAACGACCACGGCAAGGAGTACGTGGCCGTCGCCCTCTGACCGATCGCGTCCAAGGGAGCCTGGCCGGGCGCCGCGTTGTCCGGCGTTCGCGGCCGTCGCGGGCCCGCGGCCGGCCGGGTCGGCGCCGGGGCTCCCGCAGCGCCGACCCGGCTTCGTTGCCGTTCCGTTATCGTCCGGTCCACGTTCCATCACACGACGGCCGCACCCTCGATGTCCATGATCGCTCACCACGCAGAGCGGTCCCGCTCCGGAGGCGCACCCGCTGCCCGCCTGCGGCCGGTGGCCGACGCAGGACGGCGCGACCTTCACGCGCCTCCGGAGCTCAGGAACGCGGCACGCGCACATCCCCCGGGCCGTCCGCCCAGCCGGGGCGTCCTTGCGGAGGCGCACCCCGGGCGTCCTGCGCGGCCTCCCGGTGGGTGCCAAGCTGGAGGCATGTCCCCGACATCCGGGCCGGCCGTCTCCCGTGCGGAGTTCGACGCGCTCTTCGGGGCGGTGCGCACCTGGGGTGACTGGGACCGGCCCGACCGCGGCGCCTGGAACCGGGTCACCGCGGACCATGTGCGGCGGGCCCTGGCCGAGGCCCGGTCCGGGACGGTCGTCCCGATGGCCCTCCCCTGGAACACGCGGCCCGACCCCGACAACCCCAAGCCGGCCCTGCACCACATGACCGACCTCGGAGATGTGGAGAGCCCCGAACCCGCCGCCCACAAGGACTTCATCGCCGTCGACTACCACGGCAGGGGCGTCACCCATCTCGACGCGCTCTCCCACATCGCCTACCGGGGCCGGCTCTACGACGGCCGTACGGCACGCGAGTCCGTCGACGCCGGCGGTGCCCGCTTCGGCGCGGTGTCGGCGCTGGGTCCCCTGCTGACGCGGGGGGTGCTGCTCGACCTGCCCGCCGTCCTCGGGGTCCCCTGGCTGGAGCCGGGCGGGGCGGTGCACGCGCGGGACGTCCTCGCCGCGGAACGGGCGCTCGGGGTGACGATCGGCGAGGGCGACGCGGTGCTGCTGCGCACGGGGCACGTCCGCCGCCGCACCGAACTCGGCCCCTGGGACTCCGGTGCGCTGAGCGCGGGCTTCCACGTGGACGCCGTACCGCTGCTGGCCGAGCGGGGTGTCGTCCTGCTCGGCGGAGACGGCGACAGCGATGTACGGCCCTCACCCGTGGCGGACGTGCACTCTCCCGTGCATGTCCTGGCCGTCACCGCGATGGGGGTACCGCTGCTGGACAACCTCGACCTGGAGGCCCTGTCGGCCGCCACCGCCGAGGCGGGCCGGTACGCGTTCCTGCTCGTCGTGGCACCGCTGAACATCCCGGGCGGGACCGGCTCCCCGGTCACCCCGGTCGCGGTCCTGTGACGACCGGCCATCCGGCCGTCACGGCAGGTGAGGGTCCCTGGTGGCCGTCGCGCCTGGGACGGGCGGCCCATGACTCGCGCCCTGTATGTCCGTATGCTCGTCAATGTCGGATTCTTTGCTGAAGGGTGAACGAGTCGCAGGGTGAGGGAACGCGGGCGCGAGTGAGGCGAGGCGTGTATCGATCCGGAAGAGAACAGGCGGCGGTGGGGCGTGCGACGGACGGCACGGGTCCCACGCGTTTCCGTGAGCGGTTCCTGCAGGGAGAAGCGGTCGAGCGGGGCGTACGGCCCTCGATCCTGGACTCCTGGCAGCGCTGCCGGACCCTGGGGCTCTCGCCGGACGAGGCCGACCTCCCCTTCCGTGACGACTTCGAGGCGGATGGCCGTATCGTCCGCGCGGCGGTGCCGGTGCTCGACCGGCTGGAGTCCCTGTTCTCCGGCAGCAAGATCAATATCTCCGTCGCCGACGCCAACGGGACGGTTCTCCTGCGGCGCTTCGGCGAGGCGTCCCTGGCCCGCAGTCTTCCGGCCATCCAGCGCGTCCCGGGCTTCGTGTTCGCCGAGCGGGTCGCCGGCACCAACGGCATCGGTCTCGCCCTGGCCGAACGGCAGCTCATCCGTGTCTACGGCGCCGAGCACTTCGCCGAGCGCTCCCAGGCGAGCGCCTGTGTCGCGCTGCCCGTGCGCGATCCGCTCAGCGGCGGCATCGAGGGCGTCCTGTGCTTCGGCTACCCGCGCGGCTTCGAGTCCCCCGCGCTCGGCACCGTGATCCGCAAGGCGGCCCGCGCCATGGAGCGCCGGCTGCTGGGACAGAGCTCCGCCCGCGAGCGTGCCCTGCTGCGGGCCTACCTGGGCACCGGGGCCGAAACGCAGGCCGCCGATGCGACCGATGCGGCCGACGTCGCCGAGGGGGGTGTGTCGGCCCTGGCCCTGCGCGCCGGCGACCGGGCGCTCCTCATGGAGAAGGCCGCCGAGCTGATCTCCCGCGGTCAGCGGGCCGCGGTGGACGTGCCGCTGCCCGACGGCCGCCGGGTGACCCTCGTGAGCCGCCCGATGACCAGTGCGTCGGGCGTGGAGGGCGTCGCCATCGAGGCCGTTCTCCCCGGCTCCTCGTCCGGGGAGCGACTCGTCCCCGGAGAGCCGCTCGTCCTGCCGGGCCGGGACGACGAGCGGCTGCCGGGCTTCCCCGTCGAGCCCGCGGTCGTCGCCACCGTCTCGCGGCTCGCACGCCTCTCCGCCACGCCACCGGCCGGACACATACCGGACCGGGACGGCGGCGGAGCCGAAGGGGTCGGCGTCGACGGCATCGGAGTCGAGGGCGTCACCATCGGCCGTGCCGGCGTCGAAGGGGTCGCCGTCGACCGTGCAGGGGCAGGGGCAGGGGCCGGTGCTGGTGCCGGTGCCGGTGCCGGTGCCAACGGTTCCCCCGGCCCGGCGCCCGCGGCCCGCGGGCTCCTCCTGGTGGGGGAGCCGCAGGTGGGCGCCTACGCGCTGGCGGCGCGCCGCCGGCTGGAGCTGCTCTCCGAGGCCAGCGCCCGCATCGGCACCACCCTGGACGTCCGCCGCACCGCCGAGGAACTCGCCGAGACGGCCGTCCCCCGGCTGGCCGACTACGTCACCGTCGATCTGCCCGACGCCGTCCTGCGCGGTGAGGAGTCCGCCGACCCCGTCGGCGACCTGCACCGGACGGTGATCCACGGCCTCCGCGACGACCTGCCCTTCACCCCGGTCGGCCTGCGCACCGACTTCGGCCCGACCGCGCCCCAGCGGCGCGCGCTGACCGGCGGACAGGCGGTGCTGGAACCGGACCTGGCGAGCGCCGCGGGCTGGCTCGCCCAGGACCCCGAACACACCGGGACCCTGCTCACCCATGTGCACTCCCTCATCGCCGTCCCCCTGGTGGCGCGCGGCGTCGTGCTGGGCGTCGTCAGCTTCTACCGCGCCCAGGAACCCGCCCCCTTCGGCGACGACGACCGCTCGCTCGCCCAGGAACTCGCCACCCGCGCCGCCCTCTCCATCGACAACGCACGGCGCTACACCCACGAGCGCGCCATGGTCCTGGCCCTGCAGCGCAGACTGCTTCCGCACGGGCTGCCCGACCAGGAGACCGTCGAGATCGCCCACCGCTATCTGCCCGCCGAGGCCGACGTGGGAGGGGACTGGTACGACGTCATCCCGCTCTCCGGCGCCCGCATCGGCCTCCTGGTCGGCGACGTCGTCGGCCACGGCATGCTCTCCGCCGCCACCATGGGCCGGCTGCGCACCGCTGCCCGCAGCTTCGCCGAGCTCGACTTCCCGCCCGACGAGGTCCTCGTCCACCTCGACAACCTCGTGGGACGCCTCGACCGCGAGGACCCCGAGGGCGAGGGCGTCGGCATCATCGGCGCGACCTGTCTCTACGTCGTCTACGACCCGACCTCGCAGCGCTGCCTGATGGCCCGCGCCGGACACCCGCCACCCGCGCTGGTCCGCCCCGACGGCAGCGTGACCTATCCCGACCTGCCCGCCGGGCCCCCGCTCGGCCTCGGCGGACTGCCCTTCGACGCGGTCGAGATCGACCTGCCCGAGGACAGCCAGCTGGTCCTCTACACCGACGGCCTCATCGAGGACCGGCACCGTGACGTCGACCTGGTCCTCGACCAGCTGCGCGCAGCCCTGGCCCACCACCCGGAACGCACCCCCGAGGACACCTGCCAGGCCATCCTGGACGCGGTGGCACCCGCCCACCCGTGCGACGACATCGCCCTGCTGGTCGCCCGCACCCACGCCCTGGACCCCGGCCGGATCGCCACCTGGGAGCTGCCCGCCGACCCCGCCCTCGTCGGCGAGGTCCGCGCCTCGGCCATGAGACAGCTGGCCGACTGGGGACTCGACGAGGCCGCCTTCGCCGCCGAGCTGATCCTCAGCGAGCTGGTCACCAACGCCATCCGGCACGGCACCGGGCCCGTCCGGGTACGGCTGCTGCACGACCGCTCCCTGATCTGCGAGGTCTCCGACTCCAGCAACACCGCCCCGCATCTGCGCCGGGCGGCCAGCACCGACGAGGGCGGACGCGGCCTCTTCCTCGTCGCCCAGCTGTCCCGGACCTGGGGCACGCGCTATCTCCCGGAGGGCAAGGTCATCTGGGCCGAGTGCGGGCTCGACGGCCCGTGAGGCGCACAGCCCGCGTCAAATATCCGAAATGGCATGAATGATCCAGATAGGATCGCCTCATGTGCGACGCTCCCGACCCGTCCGCCCCGGCGGCCGCGCCCCTCGCGTCGGAGCCCCTGGTCCGCATCCGTGGGCTCGGCAAACGGTTCGGCGGGACCGTCGCGCTGGCCGGTGTCGACCTCGACGTCCACGCGGGCAGTGTCCTCGCCCTCCTCGGGCCCAACGGAGCCGGGAAGTCCACCCTCATCAAGGTCCTCGCCGGCGTCCACCAGGCCGACACGGGACGGATCACGGTGGACGGCCACCCGCTCGGCAGCCATGCCGCCATCGGCCGGATGTCCTTCATCCACCAGGACCTCGGACTCGTGGAGTGGATGACCGTCGCCGAGAACATCGCCCTCGGCGCCGGGTACCCGCGCCGCGCCGGACTGGTCTCCTGGCGGCGCACCCGCGCGCAGTGCGCCGACGCCCTGCGCACCGTCGCCGCCGACCTCGACCCCGACACCCCGGCCGCCCGGCTCGCGCCCGCCGAGCGGTCCCTGGTCGCCATCGCCCGGGCCCTCACGGCCCGCGCCCGGCTCATCGTCCTGGACGAGCCGACCGCCCGTCTGCCCGCCCCGGACTGCGCCCGGCTCTTCCGCGTCCTGCACGACCTGCGCGACCGCGGTCACGCCCTGCTCTACGTCAGCCACCGCCTGGACGAGGTCTACGAGGTCGCCGACACCTTCGCCGTCCTGCGCGACGGCCACCTCGTCAGCCACGGCCCCCTGGCGGACCACAGCCCGGCCCGCCTGGTGCACGACATCGTGGGCCCGCTACCGGCGGACCGGACGGCCCTGCAACCCGCCGAACCGCCGCACGACCAGACCCCCGGCTCCGTCTCCCAGGAGGCCCCACCCCCGGCTCCAGCCCCGGCACCCGGCCCGGCGTCCGGCCCGGCTCCAGCCCCGGCCTCCGGCTCTGTTCCCGGCCCGGCGCCAGCCCCGGCCTCCGGCTCTGTTCCCGGCCCGGCGCCCGGCTCTGTTCCCGGCTCTGTTCCCGGCCCGGCGTCCGGTCCCGCCCTCCTGACTCTCGAAGCCGTACGGACCACCGGCGTGGGCCCGGTCGATCTCGGGCTTCGGGCGGGTGAGGCCGTGGCGCTGGTCGGTCTCTCCGGGGCCGGGCATCTCGACCTGGGGCGGGCGCTCGCCGGCGCACGCCCCCTGCTCTGCGGGGAGGTCCGGCTCGGCGGACGGCCGTACCGCCCCCGGACGGTCGCGGACGCCGTACGGCAGGGTGTCGGACTCGTCCCCGGCGACCGGCTGCGGGAGGGCTGCCTGGCCGAGCTGACCGTACGGGAGAACCTCTTCGCCAACCCCGCCGCGGGAGACCGCCCGGCCCCGCGCTGGATCGGCCCCCGCCGGGAACGCGCCGAGGCGGCCGCCCTCGTCGACCGGTTCGCGGTGAGCCCCCACGACACCGAGGCCCCCCTCGCCACCCTGTCCGGCGGCAACCAGCAGAAGGTCATGATCGGCCGGTGGCTGCGGGCGGACCTGCGGCTGCTGATCCTGGAGGAGCCGACCGCGAGCGTCGACATCGGCGCCAAGGCCGCCGTCCACCACCTGCTCGACGAGGCGCTGGCCACGGGCCTCGCGGTCCTGCTGATCTCCACCGACTTCGACGAGGTCGCCGATGTGTGCCGACGCGCCCTGGTCCTCGTCAGGGGAGCCGTCACGGCCGAACTGAGCGGCACGGCCCTCACGGTCGCCGAGCTGACCCGCGCCGCCTCGGCCGTGCCCCCGCCCCGGACGGGGACGGGCCCATGACGGCCCCGACCCCGCCCCGGCCCCGCCGACCGGGCGGGCACCTCGTCGGCGCCTACGGACTGCTCGCCCTCACCGCCCTGCTCTTCCTGGTCTTCTCCCTCGCCCTGCCCCGCACCTTCCCCACCCTCGACACCGTCGACTCGATCCTGTCCACCCAGTCGATCCCGGCGATCCTCGCGCTCGCCGCCACGGTCCCCATCGTGACCGGCGCGTTCGACCTCTCCCTCGGCTACGCCCTCGGCCTCGCCCACGTCATGGTGATGCAACTCGTCGTCGAGGAGGGCTGGCCCTGGCCGCTCGCCGCTCTCGCGGTGATCGCGGGAGGGGCCGCCGTGGGTGTCCTGAACGGGGTCGTCGTCGAATACGGGCGGATCGACTCCTTCATCGCCACCCTCGGCACCGGCAGCATGCTCTACGCCGTGACCGGCTGGGTCACCGGCGGCGGCCGGATCGTCCCCGGCCCCGACGGCCTCCCGCCCGCCTTCACCGACCTCTACGACTCCACGTTCCTCGGCCTCCCGGTCCCCGCCTTCTACGTCCTCCTCCTCACGGCCGTCCTCTGGCTGGTCCTGGAGCGGCTGCCCCTCGGCCGGTATCTGTACGTCGTCGGCTCCAACCCGCGCGCGGCCGACCTGCTCGGCATCCCGACCCGCAAGTACACCGTCTACGCCTTCACCGCGTCGGGCCTGATCGTCGGCATCGCCGGGGTGCTGCTCGCGGCCCAGCAGCAGATCGGCAATCCCAGCGTCGGCCTGGACTACCTGCTGCCCGCCTTCGCCGGCGCGCTCCTCGGCGCCACCGCGATCAAGCCCGGCCGGCCCAACGCCCTCGGCACCCTGGTCGCCGTCACCGTCCTCGCCGTCGGCCTCACCGGCATCGGACAGCTCGGCGCCGACTTCTGGACGGTCCCGCTGTTCTACGGCGGGACCCTGCTCATCGCCGTCGGCCTCGCCGGATACGCCGCCCGCCGCCGGCTGAGCGGCAGCGTCCACGCCGCCCGCGACGCACCCCCCGGCCCGCCCGCCCCGTAATGCCCGCCCGTCCCCCAAGCGAGGAGCCCTCGTGCACGGCAACCGCAGAGCCACCCCCGGCGCCCGCACCGCCCGGGCCGGCTCCTGTGCGCTGCTGCTGGCCGCAGTCACCGTCCTCGCCGGCTGCCAGCGCGGCTCCTCCGACGCCTCGGGGGAGACCCCCACGGGCCCCAACGGCTGCCCCGCCGTCCACGCCGGCGCCCAGGCCGCCGTCCTCCAGGCCGAGCAGACCGACGTCCCCTGGGGCGGCCCGACCACCGGACCGAGGGCCGTACCCCGCAAGACCCTCGTCTATGTCGCCCAGACCATGACCAACCCCGGCGTCGCGGGCGCCGCGCAAGGCGTACGGGAGGCCGCGCGGGTCATCGGCTGGAACGTCCGGGTCATCGACGGCGGCGGCACCCCCGCCGGCCTCCAGGCCGCGATGAGCGAGGCCGTGGCCCTCAAACCCTCCGGCATCGTCATCGGCGGCTTCGACCCCAACTCGACCTCGGCCCAGGTGGCGCAGGCCGACCGGGCGGGCATCCCGCTCGTCGGCTGGCACGCCCTCGCCGCCCCCGGCCCCAGCCGCCGGCCCCCGCTCTTCACCAACGTCACCACCCATGTCGAGGAGGTGGCCGCGATCAGCGCGCGCTGGGTCATCGCCCACTCCCAGGGCCGCGCCGGGGTCGTCCTGATCACCGACGCCTCGATCCCGTTCGCCAAGAACAAGTCCGAACTGATCAAGAAGGAGCTCGCCACCTGCCCGGGCGTGAAACTCCTCGCCTACCCCAACATCCCGATCCCGGACGCCGGCAGCCGCACCCCCCGGGAGATCTCCTCCCTCCTCGCCCGCTTCGGCGCCCGGTGGACCCACTCCGTCGCCATCAACGACCTGTACTTCGCCGACGCGGCCCCCGCCTTCCGCGCGGCCGGGAAGAAGGGGTCCGGGCCGCCGTACAACATCGGCGCGGGCGACGGCGACCCCTCCGCCTTCCAGCGCATCAACAGCCGGCAGTACCAGGCCGCCACCGTGCCCGAACCGCTGTCCCTGCAGGGCTGGCAGATCGTCGACGAGTTCAACCGCGCGTTCTCCGGGACGCCCGCCAGCGGATACACGGCCCCCGTCCACATCGCCACCGCCGACAACAGCGCCGACACCACCACCTGGGACCCGACGGGCTACCGGCAGGCGTACCGGACCATCTGGGGGAAGTGAGGGACCCCGGCGCGCCCGTACGGCGCCCGGGCCTCAGCCCAGCGCCCGGTCCAGGTTGAAGGCCGCGCTGATCAGCGCCAGATGCGTGAACGCCTGGGGGAAGTTCCCCTGCTGCTCACCCGTCTGGCTGATCTCCTCGGCGAACAGGCCCAGATGATTGGCGTACGTCAGCATCTTCTCGAACGCCAGCCGCGCCTCGTCCAGCCGCCCGGCGTGCACCAGCGCCTCGACGTACCAGAACGAGCAGATGGAGAACGTGCCCTCGTCGCCGCGCAGCCCGTCGGGGCTGGCCAGCGGGTCGTAACGGTAGACCAGGGAATCGGAGACCAGGTCCTCGGTGAGCGCGTCCAGCGTCGACAGCCACTTGGGGTCGGTCGGCGCGATGAACTTGGTCAGCGGCATCATCAGCACCGCCGCGTCCAGCACGTCCCCGTCCTCGTGCTGCACGAACGCCCGCCTGCGCGGCGACCAGCCGTGGGAGTGGATGCGCCGGTAGATCGCGTCGCGGGCCTCCTGCCAGCGGCGCAGGTCGGCGGGCAGCCCGCGCCGGTGCGCCATCCGGATCGCCCGCTCGATCGCCACCCAGCACATCAGCCGCGAGTACAGGAAGCTCTTGCGGCCGCCCCGCGTCTCCCAGACCCCCTCGTCCGGCTGGTCCCAGTGCGCGCACACCCAGTCCACCAGGGCGCACACGTCGTCCCACTGGTCGCTGGAGACCGGCCGCGCCCACTTGTCGTACAGATAGACCGAGTCGATCAGCGCGCCGTAGATGTCGAGCTGGAGCTGGTCCGCGGCGGCGTTGCCGACCCGCACCGGCGCGGAGCCCTGATGGCCCTCCAGATGCGTCAGTTCGGTCTCGGAGAGATCCGTGCGCCCGTCGATGCCGTACATGATCTGCAGCGGCCCGGAACGCTTCCCGTCACCCGGGGTGATGTGCCGGGTCACGAACTCCATGAAGGCCTCGGCCTCGTCGGTGAACCCCAGCCGCAGCAGGGCGTACACGCAGAAGGCGGCGTCGCGCACCCAGAGGTAGCGGTAGTCCCAGTTGCGCTCGCCGCCCAGCTGTTCGGGCAGGCTCGTGGTCGGCGCGGCGACGATCGCCCCGGTGGGCCCGTAGGTGAGCAGCTTCAGGGTGAGCGCGGAGCGGTGCACCATCTCCCGCCAGCGGCCCCGGTACCGGGACGCCGACAGCCAGCGCCGCCAGTACGTCACCGTCGCCGCGAACTGCTCCTCGGCCTCCGTGCGCGCGCACCGGCGCGGGTTCACCTCGCCGCCGACCTGGTCGAGGGCGAACACCGCCGACTCGCCCTCGGACAGCTTGAAGTCCGCCCGTACGTCCGGTCCCTCGCACTCCAGGGGCACCGTCGAGGTGAGCGAGAGCGTCAGCTTCTCGGACTCGAAGACCGCCATGCCCTCGACCAGGCGCACGGTGTGCGCACTGGCGCCGTAGTCGAACCGGGGCGCCACCCGGGTACGGAACGGCAGCGCGCCGCGCACGCACAGCACCCGCCGGATCAGCCGGTGCCGCTCCGCCTCCCCGGCCCCGCCGGTCACCGGCATGAAGTCCTGCACCTCACCCACGCCGTCCCCGGTGAAGAACCGGGTGATCAGGACGTTGGTGTCGGGGAAGTAGAACTGCTTCGTGCGGGCCGGGACCGCCGCCGCCAGCTCGAAGCAGCCGCCGCGCCCGGCGTCCAGGATCGAGCCGAACACGCTCGGCGAGTCGAAGGCGGGACAGCAGTACCAGTCGATCGTGCCGTTCGTCCCCACCAGGGCCACGCTGCGCAGATCGCCGATGAGCCCGTGCTCGGCGATCGGCAGATAGCGGCCGGCATCAGTCATGGCAGCCTCCCTGGCCCGACCCCCGCTGGCGAGAGTTCCAGCCTAGGCGGGATCGGCCGTCACGTCCTCGGCAGCCAGTCGTCCAGGGCGTCGATGAGCGGGTCGAGCGCCGGCTCCTCGCCGGAGCGGTCCGTCATGACCGTACGGCCGCCGAACCGCAGCGTGTACTGGAACGAGTCGTACACCCCCATGCCCATCGTGAACGAGGGGACGTCGTCCAGCGCCGGATCCCCGAGCAGCAGGCGCAGCTCGCGGAACTGCGCCGCGGTCGTCCGCCGCACCCGGGACGCGCCCTTGTCGGTGACGCGGACGGTGCCGTCGCCCCGCAGGACCACCTCCTGGTTCACCCCGGCGAAACCGCCGGTGATCGTCATGGTCACCAGCTTCTGGTCGGGGCCGGTGACGGGCACGGGCACGGGCGTGCGGCTCGCGGAAGCCGAAGCCGAAGCCGACGGCGACGGCGACGGCGACGCCGAAGCCGACGCGGAGGGGGAGACAGGGGGCGCCGAGGTCCTGCTCGCCGTGCCCGTGGGCCCGGCCGTGTCCTCGCCGCCGTCCTCGAAGGCGCAGCCGGTCAACGTCAGCACACCCACCGCGCACACCGCCGCCGCGCTCGCGGCCGTCGACCTGGCGAACATGACGTCCCTCCCGCGTGTCGATCGCTGAATGGGCGTCATATCAGGGTGCCATGCTGTGAGTTGAGCCGCGAGAGTGATGAGTCCAGGTTCTCCCAGGAGGTCCCGTGCCCGAGCCGTCCGTCCTTGCCGCGCTGGTGTCCGGGTTGCGCGGCGGGTCGATCGAAGTCGTCGACCTGACCGCGCCCCTGTCGGCCGCCACCCCGGTGATCCAGCTCCCGCCCGAGTTCGGCCAGACCGCGGTGTTCGAACTGGAGGAGATCAGCAGGTACGACGACCGGGGACCGGCCTGGTACTGGAACAACTTCCGCAGCGGCGAGCACACCGGCACCCACTTCGACGCCCCGAACCACTGGGTGACCGGCAAGGACCTCGCCGATGTGGCGTCCGTGCCCGCGCGTCGGCTGGTCGCCCCGGCCGTCGTGCTCGACTTC
The DNA here is from genome assembly GCF_040630255.1 of Streptomyces sp. NPDC005820. NCBI lineage: Bacteria > Bacillati > Actinomycetota > Actinomycetes > Kitasatosporales > Streptomycetaceae > Streptomyces > Streptomyces sp. NPDC005820. The sequence goes on from NZ_JBEXXE010000027.1 coordinate 88,194, forward strand.
ACCACGGAGGCGGCCGAGGACCCCGACTTCCTGGTGGAGGTCGAGCACGTGAAGGCATGGGAAGCCGTGCACGGCCCGCTGCCCGAGGGCGGCTGGCTGCTGCTGCGCACCGGCTGGGACGCCCGCGCGGACTCCCAGGAGGCGTTCCTGAACGCGGACGAGAACGGCCCGCACACCCCTGGACTGTCCCCGGACTGCGCCCGCTGGGTGGCGCGGGAGGCGCCGGTCATCGGGCTCGGCGTGGAGACGGTGGGCACCGACGCCGGGCGCGGGCATTCCTTCGACCCGGCCTTCCCCTGCCACTCCTACCTCATGGGCGGCGACAAGTACGGACTGACCCAGCTGCGGAACCTCGCCGCGCTGCCGCCCACCGGGAGCGTGGTCGTCGCCGGGCCGCTGCCCATCGTCACCGGCTCCGGGGCGCCCGCGCGGGTGCTGGCGCTGGTGGAGCGGTCGTGAACGTCGCCGAGGCCGTGGGGCGGGCGCTGGTCGCGGCCGGGATCGGCCAGGTCTTCGGCGTGGTCGGATCGGGCAACTTCCATCTCACCAACGCGATGACCGCCGCCGGGGCGCGGTTCGTCGCCGCACGTCACGAGGGCGGCGCGGCGACGATGGCCGACGCGTACACCCGCGTGAGCGGAACCGTGGCAGCGCTGAGCGTCCATCAGGGGCCCGGACTGACCAACGCGCTGACGGGGATCACCGAGGCCGCCAAGAGCCGTACCCCGATGCTCGTGCTGGCGGCCGAGGTGACCGAGCCGCGGTCCAACTTCCACATCGACCAGGACGCGCTGATGCGGGCGGTGGGCGCGGTACCGCTGCGGATCACCTCGGCCGAGGAGGCGGTCGCGCAGGCCCTGGAAGCGCTCCGGCACGCCCTGCACGAACGGCGTACCGTGCTGCTCAACCTCCCTCTCGCCGTACAGGCCCTCGAGGCGCCCGGCGGTGTCGTGTCGCAGGCCGTTCCGCCGCCGGCCAGGGAACCGGTCGAACCCGCGCGGGCGGACGTGGACGCGTTGGCGCGGCTGCTGGCGGCGGCCCGGCGGCCGGTCTTCGTGGCGGGCCGGGGCGCCCGCGCCGCCGGAGCCGGGGACGCCCTGGAGGCCCTGGCCGAGTGCCACGGCGCCCTGCTGGCGACCTCCGCCGTCGCCCACGGCCTCTTCCACGGCAATCCGTGGTCGCTCGGGGTCTCCGGGGGCTTCTCCTCCCCCCTCGCGGCCGAACTGATCGCCTCCGCCGACCTGATCGTCGGCTGGGGCTGCGCGCTGAACATGTGGACGACGCGGCACGGCACCCTGATCGGCGCCGAAGCGACCGTCGTCCAGGTGGACGACGACCCGACGGCCCTCGGCGCGCACCGGGAGCTGCGGCTCGGCGTCACCGGTGATGTCACGCGCACCGCACACCGGGTGCTGGCGGCGGCCGACGGGAAACAGCGGGGTCTGCGGACCCCCGGCATCGCCGAGGCCCTCGCCGCCCGGGGGCGCCGACGGGACGTGCCGTACGAGGACGCCGGCGGGCCAGGGCGGATCGATCCGCGCACCCTGAGCATCGCGCTCGACGACGTCCTCCCGGCGGAGCGGGTGATCGGCGTGGACTCCGGCAACTTCATGGGCTACCCGATGGCGTACCTGTCGGTGCCGGACGAGAACGGCGTCTGCTTCACCCAGGCCTTCCAGTCGATCGGCCTGGGCCTCGCGACCGCGATCGGCGCCGCCCTGGCCCGGCCGGACCGGCTGCCCGTGGCGGCGCTCGGCGACGGCGGCGCGCTGATGGGCGCCGCCGACCTCGACACCGTGCGCAGACTCGGGCTGCCGATGGTGGTCGTCGTGTACAACGACGACGGCTACGGAGCCGAGGTCCACCACTTCGGGCCCGACGGACATCCCCTCCACACGGTCGAGTTCCCCGAGACGGACCTCGCCGCCCTGGCCCGCGGGTACGGCTTCGAGACCGTGACCGTGCGCACCCGGGCGGATCTCGGGGCCGTGGAGGAGTGGCTCGCCGGGCCCCGGACCGGGCCGCTGCTGGTCGACGCGAAAGTGGCGAAGGACCGGGGGGCCTGGTGGCTGGAGGAGGCGTTCCGCGGACACTGAGTCCCCGTCCTCCCGCGTCACACCTCGCGCGGGGCGAACAACTCCAGATGACCGCAGGCGCGGCAGCGGAACGCGTCTATCTGGAAGCGGGGCCGGCCGAAGCGCTTGGCCCCGCCCAGGATCCCGCGCTCCAGGGGCCCGGGAATCCACCGCGCGTACCCCCGGGAGTGGTCACCGGAGTCCTCGACGAACCCCGGCTCCAGGTCGAACCCCTGGCACTGCGAGCATCTGATCTCCATGCCGGCACTGTAGGAGCAGCCGCTGTGAGCCGGTGAGCCCTCTCCGGCAACGTCCCGGTGCTGTTCATCCGATATCCACCACCCGTGCCCAGTCGGGCGGCGCGTCCGGCACGTAGTCGGGGTCGTCCTCCCGCCAGGAACCGCCCCCGGGCCGGGAGAAGAGACCGACGACCGTACGACACGCCGGACGGGCCTCGGGCCAGGGCGTCTGACCATCCGTCAGCACCACGACGACATCGGGCCGGGGCGGCGTCCGCAGCGCCTTGGCGAAGCCCGTGCGCAGATCCGTGCCCCCACCGCCCATCAGCGGAATCCCCTCACCCCGGCACAGCGAGTGCACGAACCGGGCGTCGGCGTCGCACGGCAGGACGGTGACCAGGTCCCGCCGCCCGCCCACGGCACGGCAGATCGCGGCGACCTCCAGGAGCGCGCTGCCCAGTTCGGCGTCGCTGACCGACCCGGAGGTGTCGATGATCACGGACACCTGGGGCGGCCGCCGGCGCAGGCTCGGCAGGACGACCCCGGGCACCCCGGCCGAGCGCCGCGACGGCCGCCCGTACGAGTAGTCGTCGCCCCCACCCGCGCCCGACGCGGCCGAGCGGACCGCCGCCCCCAGCAACTCCCGCCAGGGCTGCGGCGGATGGAACGCCTCCTCGGCCCACCGCCGCCACTGCTCGGGCGCGTTCCCCGGCCGGCCCTTGATGCCCTGCGCCACCCGGAAGCGGACGGCGTCCCGTTCCTGCTCGCTCAGTCCGTGCGCGCCGTCGGGGCCGAGATCCCACTCCCGCTCCAGCCCGTCGGCGCCGCTGCCGCAGTCCAGCCAGACCAGGTCCTGGGTGCGCGCCCCCAGCGTGAAGAGGCGCAGGTAGTCCTCCATCAGCCGGCCCTCGGGCAGCCCCAGGAACTCCGGGTCGACGGCGCCCGCGGGCCGGACCAGCCCCTCGCCGTAGGCGTCGTCGTTGATCTCGCAGTCCGCCGCGATGTTCATCCGCAGCCGTTCCCCGGGGCCGGTCAGACCGCGTTCCCGGGCCACCCGGTCGCTGCGCCCGTGGTGGTCGCGCAACAGGTGCGACACCTCGTGCACCCAGACCGCCGCCAGCTCCTCCACCGGCATCCGCTCCACGAACGCGGGCGAGACATAGCACCGCCAGTGCCGGTCGACGCCCATCGTCGGCACCCGCCGGGACTCGACGACGTGCAGGGCGAAGAGCGCCGTCGCCAGGTAGGGGCGGGCCCGCGCGGCGTGCAGCCGGGCGGTGAAGAGCTTGTCGCGGTCTAGGGGCGCCGGGGCGGCCACGTCCGTCATCGGTCCTGTCCCCCTCATGCCCGGGCCGCGGCCGTCGCCCGCGCCGCCGCCCGGTCCGCCCGCTGCGACAGCGAGACGACCCCGGCGAGCTGTTCGATCGAGGCCGGCACCTGCCACTCCTGGCAGCGCAGCGTCGCGAGGGTCGTCGCCGGGACCACCACCAGATCCGGCGCCCCGGTCTCCACCGCCCGCACGAGCAGCGCCCAGGCCGCGTCCCACCGGGACTTGTTCGGGCGTTCCCGTACGGCGGCCACGACCGCGTCGAGCACCGCCTGCCGCAGATCTCCGCGCTCGGGCAGCTCGGCACCGGCCGGGTCGGCGAGCAGCGTCTCGGGGTCCGGGAGGTCCAGCCGGTCCAGGCTCGCCAGCAGCTCCAGCCCCGGACCGTCCCCCACCGTGCCCCTGACCAGCAGGGAGAGCACGTCCCGCGAGGAACCGGCCGCCGTCGCGAAGGCGATCAGATGCAGGGTCATCTCCCAGCTCCGGGGCGACGGCCAGGGGCCGCCCCGGCGGGTCTCCCCACTGGGCAGCCGGTGCACGAGCGGCGGGCGCGCGGTGAGGAAGGCGCACACCGCCCGGCGCGCGTATGCCACGGCCTGTGGCAGCTTCTCCGGGTCGAGCCGGGGCAGGGTCGCCACGGGCCAGGTCCCGCCGAGCCCCCGTACGACGACCTCGTGGTCGTGGTGCCACTGGAGGTGGACGAACCGGTTGGCCAGCGGAGGGCTCAGCTCCCAGCCGTCGGCCGCGGAGTACCGGGGGTTGGCGGCGGCCACGATCCGCACGCCGGGCGGCAGCCGCAGGGCGCCGATCCGCCGCTCCAGCACCAGGCGCAGCAGCGCGGCCTGGACGGCCGGCGGGGCGGTGGACAGCTCGTCGAGGAACAGCAGACCCCGGCCGGCCCGCACCAGCCGCACCGCCCAGTCCGGCGGGGCCAGCGGGACGCCCTGCTCGGCGGGGTCGTCCCCGACGACGGGCAGCCCGGAGAAGTCGGAGGGTTCGTGCACGCTGGCGATGACCGTGGTGAGCGGCAGATCCAGGGACTCGGCGAGCTGGGTCAGGGCGGCGGTCTTGCCGATCCCTGGCTCGCCCCACAGCAGCACGGGCAGATCGGCCGCCACGGCGAGCGTCAGGGCCTCCAGCTGGATGTCGGGGCGCGGTTCGGTGCCGGCGTCGCGCAGCAGGGCCAGGAGGTCTGCGGCCACGTCGAGTCGGGAGCGGTCGGCCGGGTCGGCGGAGGGCATGGCGAACGGGGTGCTGGTGGGCATGGGTGTGATCACCTTTGGGTCGGGGTGGGCCGAGTGAGAGGTCGGGGTGGGCCGAGCGAGAAGGACAGGGGAGGTCTTCGGGTCAGCGAGCGGCGGCGTGCCGCGGATGCGAACGGAGGTGCGGGAGACGTCGGTCCTGCGGGCGGGCCCGGGCGGGTCCGGGGCCTGTGAGGCCCGCCCGGAACAGCCCGTAGGTGATCCGCCGGTGCGCGGCCTCCTCCAGGGCGTCCCGCAACGCGCCGTCGCGCAGCAGCGCCTCGGGGCCCAGCAGGCCCTCCACCACGGCCAGCGCACCGGCGATGTCCCCGTGGTTCAGGCGCTCGCGGACACCGTCGAGGCAGTCGGGGCGGCGGTGCGCCCGGTCGATGGCCTGCAGACAGGGCAGGGGAGTGCCGGTCAGCGCGGCCAGCAGCTCCTCCCGCCGGATCTCGTCCGGCTCGTGGTCCAGTGCGGCCAGCACACCGTCGACCAGGCCGATCCGGTGCCGGGCGCCACGGCACTCCACGAGCCGCGCCCGCCCCGCCGGGTCGTCGCTCCTCGCCGGACGCCCCGGTGAGCGGCCCGGTACGAGCGCCGAGGCGACCAGCGGATGCAGCAGACCGGCGTCGATCGCACCGGTGCGCAGCAGCTCCAGGTCGGGGAGGATCCAGGTGGCCGCGTCGGGCAGGACCGGCAGCGCGGAGACACCGCCGCCGGTGGGCGCCCCGGTGATCCGCAGCGCGGGCGGCCCGTCGCCGTCCCCGCGGCCGGCCGGTTCCAGGGCCAGCCTGCGCCGCCCTCCGAGCCGTACGAGTACCGTGCCGGATCCGCCCGGCCGCCCCTCGGCGGCGAGTAGAATGCGCGCCTCGTCGGCCCAACGGCCGACCGCGCAGCCGAACTCGGGCGGTATCAGTTCGGGGTCCGGTCCCGGGTTCCCGGGAGGGGTCCCTGACCGGGCCCCCAGCTCACCTGCCCGGTCCGCATCCCACAGATGCCGGTGCAGGTCGAGCCGGAAGCGCCGGTCGGGGCAGGGATGCGGATGGAGCCGGGCGCGGTCCGCCGGACGGGAGGCGTCCCACAGCGCGAGGCTCATCCGTTGCCCGGCGTCCGCCCAGGCGGGTGCGGTCCGCACCACGAGATGCACCGGGCGCCCATCGCCCGGTCCCCCGGGGGCGTACCGGGCCAGCGAGAGGGTCAGCGCCGGGCGGAGCAGTCCGTCCGGAGCGATCCTCGGCATGTGCCAGCGCAGCAGGTCGGGAGCCAGTCGGCGCAGATCGGCCCGGACCCTGGCGGCAAGGTGCCGGCCATGGTCCTGTGCCACGGAACGCAGCGTGAAGTCGACGTCGATGCCCGCGGCGGCACAGGCCCCCGCCCAGTCACCGGTCAGCCGACGGGCGGTCGCCGTCTCGATCATGGAGGGCGGGACGGCGAACTCGCGCACGCGCCGCCAGAAGGAAAGCCGGGAGTCCCCGTTCGCGGTGTGAGTGAGCATCAGCACTCACCTTGCGCGGACGGGTCCCCCAATCTGCGAGCAGAAGGAGTAGTCATCGCGATGATCGTACGGATCCGCTTCCGGGTCCGCCACGCCATTTTCCGACGGGGACGTCAGCCGTACGGCCCAGGACGTGTCACCGGCGGCCTCCGTGTCATTGCGGCCCGGTCCGGTACGCCCGACTGTGGAGGCATGGGCCGGTGGGCGAGGAGGACGGGCGATGACCGACGCCGAGGGACCAGTGGACGCCGAGCGGCAGCGGCTCGCGGAGGCCGACGCCGGCGTGGCGCCCTGGCGGCGCTGGGGCCCGTACCTGAGCGAGCGGCAGTGGGGGACGGTCCGCGAGGACTACAGCGCGGACGGCGACGCGTGGTCGTACTTCACCCATGACCAGGCCCGCTCCCGCGCCTACCGCTGGGGCGAGGACGGCATCGCCGGCGTCAGCGACGACAAACAGCGGCTGTGTTTCGCCCTGGCCCTGTGGAACGGCCGCGACCCGATCCTCAAGGAACGGATGTTCGGCCTGACCAACGCCGAGGGCAACCACGGCGAGGACGTCAAGGAGTACTGGTTCCACCTCGACAACACGCCCACCCACTCCTACATGAAGTACCTCTACAAGTACCCGCAGGAGGAGTTCCCCTACGCCGACCTCGTCGACACCAACCGGGCCCGCGGCCGCCGCGACCACGAGTACGAGCTCCTCGACACCGGCGTCTTCGACGAAGACCGCTACTTCGACGTCCTCGTCGAGTACGCCAAGGCGGGACCGGAGGATCTGCTGGTCGAGATCACCGCGCACAACCGGGGCCCCGACGAGGCCACCCTGCATCTCCTGCCGACCCTGTGGTTCCGGCACACCTGGTCCTGGGCCGGCGGCACCGCCGTCCCCGCACTGCGCGCGACCGACTGCGCCGTCCGCGCCGACCACGAGGAACTGGGCCCGCGCTGGCTCCACCACCAGGGCGGCGACCTGCTCTTCACCGACAACGAGACCGACAACGAGCGGATCTTCGGCAGCCCGAACCCCACCCCGTACGTCAAGGACGGCATCGGCCGCCGCGTCGTCCATGGCGACACCACCGCCGTCAACCCGGCCCGCACCGGCACCAAGGCCGCCGTCCACCACGTCCTGACCGTCCCCGGCGGCGAGAGCGCCACCGTCCGCCTGCGCCTCACCGACACCGAACTCCCGGCTCCCTGGGCGGACTTCACCCAGGTCATGGACGTGCGCCGCACCGAGGCCGACGCCTTCTACGACGCCCTGACCCCCGACGGCATGGGCGACGACGAACGCCGTGTGGTCCGCCAGGCGCTCGCCGGAATGCTCTGGTCCAAGCAGTACTACCACCTGGACGTCGAGCGCTGGCTCGCCGAACACGGCGTCGACCCCCTCGCCGCCGACCCCCGGATCCGCAACAGCGCCTGGTACCACATGGTCAACGACGAGATCATGTCGATGCCGGACACCTGGGAGTACCCGTGGTTCGCGGCCTGGGACCTCGCCTTCCACACGCTCGCCCTCGCCATGGTCGACATCTCCTTCGCCAAGGGCCAGCTGGAGCTCCTCCTGCACCGCCTCTCGCTGCACCCCAACGGCCAGATCCCCGCGTACGAATGGAACTTCGGGGACGTCAACCCGCCGGTGCACGCCTGGGCCGTCCTCTTCGTCCACGAACTCGAGAAGCGCCGCACGGGCCGCGGCGACCGCGCCTTCCTGGAGAACGCCTTCCAGAAGCTGATGAAGAACTTCACCTGGTGGCTCAACCGCAAGGACACCGACGGCAACAACGTCTTCCAGGGCGGCTTCCTCGGCCTCGACAACATCGGCGTCTTCGACCGCAGCGCGCCCCTGCCCACCGGCGGCCACCTCGACCAGGCCGACGGCACCGCGTGGATGGCGTTCTACTGCCAGAACCTCCTCGACATCGCCATCGAACTCGCCGTCGACAACCCGGTCTACGTCGAACAGGCCCAGATGCTCTTCGAGCACTTCGCGTGGATCGCCGTCGCCATGAACCGCATGGGCCGGGACAACGCCAGCCTCTGGGACGAGGAGGACGGCTTCTTCTACGACGTCCTGCGCCTGCCCGACGGCACCGCCACCCCGCTGAAGGTGCGCTCCCTGGTCGGCTTGATACCGCTGGCGGCGACCAGCGTGATCGGCGGCCGGGCCGATCGTGCCTTCCCCGAACTCGTCGAAGGCGCCAAGGAGTTCATCCGGCGGCACCCGGCCGTGGAGGCCGTCGTCGAGCAGCACGACCTCGGATCCGGAGCCGACGGCCGGTATCTGTTCGCGCTGTTCGGCGAGGGCCGGCTGCGCCGCGTCCTGGCCCGGATGCTGGACGAGAACGAGTTCCTCGGCCCGTACGGCATCCGCTCCCTCTCCCGCCACCACGCCGAGCACCCCTACACCTTCGAGGTGCACGGGCAGACGTACGGCGTCGGCTATCTGCCCGCCGAGTCCGACTCCGGCATGTTCGGCGGCAACTCCAACTGGCGCGGCCCGGTGTGGTTCCCGATCAACGTCCTGATCATCCGCGCCCTGCTGAACCTGCACGGCTGCCACGGCCCCGCGTTCACCGTGGAGTGCCCGACCGGATCCGGCCGGCGGCTGAACCTCTACGAGGTCGCGCGCGAGATCTCCGACCGGCTCACCGCCACCTTCCTGCGTGACGCCGACGGCCTGCGCCCCGTGCACGGCGCCCAGACCAAGTTCGCCAAGGACCCGCACTGGAAGGACCTGATCCTCTTCCACGAGTACTTCCACGGCGACGACGGCGCGGGCCTCGGCGCCTCCCACCAGACCGGCTGGACCGGACTGGTCGCGGCGATCGCCACGCTGTTCCACACGCTCGACGCCGACGACTGGCAGCGGGGCGGCCGGGAGTCGCTCGAACCCTCGCCGGACCACCGTGAGGAGCCGCTGTCATGACCGTGATCCACGAGATCAACACCCTGGTCTGGCTGGGTGAGTTGGGCCGCCGTCTCGGTCGCCGCGTCACGCTCGGCGAGGTGCCCGGCGAGGTCTGGGACGAGGTCGCCCGGCCCGGCGTCGACACGGTGTGGCTGATGGGCGTCTGGGAGCGCAGCCCGGCCGGACTGCGGATCGCGCTGCGCGACGAGAACCTCCTGAGGTCGTTCCGCGAGGCCCTGCCCGACCTCACCGAGGCGGACATCGCCGGATCCCCGTACTGCGTACGCGACTACGTCGTCGACCCCTTCCTCGGCGGCCCCGGGGGTCTCGCCGAGGCCCGCGCCCAACTGGCCGCCCGCGGACTCCGGTTGATCCTCGACCACGTGCCCAACCATGTGGCCCCCGACCACCCCTGGCTCGCCGCGCACCCCGAGCGCCTGATCCGGGGCACGGCGGACGACCTGGCCCGCGACCCCGGCGGTTATCTGGCGGCGGAGGGACACGTGTTCGCCCGGGGCCGGGACCCGTACTTCCCGCCCTGGCCGGACGTCGTCCAACTCAACGCCTTCAGCGAGGAGTTGCGCGAGGCCACCGTCGACACGCTCGTCTCCGTGGGCGACCAGGCGGACGGCGTGCGCTGCGACATGGCGATGCTGATGATGAACGACGTCTTCGCCAAGACCTGGGGGGAGCGGGCGGGACCCGTGCCCGCCGAGGACTTCTGGCCGTACGTCGTCCCGCGGGTGCGCGCCCGCCACCCCGGCCTCCTCCTCGTCGCGGAGGCCTACTGGGACCTCGAATGGGCCCTCCAGCAGCAGGGCTTCGACCACTGCTACGACAAACGCCTCTACGACCGGCTCGTCCACGAGGACGCCGGACCGGTCCGCGCCCATCTGGGAGCCGACCTCGCCTACCAGCGTGGCCTGGTCCGCTTCCTGGAGAACCACGACGAGCCCCGCGCCGCCACCGCCCTGCCGGGTGAGCGGGGACGCGCGGCGGCCGTGACCGTCGCGACCCTGCCCGGCGCCACCCTCTGGCACGAGGGCCAGTTCGAGGGACGCAGGACGCGGCTCCCCGTGTTCCTGCGCCGGGCGCCGTCGGAACCGGCCGACGCCTCGCTCCGCGACTTCTACGCCCGTCTGCTGCCCGCCGCCGCCGGAGCGCGCCGGGGCGAGTGGCGACCGCTCACCCCGACGGGCCGGCCCGACAACGACACCCACACCCGACTGCTCGCCTGGACCTGGACGGACCCGGACGCCCGCCATCTGGTCGTCGTCAACCACTGCGACCGGCCGTCCCGGGCGAGGATCCCCCTGCCCTGGGACGGGATGCGCGGACACGCGTACCGCCTGACCGACCTGCTCACCGCACAGTCGTACGACCGCGAAGGCGACGAACTGACCGACCCGGGCCTCTTCGTCGCCCTGGAGCCCTGGCACGCCCACCTCTTCGAGGTCAGCCCATGCTCTTCGCCCCGTCCAGGGACTCCCGGATGATGTCGGCGTGACCGGCGTGCTGGGCGGTCTCGGCGACGATGTGGATCAGAACCCGGCGGGCCGACCGGCGCGCCCCCGGCTCGAACCACGGCGCCTTCGGCAGCGGCTGGTCCGCGTCCAGGCTGGGCAGGGTGGCGACCAGCTCGTCCGTACGACGGGCCACCTCCTCGTACTCCTTCAGCACGCCCGCCAGCGTCTCGCCCGGCAGCATCCGGAACTCGTCGGCCCGCCGGGCGAAGTCCGCCTCGGTCATGGAGTCGAAGTCGCCCAGGGCCGACGGACCCTCGAGGATGAAGTCCGCCCAGCCGCGCTCCGTCGCGGTCACGTGCTTGATCAGGCCGCCCACACACAGCTCGCTGGCCGTGGTGCGCTGCCCGGCCTGCTCGTCGGTGAGGTCCCGGGCGGTGAAGCGCAGGAAGTACCTGGCCTGGGCCAGTTCCTTGAGCAGATCGGCGCGCTCGCCGGTGACGGGCCGGGCGGGGGTGGCGTTGGAGTCGGTCATGGTCCTCTTCTCCCGTGTGGTTCCGCGGTCGAGTACCACGTTAGGAGCCATAGAGGTCAGATCCTGACCTAAAGAGGCGGATCGGCCGGGACTTCTCACCTACGCCCTCGCCCCCCACGCCGTCGCACACAACCCGCGCTCCACCTCGCCCGTGTAGCAGGCCGCCGCCAGCCAGGCCCGGGCGAAGCGGGGAGTGTCGGCCGGGAGGAGCCGGCCGAACGGGTCACGGGACCGGTCCGCCGCCGTGGCGTGCAGTTCGTCGAGCACGGCCGCCCCGGTGCCGAAGCCGGTACGGCGCAACCGTGCCGGATCGCCCGCCGCGCCGCCCGGGAAGGCCAGCACCCGGCGGCCCCCGGACACGGCCTGGTGCACCCGGCGGCGCAGCAGGTGCAGCGGGGCCTCGTCCGGCACGAGCGCGGCGGCGGGCGGCGCGGCCGCCGCGGGCAGATCGGCACGCTGGAGCCGGTCCAGGCCGAGGTCGACCCGGACGCCCGGCTGGGAGGGGTGTTCGGCGGCCAGCAGCAGGGCACGGGGCAGCGGACCCGGCGCCAGCCGGGCGATCACGCGCAGCCGGCTGCCGCGCGCCGCCGCCAGCAGACGGAGGTTCTCCCGGTGGGGGAGCGCCGGATCGTCGTGGGCCGCGGCCAGCCGCAGCGCCAGCCCGTCGCAGTCGGCCAGCAGACAGTCACCCGTCGCCTCCCGGACCGTCCCGACCAGGGTGACCTCCAGGAAGAGCAGGTCGTGGGGGCCGTCGCCGAGCGCCCGGGCCACCTGCTCGGCGACCGGCACCGCCCACAGCCGGTCCAGCGGCTCCCCGCGCCACTCCGCACCGGAGGCGCGCACCGCCCGTACCCCCGCCCCGGCGCCCAGGCGCCCCGTCGGCGACACGGTCGCGCCCGACACGGCCAGCCCCGCCCGCGACAACTCGCGATGCGTCAGGGCCGTGTCGCCGATGCGCACGGTCCGGTCGGCGGCGCCGGTGGCCCGGCCCGCGCCGCCCGGGGCCACGTCCGAGACCGTGTGGAGACGGCCCTCCGCGTCCGCCGTCCAGGTGACCGCGCCCGCGTACCCCGTCGCCGTCAGCACGGGCTCGGAGAACAGCCCGTACAGCCGCAGCGAACCGTCCGGTGTGTACGGCTGCCGTACCGTCCCGCGCAGCTCCGCCAGCTCGGCGCCCGCCGCCCGCGGCAGCCGGTGCGCCACGCCCAGAGCCGTACGCAGCGCCTCCACCAGGTCGGGCAGCCGGTAGGCCGGGTCCCCGGAGCGGGCCGTGCGCACCCCGGTCACCACGGTGACCGCCGCCGAGGCGGCCCGGGGCAGCCCGGCGAGCCGCGCGGTGTGCGCGGCCCGCAGCAACTCCGCCTGGAGCACGGCCCCGGCCCCGTCCGTACCCGCTTCGAGCACGGCGGCCGCCGCCTCGAAGACGGCGCGGGCGGCGGCGAGTTGGGCGGGGGAGGGGGTTTCGGGCTCGGGCTCCGGCCCCGGTTGCGACAGCGGCCGTGCGGCCTTTTCGGTCGCCGCTGTGGGTGCTGCCGGGCTCTCCGAGGTCTGTGCCGGGCCGTCCTCGGGCACTGCCGTAAGCGGCTCCTCCGCCACCGGCGCCGCCGAGGCCGCCGCCGCGCGGTGCAGACAGTCCGGGGCGAGCAGACAACCGCAGCGGATGCCGTCCGCGCTGGTCACCACGGAGCCGGGAGCGTGCAGTTCGAGGTCGGTGTCGTCGTCGATCGCGATGCGTACGGTGTCGCCGTCGCGGACGATGGGCCGCCCGGCCAGCTTGGCGACGCCCGCGTCCAGCCGCTTGCGCAGCCGGGGCGACAGCGCCTCGACGAGTTCGGCGGTCACGGACGGGGCGACCGCAGGCAGCTGCGGACTCGTGCTCATGCGATCTTCTCCCCTACCCAGCGGGCGAGTTCGAGCGGACTGAGGGCGGCCACGGGCATGCCCGCCGAGACGAGCTGACCCGCGACCCCCGTGGAGTAGCGCGGTCGGCCGGTGTCGTCGAGGCTCGCGCAGCCCAGCACATGACAGCCGGCGCCGACCAGGGCGCGGACCTCGGCGAGCAGCCCGCCGAGCGGATAGCCCTCCTCGAAGTCGCTGACGACCACGACGAGGGTGCGCGAGGGCACGGTCACCAGCTCGCGCGCGTGCCGCAGCCCCGCCGCGATGTGCGTGCCGCCGCCGACGCTCACCTCCAGCAGCAGCGACAGCGGGTCCTCGACATGCCCGGTGAGATCCATGACCTCCGTGGAGAAGGCCAGGAAGTGCGTGGACAGGGTCGGCACCCCGGCCAGCACCGACGCCGTGAGCGCGGCCCACACCGTGGAGGCCTCCATGGACCCCGACACGTCCGTGACCAGGATCAGCCGCCAGTCGGCGGCCCGGCGCGCCCGGGTACGGAACACCGGGTGCTCGGGGATGACCCGGACCGTGCCGTCCGGGCCGCGCCGGGCGGTCGCCAGGTTGGCCCGCAGCGTGCGGGGCAGGTCCAGGCCGCCGCCCGGCCGTCGGCTGGGCCGGGGCAGGACCGTGCCGTGCAGGGCCGGACGCAGCCGGGTGGCCAGCTCGCGGGTGAGCGCGTCGACCAGCCGCCGCACGAGCGGACGCAGCGCGGCCAGCCGGGCCTCGGGCAGCCCGCCGGCATGGCTCAGCACCGTGCGCAGCAGATCGACCGAGGGCCGCACGCTGTCCGCGTCCAGTTCCGTCAGCACGTCCTTGCGGCCCTCCGCCGCGGCAGCCGCCAGCACCTCCTCCCGGATGCCCGGCCCGAACAGCGCCGCCAGCTCCTCCGACCACTCCCGCACGCCGGGATACGGCACCTCCCGGCCGCCCCCGGCCCCCGCACCCGTGAGATCGCCCCGGCTGCCCTCACCGCGTCCGCTGCCGTAGAGCTCGTCGAGCGCGGTCGCGAGCGGCGCGGCGGAAGCGGACAGCCGCTCCTTGCGCCGGCCCAGCACGAGCCGCCAGCGGTCGGTGGGGGTGAGCCGCCGCTCCTCGTCCTCGGCCCGGGCGACCGGTGCCTCGCCGGTGACGTCCTCCTCGGTACCGTGCCCGGGCGCGGGCAGCAGCCCGAGGGAGCGCAGGGCGGCGTGCGCCGCGAGGTCGGCCCGGGTCCAGGCGGCCAGCGCGGCCGGGTCCACCCCGCCCGTGTCGGCCACCCGGTCGGTGCCGAGGCGCTCCTCCACGGCGGACAGGAGCCGGTCCCGGGCCGCCGGGCTCAGGGTGTCGAAGCCGCCCCGCAGGGCCGGAAGCCGGTCCAGGAACGCACGGTCGGACAGCTCCGCCACCCGGCCCAGCAGCGGCTCCAGGGTCTCGGCCGCCGCCTCCAGCAACGGCCCCGCCGCCGTCAGCAGCCCCGTCAGCCGGGCGGCCAGCGCCGAGCGCGTCTCAGGGTCCACGGCACCGTCGACCCACGAGGCCACCCGGTCGCCGAACGCCCGCGCGTCCTCCTGCCCGAGCAGTACCCGTACGGCCCCGGCGGCGCCGCGCATCAGCGGCGAGCCCTCGGCGGCCAGCCGGGCGAGGGCGTCGGTGAGCCGGATCCCGCCCAGCAGGTCCGCGCGATGGGCGAGTTCGAGCAGGGCGTGCGCGTCGGCCGCCTCCTCGGAACCGGTCAGACCGTCCACCTGCCGCACCGCCGCCGACGTCAGCAGCTCGGCCACGGCGGCCGCCCGCGCCGTACGGGCCTCGTCGACGCCGAGGCCGGCGACATGGCCGGAGCGGACCCGGTCCAACAAGGCCAGACCGGCGAGGAGTTCGGGCAGTGTGCCGGTCTGCGGCAGGGTCTCGGCGAGATCGTCGAGCCGTTCGTCCGCCAGCGCCGGCAGACCGCACTCCGCCGCCCGCGCCAGCCCCTCCAGCACCTGAGCGCCCGTCGGCCCGCCCTCGTCCCGCTCCGCGCGCCGCCGCTCCCGCAGGACACCCTCGGCCGCTTGGGCGGCGGTCACCCCGCGCACCCCGGCCGCGGTCAGCATGGCCGCGGTGGCCGGCGTCCAGCGCACCTCCCAGCGCGAGGTCAGCGCCTCGGCACCGCCCGCCCCGGCGACCTCCCTCGCCTCCCCGTACGGCACCCCGCACACCGTCAGCCGGCGCAGCAGCAGCTCACGGCGCCGGTCGAGGTCGGACCGCAGCGGGTCCAGACGCAGGTCCCTGGCCGCCGTACCCGTACCGCTGTCCGGTCCGGGCAGGCCCAGGTCCGCGGCCTCGGCCTCCACCGCCGGGGCGAGACCGCTGCGCGGAGCGCCGGGTGCCGGACGCCCGGTGCGGGTACCGACCAGCACCCGCTCCATCGCCCGCGCCACGGACCGGCCCCGCCCGTACGGCTCCCCCTGCGCGAGCACCGTCTGCACCGCCTCGACCAGCTCGCCCCGCCCCGCCGCCGGAAGTCCGCGCAGCCGGGCCAGGTCCGAGGCGAGCCGGGTGATCTCCCGGGCGTCGGCGGGCCCGGACGGATGCCCGAGCCCCCGCAGCTCCGCGCACACCCGCACGGCGGCCCGCGTCAACGCCTCCTCCAGCGCGGCGGGTTCCCCGGCCGCCCGCAGCACCATGTCCTGCCACTCCGGGTCCCGGATCCCGGCCGGATAGCCGGAGCGCTCGTCCAGCAGGGCGTAGGTGTACGGGATGAGGGAGGTGGTCCAGGAGCCGCTGTCGGCGGGGGAGACCTCCGTCTCTTCCCCCTCCCCGTCCCGTGTCCCGGTCAGCGCGGGCGCGTGGAAGGCGCCGACGACCACGGCGGCCCGGCGCCCGTCCGCGGTGGCCTCGGCGATCCGGGCCCGCATCCACCGCTCCCGCCGCAGATCCAGCTCCGGCACCCCGCCCGCGGCGGCCGCGTCCTCGCGCAGCGCCCACCCCGTCAGCAGGGCCGCCCGGCGCAGCGCCTCCGGCGGCGACCCCGGCGCCGTGGCCTCGACGAGCCGGTCCCACAGATCGTCCCCGGGACGCCCCGTGAGCCGGGAGCGCAGCGCGGAGGTGAACCCGAGGGACTCGCCGGGCCCCGCGCCCCCGCGCTCCTCGCCCCACGCCCGGTGCGCGAGCGGCAGATCGCAGGCGACCACCGGTACGCCGCGCCGGGCCGCCCACCGCACGGCCGCCAGCTCGGGCGAGAAGTCGGCGAACGGATAGAAGGCCGGTCCGGACGCGCCCCGCCCGTCCCCGGGTGCGGCGGCGAGCGCGACCGGGGCCCGCGTCTCCTCGTGTCCGAGCCAGGGCAGCCACTGCTGCATCTCGTCCGGCAGCTCGACGAGCACCACGTCCGGCTTCGCCGCGTCGAGCAGCGCGGGCACGGCCGCGGCGAGGGACGGCGCGTGGTGCCGTACGCCGATGAGGAACGGCGCGGCCGGGCCGGTGAGGGCGGCGAGCGCCCGGTCGGGGGAGGGGCCGACCCGGCCGGGGGCGGTGCTGGCCTGCTCGGGGGCGGTGCTGGCCTGCTCGGGGGCGGTGCTGGCCTGCTCGGGGGTGGTGCTGGCCTGCTCGGGGGTGGTGCTGGCCCGGTCGGGGGTGGTGCTGGCCTGCTCGGGGGTGGTGCTGGCCTGCTCGGCGGCGGTGTCGGCCCGGTCGGCGGCGGTGTCGGCCCGCTCGGCGGCGGTGCCGGCCCGCTCGGGCGAGCCGGGCTCGCCCCCCTCGGCCTCGATGTCGGGGACGGCCCCGTGGGAGAGCGACACGGCCGTCAGCCCTCCAGGACCGTGCGCAGGTCCCACAGGGTCCGCCAGGTGGCGGAGCCCTGCTCGGCGCGGCGCCGTACGGGACCGTCCCAGTAGCCGCGCAGCCGGGCCGCGTCGGCCGGGTCGTCCTTGCGGACCACGCCGAGCAGATGCCCCGGCAGCAGGCCGAGGACATCACGGTCCCCCGGGAAGTAGGCCGCGGCCAGCCCCAGCGCGCCCGCGACGGACACCGCCTCCGCCGTGCTCATCACCGTGGACGGCCGCTCCACCTCCCAGCCCTCCGCCGACCGGCCCTCCCGCAGGTCCCGGAAGGCGGTGACCAGGGCCTCCAGCACCGCGTCGTCGACCTGGAAGGGCGCCCCGGCCCGCTCCACGGAGGCTCGCGCCTGGCTGCGCACCAGCGCGGTCTCGGCGTCGAGGTCGGGGATCGGTCCGACGGTCTCGAAGTTGAAGCGGCGCTTGAGGGCCGCGGACATCTCGGAGACGCCCTTGTCCCTCAGGTTGGCGGTGGCGATCAGATTGAAGCCGGGCGCGGCGTGCGCCAACGCGTCCTCGGTGCCCGCCAGTTCGGGCACCGCGATCCGCCGCTCCGACAGCAGCGACACCAGCGAGTCCTGCACCTCCGGCAGACACCGGGTGACCTCCTCGACCCGGGCGAGGCCGCCCCGGCGCATGGCGGTCAGCACCGGAGAGGGCACCAGCGCCTGCGGGCTGGGCCCCTGCGCCAGCAACAGGGCGTAGTTCCAGCCGTACTTGAGCTGGTCCTCGGTGGTGCCCGCGGTGCCCTGCACGACCAGTCCGCTGGTACCGCACACGGCGGCCGACAGCAGCTCGGACAGCATGGACTTGGCGGTGCCGGGCTCGCCGACGAGCAGCAGACCCCGCTCCCCGGCGAGCGTGACGACACACCGCTCGACCAGGGCCCGGTCGCCGACGAACTTGCTCTCCACGACCAGCCGGCGCGGCACCCCCTCGGGCGCCGCGACCTCGTCGGGCAGCTTCAGGGCCCGGGCGTCGCTGCCCATGACGAAGGTGACGACCGCGCGCGGGGTGAGCCGCCAGGCCGGCGGGCGGGGGCCGTCGTCGTACGCGGCGAGGAAGGCCAGTTCGGTGGCGTACCGCTCCTCGGGCGGCACGATCTGGCGGGCGGTGTCGGGGGACAGGGTGGTGGTCATCGCGGTGCGTTCTTCCGGACGGGACGGGCGGGGAGTCGTCGTCGCCCCCTGCGGGGGCGGGGGGACGGTGGTCATCGGCGGCGGCCCTTGCGGGTGGCGCGGGTGGTGAGCTCCTCGTACGCCGGGGCGTCACCCGTGCGCACACGGTCCCAGGCACGCTCGTACAGCTCGGGCACCGGCAGCAGCGGGACGGCACGCCCGTAGCCGGTGAGCGGATAGAGGTCCCGCTTCCAGATCTCCACCGGCACCGCGCCCCTGGACTTCAGGTCCAGCCAGCCGCACGGCAGGAACAGGGTGCGCCCGGCGCGCGACCGCTTGGCCTCCACGACCAGGTCGGTCGCCGCGAGCTCGGCGCGCGCCTTCTTCGTCCGGGCGGGCTTCCAGCCGGTCCAGCGGGCGCAGTTGCGGTCCGTCGGGTCGGGCAGGGCGAGCAGCATCAGATAGAGCGCCGCGGCGTCCGTACCGAGGCCGTGCCGTTCGGCGGCCTCGGCGACCAGGGCGGGCACGCTGAACGCCGGGTCCTGCGCATGCCCGGCCGGCCCCTCGGGATCGGCGCCGACCGCGAGGGCGCGGGCGAGGTCGTCGTCGAGGAGCGTCCGCAGCGCCCCCATGCCCTGGGCCCGCCCGAATCCGACGATTCCCTCGAGGAGCCCGAACACCGGGTCGTCGGCGCCGGTGAGCGCACCGGGCCGGACCAGCACGGTCTCCTGCTCCCCGTACCAGGGGCGCAGCACGAGCGCCTCGCCGGCGCGCGTCAGCCCGTCCGGGCCGGCGCCGCCGGTGGCGGGCATCCCGTACGCCTTGCGCAGCGCCACGGCGGTCGACTCGGCGTCCGACGTCCAGGCCAGGTCCAGGTCGAGCAGCAGCCCCGGATCGGCGACCCGGCGGCGCAGCGCCGCGAGGCTCCCCGGCAGCACGGCCCGCAGCGGGTGCCCGTACGGCAGGGTGTAGGCGAGGCCGGCCAGGGCGTGCACGGCCTGCGTAAGGTCGTACCGGCCGGGCAGTGCCCGCGGGTCCTCCGCGACCAGGTCGCCGTCCTTGCCGGGCCGCTGCACGGTGGTGCGGCTGATCCACGGGGTGCGCCCCGGGTTGAGGACGGCGTGGACGGAGCCGAGCGGCAGGGACGCGAGGGAGAGCTCGGCGGCCAGGTCCTCCGGCAGCCGGACGACGTCGCCCAGGAACCGCTTCCAGATCCCGCCCACCGCGTCCGTGTCCGGTCCGGCCGTCCACAGGTCGGCGGGGTTCTCGGGCAGCAGGGCGCCGACCATCGGCTTCCAGTTGCCCGGCTCCAGCGAGTCCAGCAGGGTGTCGCCGAGCTCCTTCTGACGAGGCTTCAGCCCGGTCGTCGCGATCACCTCGTCGGTGAGCTGCGCGGGCCGGCCCGCGAGCAGCAGCGCCGCCTGCACGGGCCCCAGCCCGCCCCCGCTCGCGGTGGCCAGCGCGGACAGCGCCTCCGGCTGCCAGGGCGCCGGGCCCTTGTCCCGGACGAGCCGGGTGACGGCGGCGAGCGCCTCGGCGGGATACACCACCGGATGCGCGTGCTCCCGTTCCAGGGTGAAGTGGGCGATCGCACCGCGATCGTCGGCGGGGCCGTGGTCCAGGGCCAGCCAGTGCATCCGGTTGTGCTCGTCGACGTTACGGGAGCCGATGACGACGACCGTGCGGTCCCCCCGGCGCAGCACCTGGCCGACGCGCTGCTGCTTGTCGTGCGGCTCGCTCAGCACGACCTGCCGCAGCGGCTTCCCCGGGGCGGCCAGCGGCCCCTCCACGATGGCCTCGAACAGCAGGAGCAGCGCCGCCCGGTGCGTCTCGGTCGTCGCCGGGGTCGTCGCCCGGTAGGCCAGGGGGCGCAGTTCGTCCAGGACGAACAGCCACTGCGCGCCGTCGCCGGGGACGGTGAACTCGTCACTGCTCCAGCCGTCCGCGGCCCCGGTGGTCCGCAGGGCCTTCGGCAGCGGCTTGCCGTCGGCGGGCCGGCCGGACAGCACATGGCTGACGGCGCGGATCTGCCGCAGCGTGCTCCAGCGCGGGTTGGCGCCCCACCAGCCGTGCAGTCCCGCCAGGCCGGTCACCGCCTCCTTCAGGGTGGTGTCGTCGCCGTACTCGGGGCTGTAGTCCGCGAACATGCCCTCCGTGCGGCGGGGATCCTGCTTCGCCCGTTCGGCCGGAGGCGCCACGTACACCGCGGTCGACTCGTCGAAGCGCAGCGCCTCGCGCACGAGCGCCGCCACACCGGTGACCAGCCGCTCGTCGCCCAGCTCGGGCAGGGCGGCGCGGACCGCCTCGCGCACCACCTCGTCGGCGCCCGGGACGACGGCCTTGGCGTCGGCGGTTCCGTCGACGGCCGCGGCCGCCGCGATCCTCGCCTGCCGCTCCGCCAGCGCCTCGGCGCCGGCGCGCATCACCTCGGCCACGCGTGCGTCGGTCAACGCGCGCAGCACCGCGGAGGCCCGCTCGTCGCGCGGCCGCAGCGCGTGCCAGAACTCGACCGGCGGCACGAACCGGGTACCGGCGGCGAACTCGCTGCCGCGCTCCATCGGCGTCACCCGCCCCAGCTCACCGGCGGCGGAGGTGTCGTCGGCCGCGTACAGCGCGAGGTGCTGGTGCTTGCGGACGACGACGGGCTCGGCGCCGCCCGGCAGCCGCAGCGCGCCGAGCGGAACGCCCGACGCCCCGCCGGTCCGCGGCACGGCGACGGTCCGGCCGTCCGGGGTCCCGACGACCGTACGCGCCTCGGCGCCCTCGCCCTCGGTACGCACCCAGCGGCCGAGGACCGTGCCGTCGGTGCCGAACGGGCTGTGCTCGAGACCGGGCTGCAGCGGCAGCACCTCGCAGTCCTGCTGCAGCAGTGCGGCGTCCTCCCGGACACCGCCCTGCACGAAGCCGGGCAGCGAGGCACGCCCGTGCGTGCCGGTGGCCGGGTCGTACTCCAGCCACACCTGCTGCCGGCCCTGCCGCCCCTGACGCCAGTACGAGGTGCCGTCGCCCAGGATGCGGCGGCCCGGCGGCAGCACGGTGTCGCCGGCGTGCAGGGTGCGCCCGCCGGTGGCACGGCCCCCGCCGGGCAGCGGGATCGAGGCCGCGCCCGCGTTGCCCGAGCCGTACCAGTAGTAGGGGATCTGCTCGCCGCCGAGCGGGAACACCTCGGCCGCCCGGGCGGACCAGTAGCCGAACTGCTTGCCGTCCTCCCGCCACATCACCAGCAGCTCGCCGTCCGTGTAGCGGAACGACGGACGGTTCCACTGGCCGAGGTCCACGGGCAGCCGCAGATCGTGCTCCAGCAGGATCTCCTCGGGGCCGACGACGAACACCTTGTGGCCCCGGTGGACGATCAGCGCGGGCCAGGCCTCCTGGACCGTCACCGTCTTGTCCTGGTCGCGCCGGGGCTTGGTCTCGGAGTCGATCCGGCGCAGCGCCTCGTCGAGCGCGGGCCAGCCCAGCTCGTCCAGGAGACCGGCGCGCAGGGTGTGCCCGAGCAGCGGCGCGGCCTCGTGCGCGGCCACCCGCGCCACGGCGTCCGGGGCCACCTCGGCGGCCACGCGGCGGAAGGGCTGCATCCGCTCCAGCGCGGCGCGCGCGGCGGGCAGGCCCACGGCGGCGGTCAGCTCTCCGGCCGCGTCCCGCAGCCACTCGCCGAGGACCTCGCTGAGCACCGGGTGGCCGGCGATGCCCTTGAGGAGCGCGGCCTCCGGGCGGTTGCCGCTCTGTGTGCCGATCTCGGTGTACAGCAGGCGCCGGAAGCGCGTGTCGGCCGCCGTCGCCGTCAGATCGCGCTGGCCCGCCCGGTCCTCGCTCAGCCAGCGCTGCAGACCGAGGTACACGACCTCGTCCCCCGGGGGCGGCGTCAGCGCGATCCCCTCGGCCAGGCAGAGATCGAGCAGATCGAGGTCGGCGCCGGCGTGCCAGCGTCCCGTGACGATGTCGACGGGGCGGCCCTGGGCCCGCAGCCGGGGGGCCATCCTCGCCACGAGCGCGAGGGTGGCCGCGGAACGGTCGCAGATGTTGGCGCCGTGCTTGCGGTGCAGCGCCCAGCGGGTCAGCCAGTCCGCCGCGTCGACCTCGGCCGACGCGGCCTCCTGCTGACCGGCCTCGCCGGTCAGCAGCAGATCCGCCCCGCACTCCGCGAGCAGCGCCAGCCAGAACTCGTCGTCCTCGACGGACCGGCCGAGCCCGGCCGGCATGATCTCCAGCAGCCTGCGGCGCACCTGCGGCTGCCGCTCGGCGAGCACGACCAGCGTCGCCCGATAGGAGTTCCAGAAGGAGGCCGGGGCCCGGACGGCCGCGGGCGAGGCGAGCAGGTCGCCGACCAGCCCGCACTCCTCGTCGACCCGGTCGAGCCCCGCCGCCTTGATCAGCCCGCGCGCGTCCTGCGGCAGCGACGCGTACGGCGGCATGCCGGCCGCGCAGCGCTCCACGGTCAGCTGCCGGAACTGCGCCCACGCGTCGGCCGGGCTGAGCCGCGCGGCGAGCGCCTTCACATGCTCCTTGAGCGCCTTGACGGTGAGCGCGCCCGCGAAGGCGAACTCCAGGAACACGGCACGCTGCCGCTCCTCGTCCACCGTCAGCGCGTGCACCCGCTCGGCCTCGCGCGCCTTGCCGAAGAAGGCGGCGGCGTACGTCGTGTTCTCGTGCTGCAGGAAGACCCGCGCCGCCTGCTCGTAGAACGTCGGCAGGAAGTGCGGCACGGCCCGGCCGAGCCGGGTGCCGAGCTCCTCGAAGCCCTCCTTGGCCGTGCCGGGCCGGGACTTGGCCTGCCGTGCGAGCCGCTCGACGTCCCTGACCAGCGCCAGCGCGTGGTGGCCGTTCGCCGGGTCGTTGACCAGCGCCCAGGCGGGGAAGCCCAGGGTCACCCGGCGCACCTGGCCCACCTCGGGGACCTCCGCGTCCCGCACCAGACCGAGGAAGTCCAGGGCGAGGTCCTCGGCCTCGCCGAGGGTGCCCGGCACGAGCCGCACGATCCGCCGGTCGTCCAGCACGGGATGGGTGTACGTGCGGACGGTGAGCGTGTCGGCGTCCTCGCGGCCCGTGCTGCCCGGGGGCAGGACCGCGCCCGCGTCGAGCAGCGTGCCCGCGGTGCTCTCGTCGTAGGTCGTCATGCCGCCCGCTCCTCGTCCTCGATGTCGCGTCCCGCGTACAGCGCGGCCGCCATGCGCATGCCCTCGGACCAGGCCACCGGTCCCACCCGGCCGAGCTTCAGCACCCGGCCCGCGGGATCGGTGAACGTCAGGGGGCCGGTCTCGGACTCCTCGTAGCTCTCGTAGTCGCCCACCCACACCCGCGCCTCGACCGTGCTCCCGTCCTCCAGGACGGAGTGGACGGCGTTGCCGCCGCGCACCCGGTAGCCGAGCTGGGTCACCCGGCCGTGCAGGAACCGCTGCTCCTTGAACGCGCCGCCCGCGTACTCCTCGACCGAGGTGTCCTCGGCGTCCAGCGTCGCCGGCCGGTGCCACACCTCGCGGAAGAGCTGCTGGGCGCGCTGCTCCACACCGAGCTCGACGGCGAACTCCCGCAGGTCCTCCAGATCGTCGAGGAGGACCGGGTGCGGCAGACGGACCAGGTCGGGGGTGATGCGCACGGTGTCGCCGTCGAGGTCGACCAGACCGAGGCCGCGCTCGGGGTCGGCGTCCCGCAGGAAACCGGCCACCTCCCCGTCGGCGCCGGTGACCACCAGGTCACGCAGGGCGGCCTGCCAGGCGGGGTCGGGCCACACCCGGGCGACGACCGCGAACGGCACCGGCAGCGAGCGCACCATCCACCGCTCCACCTCGGTCAGGCACTGCCGTTCGTGCCGCTCCAGCCATTCGACGAGCTGGCGCAGTCCCACCACCGCCGGATCGTCGGCGATCTTCGGCGGCACCGACTTCAGCACCCGCCCCGCCGCGTTGCGGCACACCACCTTGCCGTCGTCGAGGGCGACTTCGTAGTCGCCGGCCGACACCCACCCCATACGTGCCTCCCGCACCCGCATCGATCAAGTGACGGGAACTGTAGAACAAGCCACTGACAACGGGTCCCGACAGAACCAGATCTGACGGGGGAACAGGTGTTGACCTGGGGATTTCCCTTCACGGCTCCGGTCAGGAAGGGGTCTGCGGGGTCGGTGCGAAGGCGCTGCCGTGGCCGGGAACGATCAGTGCGGGGCCGAGGGCGAGGATCCGGGCGCGCGAGGCGTGCAGCGCCTGCGGATCGGTGGCGTAGGGGTCCTCGGGCGGGCCCTCCGCGTTCCACCACAGATGGGTGAGGACGACGAGACCCCCGTCGGTGTCGACGAGGGTGCTGATGTCCTCGGGGGTGTGCCCGGGGGTGGCCGCCAGCCGGACCGAGGGGGACAGGGCGAAACCGTCGGCGGGACGGTCGGTCCACACATCGTCCCGGTAGATCGCCCAGTGGTCGTGGAACCGGGCCGCGGGGAACAGTGCGGCGTTGAGGGTGTGATCGGGGTGGTGGTGGCTGAACACCACATCGGTGACCTGGTCGGGGGTGACGCCCCGGGCGGCCAGCGGGTCCAGGATCAGCGCGCGGTCCGCGACCATGCCCGGATCCACCACGACGACGGTGTCCCCGTCACGGACGAGACTGACCGTGCTCGCGGTCCGCGGCCCGACATAGCCGGCGGTCAGCACATGGAGGCTCGCTGTCATCCACGCACAGTAACGTTCAGGCGCGGCGGTGCACAGGGGGACGCCGAGGCCCCCGCGCGCACCGCCGCGGCTGGTGGATCAGCCCTCGACCCAGCCGTGGTTCTTCGCGAACTGCGCCAGCCCGCCGCGCACCTGGACGATCTGCTCCCCGGTGAGCGAGGGCGCCGCGCTCAGCAGGGCCTCGGTGACGTCCCGGACGAACTCCTCGGTGCTGAGCACATCGCACAGCACGTCGTCGTCGGCCGCGAGCGGCTTGCCGTCCGCGCCCCGCGCGAGCCGGACCCCGGACGCCTTCGGGCCGCGCTCACCGTCCTCGATCTCGAACTCGACGACGATGCCACGCCGCACCTGCGACTCGGGCATCAACATGTCGTTGACGTGCAGGAAGACATCCTCCCCGCCGTCATCGGGCGCGATGAACCCGTAGCCCCGCTGGCTGTCGAAGCGCACCACACGACCAGCAACCATCCCAACCCCCAGCAACCTCGAAACACCCACTTCGGTGAACCTGCCCAGATCGTAGTCAAACCGACCGCTCCCCGGCGACTCCCGGGGTTCACCGCGCGCGGCGCACCGCGCTGAGCTGCGGAAACGCGCGTCGGTCAGTCCTCGGCGGCGTCGCGCTCGGCGTCGCGCTTCTTGAGGCGGGCGGCCTCCTTGCGGACCTCGGCCTGGGTGCCGCGCTCCTTCTCCAGCCACTCCGGCCTCGCGTCCTTGAGCGCGTCGATCTGCTCGGTGGTGAGCGCCTCGGTCACCCCGCCGCGGGCCAGGCCCGCGATGGACACGCCCAGCTTGGCCGCGACCACCGGACGGGGATGCGGGCCGTTCTCGCGCAGCGTCCGCAGCCATTCGGGCGGGTTCGCCTGGAGTTCGTTCAGCTCGGCGCGCGAGACGACGCCCTCCTGGAACTCGGCGGGCGTGGCGGGGAGGTACACACCCAGTTTCTTCGCCGCGGTGGCGGGCTTCATCGTCTGGGCGGTCTGCTGCGACTTCATACGGTCCAGGGTATCGGCCGCCGCGGAGACCTCCGACCACAGCCGGTAACCTGGCGGGATGACCGACCAGGCGGATTCCCCTTCGTTCCGGCTCGCGTACGTCCCCGGAGTGACGCCCGCCAAGTGGGTGCGGATCTGGGAGGAGCGCCTGCCCGACACCCCTCTCACCCTTCTTCAGGTGTCCCCGGCGGAGGCCTCCGACGTCCTGCGCGACGGCGCCGCCGACGCGGCCTTCGTCCGTCTCCCCGTCGACCGCACGGTGTTCAGCGCGATCCCCCTCTACACCGAGACGACGGTCGTCGTGGTCCCCAAGGACCATGTGATCACCGCCGCCGAGGAGATCACCCTGGACGATCTCGCCGACGAGGTGGTCATCCACCCCCTCGACGACGTCCTCGGCTGGGAGGAGCTGCCCGGTGAGCCCGCCTTCGAGCGCCCGCAGACCACGGCGGACGCGATCGAACTCGTCGCGGCGAACATCGGCGTCCTGATCGTGCCCCAGTCCCTGGCCCGCCTCCACCACCGCCGTGACCTCACCTACCGCACGCTGCTGGACGCCCCGCAGTCGGCGGTCGCCCTGTCCTGGCCGGAGGAGGCGACCACCGACCTGGTCGAGGACCTCATCGGCATCGTGCGGGGCCGTACCGTCAACAGCACCCGGGGCCGGGACCGGCAGACGACGGCGAAGCAGGGCGAGCCCCGCACGACGCAGTCCGGGGGTGCGCCCCGCAAGAGCGCCGGAAGCGGCGGCGGCGCCCGGGGCCGCAGCGGCGGCACGAAGGGCGGCGGCTCGGCGAAGGGCGGCGGTTCGGCCAGGGGTGGCGCCGGTGCGAAGGGCGGCGGCCGGCGCGGAACCGGCGGCGGCAAGCCCCGCCGCCGGTCCTAGGGGCCACAACGGCCTGCGGCTCAGGCCACGTAACTCGCCGCGTCGGCGGTGTTCACCACCTTCGTCCCGTCCGCCGACGCCAGCAGCCCGGCGGCCACCCACGTGTCCACCACCGTCCGCACCCGGGCGACCAGCGCCGCCTTGGAGGCGAACGGCGCCGCCGCCCACACCTCGTCGAGCAGGGTGGTGCCGTCGGACTTCGCGGGGTTGGCGACCCCGGAGTCGACCGTCCCGAAGACGACCTTCGGCTCCGACCGCCGGAAGTAGGCGTGCGTCGGGTCCTCCGTCCCCTCGAAGAACGGGGCGAACTCGGTGCCGTTCAGCATGTAGTGGAGGGACTTGCCGCTCACCGGGGTCAGCGTGGGCAGCAGATCGCCGGAGAGGGCCGCGTTCGCGTACAGCCCGAACGGCAGGTAGCTCGTCGAGGAGTTGCGGGCGACCAGGTTGACCGGGCCGTGGAACAGGGTCTGCAACGACGGGTCGTCCAGGGCCTTCTCGACGCGCAGCCGGAACGGGACCGTGACGCGTACGACGTCGCCGGACTTCCAGGTGCGGGACACGGTGAAGTAGCTCCCGGCGACCGGAGTGCCGCTCACCGCGGTGCCGTTGACCGTCACCTGGAAGCCCGCGGTCGCCCAGGACGGCACCCGCAGCTTGAGCCCGAAGGCGGCGCTGCTCCCGCCGAAGGTGAGCGTCGTGCCCTGCTCGGCAGGGTAGGCCGTGGTCTGGGTGACCGTGACGCCCTTCTCGGCCCAGGTCAGCGTGGACGGACTGTAGAGGTTGACGTAGAGCGCGCTGCCGTCGGCGGCCTTGAAGTACACCGAGTCCTGGTACTTGGTGGCGCTCTCCATGCCGGTGCCCTCGCAGCAGGTGGTGCCCTGCTTGGGGGTGTAGTCGCGGACATGGCCGGGGGTGAGCCCGATGAAGTACGTGACGAGCGGCTTCTCCGCGTCGGCGGTGTCCTGCTTGGAGCCGAGGACCTGGTTGTACAACGCCCGCTCGTAGTAGTCCATGTAGGCCGGGGTCTGCTCGTGGAAGAACAGGGTCCGGCTCAGCTTCAGCAGGTTGTACGCACAGCAGGTCTCCGCGTTCGTGGCGCTGATCGTGCCCGCGACGCTGTCCCGCGCCTTCCAGAACTCCCCGGTGCTGGTCCCGCCGATGCCGTACATGCGGTGCGGTACGACCATGCCCCAGAAGTTCTTCGCGGCGGTCAGGTAGCGCGTCTCGCCGGTCGCGTCGTACAGCCTGAGCAGTCCGGTGAAGATCGGGATGTGCTGGTTGGCGTGCAGCCCGTCGAGCGTGTCGGTGTTCGCGGCGCACGCGTCGATCAGCGAGTCGAGGTCGAACAGCTTGGCCAGCGCGAGGTGTTCGGCCTTCCCGGTGAACGCGTACAGATCGACGATCGCCTCGACGATGCCGCCGAACTCCCCGCTGGAGAACAGCCCCCACATCCGCTGGAGCGTCGCCTCGGACAGCACCGACAGCCGGGAGTACATCCAGTCGCCCATGCCGGACGCGAGGTCGAGGGCACGGGTGTCGTCGGTGGCGATGTAGGCGTCCAGCAGACCGCGCAGGATCTTGTGCGCGGTGTAGTACGGCGCCCAGACCTTGGTGTAGTCGCTGCCGGTCATCGACTCCAGCAGGATGAACTGGGTCTCCGGGTACGCCGCGAGGAACCCGGGGTGGCTGGGTCCGCCCCAGGTGCGCTTCAGGGTGGCGGTCTGCCCCCGGCCGGAGCCGTCCGAGAAGGTGCCGCCGCTCGTGGCCTGGAACCAGTACGACGCGAGGGTGCCGAGTCCCGGCGAGGAGAGCTTGGCCTCGTTGGTCTGCAGCGAGGTGATCTCGGCCTGGGTGAGCACCCGCGACCACACGTTGAACTCGTCGTAGCAGCCGGCGTACAGGGGGTCGCCGGAGTAGTTCGAGCGGCCCAGCCAGTTGTTGGTGAGTGTGCCGAGCGTCGCCGGGGTGAGGGTCATCGCCGTGTTCGTGGCGACGGCCGTGCCGTTGACGTACAGGGTGCCGGTGGTGCCCGAGAGGGTCACCGCGAGGTGGCTCCACTGGTTCAGCGGCAGCGCGGCCGTGCCGTTGAGGCCCTGCTCGCCGCCCGCCCCGCCGGTCGTGATGGCGAACCGGGGCACACCGCTCGCGTTGCGGCTCGCCAGGTACATGTACCGGGTGGTGTTGTTGCCGAAGTCGAAGACCCGCTGCCAGTTGGCGTCGTGGGTGGGCTTGACCCACACCGACAGGGTGATCGCGGAGGCGCCGTTCAGGACGGTGGCGGGCAGGTCGACGTACTGGGAGGAGCCGCGCACCAGCTCCAGCGCGCCGCCCCACTTCCCGGTGACGGCGAGCATCTTCGGGTCCGTG
Organism: Streptomyces sp. NPDC005820; assembly: GCF_040630255.1. Taxonomy (NCBI): domain Bacteria; kingdom Bacillati; phylum Actinomycetota; class Actinomycetes; order Kitasatosporales; family Streptomycetaceae; genus Streptomyces; species Streptomyces sp. NPDC005820. Next base: position 117,207 of record NZ_JBEXXE010000027.1, read on the forward strand.
CGCAGGGCCGTGCGGACATCGGTCAGCGCGCCGACCATGGTCGCGATCCGGTCCGCGAACACCTGCTCGCCGGTGCTCGCGTACGCCTGCGCCAGCATGGTCAGGAAGTGCCCGGTGTAGTGCCCGCGCAGATTGCCGTTGGCCTCCCCGTCGAGCCCCTCCCAGCCGCCCGGCGCGACCGCGCCCAGGGTGGAGAGCCCGGCGTTGGCCCGGAAGACCTGGAGCAGCCGGTTGACGTCGTAGCCGCGGGCGTGATCGAGCATCAGCTTCCGCTTGGTGGCGAAGATCCCGGTGCCGAGGGCCACGTCCTTGAGTGCGAAGGGCCGCAGCGCCCAGGAGGCCGGCGGCGGAAGCGTGGCCGCCGAGGCAGCGGGAGCCACCGCCGCGCCGGCGCCCGGGACGGCGGCGGCGAGGATCGCGCTCTGGAGGAGGGTCCGTCTGCTGAGGGGACGTGCCATGTGCTGCTCCTCTGATCCACAGGGGGGTGTGTTCGCAATGTTCGAGATTGCGAACAATGTGCGGATGGTCGACCAGACGTTAGAAGGGGGACGGGAGACCGTCAACGGGCCGGACAGGATCAAAAGTTGAGAAAGCTACTTCCGGGCCGCGCGGCCGATCGACTCCACCAGCGGCAGCAGCCGGTGCGGCACGCGTTCGCGCAGGGCGACCTCGGTCCGGGTGCGGACCACTCCGGGGAGGCTGATCAGCTTCTGGATCACGTCCTCCAGATGGGCGTTGTCCCGCGCCACCACCCGTGTCAGCAGATCACCGCCGCCGGTGATCGAGAAGGCCTCGACGATCTCGGGTACGGCGGCCAGCGCGTCGCCCACGTCGTCGAGATGGCCCTGGGTGACCTCGATGTGCACGAACGCGAGCACCGGATGCCCGAGCGCGGCGGGGGAGAGCGACGGCCCGCTCCCGGTGATCACTCCGTCCCGCTCCAGGCGGTCCAGCCGGGCCTGGAGGGTGCCGCGCGCGACGCCGAGGATCCTGGCGTACTCCCGCACGCTGGTGCGCGGCTGTTCGATAAGCAGCCGCAGAATGCGGGTGTCGAGCTCGTCGACGGCCATGACGCCCGGCCTCCTCGTCCAGGATCGATCTTCGCCGACTGTACCAACGGCCCGGTCGAACGGCTCACGAGCCCGCCGCCCGCCGCTGATGGAGGGCCGGGTGCACCACCGTGAGCGTGCCGTCGGGAGCCTCGGCGACCCGGACGCCGGGGCTGATCAGGTCCAGCGTCGCGCGCAGCCAGGCGCGGTCCGCGGGGGGAGCCTCCTCCAGGCGCATGCGGTGTGCGCGCAGGGGCACCATGGTCAGCCCGGCCAGCCGGCCCGTGTCCGCGGCGAGCCGCACGAGCCAGGCGATCCGCAGATCGTCGCGGTACTCCGCGTGGCCGGAGATGCCTTCGTAGTCGTCGATGAAGTCGCCGCAGCCGTGCAGGACGAGGCGGTCGCGGTAGATCTCCACGGGGCGCGGATGGTGGGAGGAGTGCCCGTGGACCAGGTCGACACCGCCGTCGACCAGGGCACGCGCGAACCGGGTCTGGTCGCGGGGCACCCGGTATCCCCAATTGGAGCCCCAGTGCACCGACACGACCACGAGGTCGCCCGCGCGCCTGGCCCGCCGGACATGCCGGACCACCGCGGCGGCCGTCGCCGCCGACAGCTCGGGCAGATAGGCGACCCCGGCCACGGCCCGGCTCGCCGCCCAGTCGGGCGGGATCCCGCTGGAGCGCGCCCCCAGCGCGAACACGAGCACTCGGCCGCCGCCCGGGACGGGCACCGCGGCGGGCGCGTAGGCCTCGTCGGGATCGTGCCCCGCCCCCGCCGTCCGCAGACCCGCACCGGCCAGTGAGCGGAGCGTCTCCGCCAGACCCGGCCGGCCGAAGTCCAGCACATGATTGTTGGCCAGCACACAGACATCGGGCCGGGCCACCGTCAGCGCCGGCAGGTTGGCCGGATGCATCCGGTAGTGGATCGCCTTGTCGGGCGCGAACGCGTCACAGCGCGTGACGGACGTCTCCAGGTTCACCACCCGCACGTCCGGGCCGCTCTCGGCCAGCACCCGCAACGCCTCGCCCCACGGCCAGGAGGGACCCACGGGCGCCGGGACCGGCCCGTGCGCCGACTCCGCCAGCCGTACGTAGTCCCGCGCGTCCGTGACCCAGTCCTCCCGCAGCCGGGGGCTGCCCGGATGCGCCAGGATCTGATCGACGCCGCGCCCGAGCATCACATCGCCACACAGGAACAGCGTCACGACGCCGCCGGTCACGCCCTCACGGTAACCCCGCTTGGCCGGTGCCATTCTGGATACCCGGAACCCGTGTCGGCGCCGGGGGAGGCAGGCGCGGCGCCGCCGCCGTTCCGCGGAAGAAGATGACGGTGATGATCTCCCAGCTGGTCCGCGTCCCCGCCGACGGCGCGGCGCTCACTGGTGACCTCCTCGTCCCGGCGCACGCCCGGGCGGTGGTGCTGTTCGCCCACGGCAGCGGCAGCTCCCGGCACAGCCCGCGCAACCGGATGGTCGCCGCCGAGCTGCGCACCGCCGGCCTCGGCACCCTGCTGATCGACCTGCTCACCGAGCCCGAGGAGCGGGCGGACGCGTCGACGGGCCTGCACCGCTTCGACATACCGCTGCTGGGGCGGCGCGTGGTCGCCGTCGTCGACTGGCTGGCCGCGCAGCACGACACCGAGGCGCTTCCCGTCGTCCTGTTCGGCGCCAGCACCGGCGCGGCGGCGGCCCTGGTGGCCGCGGCGGAGCGGCCCGGCCGGGTGCTGACCGTGGTCTCCCGGGGCGGGCGGCCCGACCTGGCCGAGGCCGCCCTGGACGCCGTACGGGTGCCCGTGCTGCTGATCGTGGGCGGGCGGGACCCCGAGGTGCTGCGGCTGAACGAGGAGGCGGCCCGGCTGCTGCGGGGGCCGTGCGCCCTGCACGTCGTCCCGGGCGCGACCCATCTGTTCGAGGAGCCCGGCGCGCTGGAGCAGGTCGCCGGGGCCGCGAAGCGGTGGTGCGACGACCGGCTGCGGTCCGTCCCGCTGAAGACGGAACGGGGAGGGGAACGGGGAGGGGACTGAACCGAATGATCCGGATGATTCGAATGATCCGGAGGGGGACGGAGGGGGAGTGACCGGAAGGAAGGGGCGGTCCCATGCAGTTCCGTGACCGCGCGCAGGCCGGACGCGAGCTCGCCGGCGTGCTGCGGACCCGGCAGGACGAGGGCGAACTGCCCGACCCCGTCGTCCTCGCCCTGCCCCGGGGCGGTGTCGCCGTGGCCGAGGAGGTCGCCCGGGCGCTGAACGCGCCGCTCGACGTGCTCGTCGTACGGAAGATCGGCGCGCCGTTCCAGCAGGAGCTCGGCGTCGGCGCGCTCGTCGGCGGCGCCGAGCCGCTCTTCGACGAGGACATCCTGCGCGCACTCGGCCTCACCGAGCGCGATCTCGCCCCGGTGGTGGAGCGGGAGCGCGCCGAGCTCCACCGGCGTGAGCTGCTCTACCGCGACGGCCGCCCCGCCCCCGACCTGCGCGGGCGTACCGCGATCGTGGTCGACGACGGCCTGGCCACCGGGGCCACCGCGCGCGCCGCGCTCCGCTCCCTGCGGCGTGCCGCGCCCCGGCGCACCGTCCTGGCCGTACCGGTCGGCTCCCCGGAGGCGGTCGCCCTGCTGGGGCCCGAGGCGGACGACGTCCTCTGCCTGTACCAGCCGGCCGCCTTCATGGCCGTCGGCCTCTGGTACGACGACTTCGACCAGCTCACCGACGCCGATGTGCTGCGCGCCCTGCGCGCGGCGGCCGACGACCGGTGAAGCGGCGCCGCCGGTGGTCCGTTGACGCCCCGTCGGCGGGGCGTCAACGGCGACGCCCAGGGCCTTCGCCTTGCTCGTTCGTGTGACCAGCGGCACTGCGGTCTGTACGGAGACTGTGGATTACGGTGGCGCTGTCGCACTGGTCACGCGCGCGTACGGCACCCTCGTGCGGCTGACGGCCGAGGTGACCGCGAAAGAAAGAAGGTGAGGGCGCGGCATGACCAGCATGATCTCGGAGGCGGGGAATCTGCCCGTGGCCTTCACCAGCTTCGTGGGCCGACGGCACCTCATCGCCGAGATCCGCCGTGTCCTCGGTCCGGCGAGGCTGCTGACGCTGACCGGTATGGGTGGCGTGGGCAAGACGCGGCTGGCGCTCGAGGCGGCCGCCGCGTCGAGAAGGGCGTTCGCGGACGGGGTGTGGCTGGTTGACCTGGCTCCGGTGCGGGAGCCGTTGGCCGTGGCGGACGCCGCCGCGGCGGCGCTCGGGGTGCCGGAACTGGGCGCGAGGCCCGCCCTGGACCGGCTCACGGGGTATCTGGCGGGGCGCCGGGCGCTGATCGTGCTGGACAACTGCGAGCATCTGGTCGACGCGTGCGCCGAGCTGGCCCAGGCGCTGCTGTCGGCCGCTCCCGAGGTACGGGTGCTGGCGACGAGCCGGCAGACGCTGGGCATCGCGGGCGAGCACGTCCTCGTCGTACCGCCGCTGTCGGTTCCGGACGAGGCGGTCGAACTGCTGCGGGACCGGGCCACCGCCGTACGGCCGGAGTTCCGGATCACCGACCTGAACCGGGCCGGCGCCTCCCGGCTCTGTGCCGGCCTGGACGGGCTGCCGCTGGCCATCGAGCTGGCCGCGTCCCGGCTGCGCACGCTCACCGTGGACCAGGCGGTGGACCGGCTGGAGGACCGTTTCACGCTGCTCACGAGCGGCAGCCGGACAGCGCGGCCCCGTCAGCGCACGCTGCGGGCGCTGGTCGACTGGAGCTACGAACTGTGCGGTCCGGCCGAGCGGCTGCTGTGGAACCGGCTGTCCGTGTTCGTCGGCGGTTTCACCCTGGACGCGGTCGAGGGTGTCTGCGTGGGAGAGGGCATCGCCCGGCACGAGGTGGTGGACCTCCTGGACCGGCTGGTCGGGCAGTCCATCGTTCTGGTGATCGAGCAGGAGGGTCTGCCGCGCTACCGGATGCTGGAGACCATCCGCCGCTACGGAAGACTGCGGCTCGCCGAGTCCGACGAGGAACAGCGGTTGCTGACGAGGCACCGCGACTTCTTCCTGGCCCTCGCCGAACACGCCGCCGGCACGTGGTACGGCCCAGGACAGCAGCAGACCCTGGCCCGGTTGCGCGCCGAACACAACGATCTGCTGGCGGCACTGAACCACGGCGGCGACCCGCAGGCCGAGCTGGCGCTGGCCGCGGCGCTGCGCTACCACTGGTGCGCCGACAGGTACCTCGGCGAGGGGCGCCGCCGGCTCGACCGGGCGCTCGCGGGCGCGCCCGAGCCCACTGCGGCGCGGGCCCGGGCGCTGTGGGCCGCCGCCTGGGTGGCGTTGCTGCAGGGCGATCCCGCCGCGGCCGACGAGTGGCTGACCGAGGCAGCGGAGCTGGGCGACCAGCTCGACGATCCGACGGTACGCGCGAACGTCCTCGGTTTCCGAGGGACGCTGGCACTGTTCCGCGGGAACCTCGCGGAGGCCGTGTCCCTCTTCGAGGGCGCGGTGGCCGCTCATACGGCGCTGGGGGAGGAAGCCACGACGGTCTTCTGGCTGTTTCAGCTCGCCAGAACCCAGGCCCACCTCGGTGACCCGCGCGCGGCCGAGACCGCCAGGCGGGCGGTCGCCGTCTCACAGGCCCACGGTGAGGGCCTGAACCGCGCATACGCGCTGTGGGCGCTGGGCCTTGACGCCCTGGTGCGCGGCGACCTGGCGGTGGCCCTGGAGCTGACCCGCGCCGGGCTGGAGATCCAGCGGGACTTCAACGACTACGTCGGGGCCGCGCTGCTGCTGGAACTGCACGCCTGGATCAGCGCCGCCGGCAACGACCACGAGCGTGCGGGGCGGCTGCTGGGCACGGTGCGCACCCTGTGGCGGGACACCGGCACCAAGCTCTCCGTGTTCGGCCCCGATCTGGCCGAGCACCATGCGCGCTGCGCGGAGTCGGTCGTCAGGGCTCTGGGCCCGGCAGCGTACGAGAAGGCTCTTACGGAGGGCAGCCGCCTCGACCGCCCCGGCCGGGGCATCGCCTTCGCGCTGACCGGCGGTGCCGAACTGGCCGCCGTGACGGCCGCGGCCCCCAGCCCGCTGACCCAGCGGGAGCGGCAGGTGGCCTCGTTGGTGGCCGAGGGTATGACCAACCGTCAGATCGCCGCCGCCCTCGTGCTCTCCCCACGCACCGTGGGCGGCCACGTCGACCACATCCTGGCCAAGCTCGGCTACGGCCGCCGCGCCCAGATCGCGACCTGGTGGGCGGAGAACCAGGTACCCGACCCGTCCGAATGACGCATGCGCCGGGGCGCCCCCCGCTGTGATCCTTACCGCCATGAACGCCAGTACGGCGGACATGACAAACGGGTGACGCGGGGCTGCTGAACGCACCGGCGGTCCGCTCGTGACTCCATCCGGTACACGCATACCCGGTCTCAGTAAAAGCCGACCTCGAGCCGGTATGCGCCCTCGCACTCTCCTCATTCAGCCCGGAGGACACATGTTCAAGCGAACCGCAGTGCATGTACGCGGAAAGACGAGATCCAGAAAAAGGAAGCCTGTTTTCGCGGCTTTCTTCGCGGTTGCCATCGCAATAGCGCTGCTCCAGGCCCTCCTGTCGATCACATCGGCACAGGCTGTATCGATCAACGACTGTCCGGGAGGCGCAAATTCCGGAGAAGGGTCATCCAGCTGTCCCAACCTGCACAACGATGACCTCAACAATCAGAGGGCGTTTCCCCGTCAGCTGTATCGCGGAGACACCCGCCTGCCGTACGACATCTTCACCAACGGCTTCACTGCGGTAGGAAGCAATGTCGACATAGAGCGGCATGTCCACGGCGGGGACAACAGCAACTATATTTCGACGACGGGAACGCTGGGCGTTGCGGAGGGGTTCGCGCGGGGCCAGGGACTGCGCAATCTGGAATCTGCGGCGCGGATACCACGCTGTTCGACCAGTCGGACATGGATATACGGACTCATTCCGTGGCGTGGTCTGCTGGAAAGCTGTGATCACGGTCAGGTGACCGCGCGCTCCTTCGTCTACGTCATCGATCCCGTGTGGGCAAGGAACGCAGTCTATATTCCCGATCAGATCCGAGGGAATGTGGATCTCCTCACCCACTATCGATCCCAGGACGAATGGGCCTACGTCCACCGGATTCCGAGAGAAGCGATTCTGGGTGTCCGCATCTATCGGATGACGGCGCACGCCAACGGCAGCCTGATACAAACACGGACCATCACGTGGGCCTACGACCATTTCGTCACGAACCCCCATCACGTGGAAGCGCGAATAGTCTACCAGCCGGCCAACGATCCGAATGGGCACTTCGCCTTCGACCAGGACCTGAACGTGCCCGCAATTCAGGCGAACCCGTACACCCGCGGCTGTTCGACAATCAACCGGTGCGCACGCTGACCGTGAAACTCCGCAAGAATTCCGTTCGGCGGCATCCCGTTCACCCTGCACCAGCTGAATCCGCCGCGCTTCAGGTTCGCCCGCCCGGCCGCCCGACCGAGCCCCGCAGGCGCAGGCCGCCCCAGGTGTTCTCCGCGCCGCCCCTTCTCGACGAACTCGGGCCGGCGCCGGTGCACCACGGTCGCTCGAAACAAGCCGGTCACCGATGAGGAGTGAAAGCACTCCCGTTGCCCACCCCGGCAGAATCCGTCGGCGAAGCCGCCCGGCTCACCCCGATACGAAAGGCAGCACATGCTGAAGAACAACGAGCCAGGGGTGAGAACCCGGACGGCCACCTCGCCCATGCGACGGATGCGGACCGGTCTCGTAGCCACCTGCTCCCTCGCGCTGGTCGCCACCGGCGGGCTGCTGACGACCGCTCCCCCGGCGCAGGCCGACATCACCGACGGCCTGCTGCTGCGGTACAAGCTGGACGAATCCGCCGGCACGGTCGCCCATGACTCCTCGGGCCACGGCCTTGACGGCACCGTCAACGGCACCGCCGACCTGGGTGGTGACAATGGGCTGGGCTTCAACGGCTCCAACACCTACGTCAAGCTGCCGAACAACATCATGGCCGGGCTGAACTCGATCAGCGTCGACTTCGACGTGTGGGTCGACAGCACCCTGACCAGCCCGTACTTCATGTACGGGCTCGGCAACACCAGCGGCAGCAACGGCAACGGCTATCTTTTCACCACCGGCGACACCTTCCGCACCTCGGTCTCCCTCACCGACTACACGGCCAAGAAGGACATCCAGCCCTCGGGCGGCTACACGCTGCCGCACGGCGCCTGGAAGCACGTCACCTACACGCAGACCGGCACCACCGGCATCCTCTACGAGGACGGGGTGGAGAAGGCACGCAACACCAACGTCACCATCACCCCGGGCTCGATCGGCAACGGAACCACCACCGCGAACTACCTCGGCCGGTCCCTCTACGCCAACGACAAGTACTTCAAGGGCCGGATGCGCGACTTCCGCCTCTACAACAAGTCCCTGTCCCCGGCCGAGGTCGAGGACAGAGCCAACGACATAGAGCTGCAGTCGGAGGAGCTGCAGGCCCTGGCCACCTACAACAACGCGCTCGCGGCGTTCGAGGACCCCAACATCGGCCCGGTCCTCATCTTCCCGTCCGACTACACCGGGGACATCGACAACGTTCAGCGGCCGCCGGACTGGACCGACTCCTCCGGTCGGACACCGACGCTCTGGCCCACCCCCACCACCGCGAAAAGCCCACTGTTCACCGCCGATCTGATCACTGCCCTGCAGGACGCGGTCTACGCCGCGGTCCAGCCCGACGGCGACACGACGTACAACCTGGCCGTCTACTACGACGGGATGAGCGACCGGGTGGTGGCCGTGACCAACGCCCCGTCATCGGTCACCGACCCCCTGGCCACCCAGTACGCCGGCCAGCTCGTGATCGACACGTCCACGGACACCCACCCGTCACCGCCCACGTGCCGGCCGGCGCAAGCCGGCAGCACCCAGGGACTGCTGCTGGACTACAAGCTGGACGAGCCCGTCGGCGAGATCGCCCACGACTCCTCGGGCCACGGCCGCGACGGCTGGATCAACAACGCCGCCGACATGGGTGGTGACGAGGGACTGGGCTTCAACGGCTCCGACACCTACGTCCAGATGCCGTACAACGTCATGAAGGGGCTGAACTCGATCAGCGTCGACTTCGACGTGTGGGTCGACAGCACCCTGACCAGCCCGTACTTCATGTACGGGCTCGGCAACACCAACGACAGCAACGGCAACGGCAACGGCTACCTGTTCACCACCGGCGACACCTTCCGCACCTCGGTCTCCCTCACCGACTACACGGCCAAGAAGGACATCCAGCCCTCGGGCGGCTACACACTGCCGCACGGCGCGTGGGAGCACGTCACCTACACCCAGACCGGCACCACCGGCATCCTCTACGAGAACGGCGTCGAAAAAGCACGCAACACCAACGTCACCATCACCCCCGGCTCGATCGGCAACGGAACCACCACCGCCAACTACCTCGGCCGATCCCTTTACGCCAACGACAAGTACTTCAAGGGCCGGATGCGCAACTTCCGCGTCTACGACCACGCCCTGACCCCGTCCCAGGTCCACGACAGGGCCGACGAGCCCGCGAAGCGCATGGAGCAGTTGCAGGAGCTGGCCGACTACAACTGCGCGATCTCGTACTTCGACGACCCCGACGTAGGGCCGGTGATCACCTACCCGTCGGACTACACCGGCGACCTCGACGTGCAGACACCGACCGACTGGACCGACTCCTCCGGGCAGACACCGACGAGCTGGCCCCAGCTCTCCATCGCCAAGAGCCAGCAGTTCACCGCCGCCGAGATCAAGAAGGTCACCGATGCGGTCTACCAGGCGATCCAGCCCGACGGCGACACGACATACGGACTGGTGGTCACCTACAACGGGCCGACCGACAAGATGATGGTGGTCACCTACGCTCCGGCCTCGGTCACCGACCCGCTGATGAGTGCCTTCCCAGGCAAGATCCTCCTCGAGGCCCCCACAGCCTGACAGGCGACCGGGATCAGCTGAAACCAGGGAGGGGCCCGGTCACCGGGCCCCTCCCCGAAGCCGCGACCGGGCAGGTCAGAAGTGGCCGGGCGGAACCGGCTCGAAGGTCTGTTCCGCCCAGATGGTCTTCCCCCGGGCGCCCTGGCGGGTGCCCCAGCGCTGGGTCAGCTGGGCGACGAGGAGCAGGCCGCGGCCGCCCTCGTCGTACGTGCGGGCGCGGCGGAGGTGGGGAGCCGTGTTGCTGCCGTCGGAGACTTCGCAGATGAGGGTGTTGTCGTGGATCAGGCGGAGTTGGATCGGAGGTTGGCCGTGCCGGATGGCGTTGGTGACGAGTTCGCTGACGACCAGCTCGGTGACGAACTCGGCGTCCTCCAGTCCCCAGGCCTCGACCTGCGCCAGCGCGTCCTTGCGGGTCTGGGCGACGGCGGAGGGATCGGCCGGTATCTGCCAGGTGGCGACCTGGGAGGTGTCGAGGGCGCGGGTGCGGGCGAGGAGGAGCGCGACGTCGTCGGCGGGGCGCTCGGGCAGGAGATCGGCGAGCACCGTGTCGCACAGGGCGTGCAGGGAGGGTGTCGGCCGGGTGAGCAGGTGGCAGAGCCGTTGGAGGCCGTCGTCGATGTCGCGGTCCCGGGATTCGATCAGGCCGTCGGTGTAGAGGGCGAGCAGGCTGCCCTCGGGCAGGTCGATCTCGGCCGCCTCGAAGGGCAGGCCGCCCAGCCCGAGCAGGGGGCCTGACGGGAGGTCGACGAGTGCGGCGGTGCCCTCGGGGCTCACCACGACCGGCTGCGGATGTCCGGCCCGGGCGAGCGTGCAGCGGCGGGAGATCGGGTCGTACACGGCGTACAGGCAGGTCGCGCCGACCTCGCCGCCGCTCTCCGGGTACCGGCCGGCCGGCTGGGTGCCCTCCTGCTCGGTGGACAGGCGGGCGACCAGGTCGTCGAGGTGGGTGAGCAGTTCGTCGGGGGGCAGGTCGATGTCGGCGAGGGTGCGTACGGCCGTACGCAGCCGGCCCATGGTCGCGGAGGCGTGGAGGCCGTGACCGACGACGTCGCCGACGACCAGGGCCACCCGCGCCCCGGACAGGGGGATCACGTCGAACCAGTCGCCGCCCACGCCGGCGTGCCCGCCGGCCGGGAGGTAACGGGAGGCGACCTCCACCGCCGCCTGCTCGGGCAGCCCCTGCGGCAGCAGGCTGCGCTGCAGCGTCACCGCCGTGCCGCGTTCACGGGTGTAGCGCAGGGCGTTGTCGATACAGACGGCCGCCCGGGCCACCAGTTCCTCGGCCAGAACCAGGTCGTCCTGCTGGAAGATCTCGGGATGGTGGTAGCGGACGAAGACGGCGACGCCCAACGTGGTTCCGCGTGCCGACAGAGGCACCGTCATCGCCGAGCGGGCGCCGAGTTCGCAGACGCGGGACAAGCGGGCCGGGTCGCGGGCGATCCACTCGGCGATCGCGGCGTCGGTCGTCCGGTGCACCGCGGACCGCCCTGACCGCAGGCTCTCGACCGGCGCCGAGCCCTCCGGGTACTCGTCCACATCGCCCAGGCCGAGGACCGCCTCCGGGATGCCCGGGGTCACGGACTGGTGGGCGACGCGCCGCAGCATGAGATGGCCGACCGCGGTCCCGCCCTCCGGGGGCGGTTCGTGCAGGTCGTCGAGGGAGGTCAGCAGGTCGACGCTGACGAAGTCGGCGAGTTCCGGGACCGTCACGTCCGCCAGCTCCTGCGCCGTCCGCATCACATCGAGCGTGGTGCCGATGCGCCGGCCGGCCTCGGCGATCAGCTGGAGCCGCGTGCGTGCCCAGTACTGCTCCGTGATGTCGTGCGCAGTGAGGCAGACACCCTGCACGTGGCCCGTCTGGTCCCGCAGCGGCGACAGGACGACCGACCAGGCGTGCTCGCGCGTTTCACCGCCGGCGCGCATGAAGTGCTCCTGGTACTCGGGCTCCCCGGTCTCCAGCACCCGCAGCATGCCCTGCTCTGCCAGCTCACCGACCGGCCCGTCCACGCCCTCGCCGGTGCGCAGTCCGAGTAGGTCGTCCCGGGTGAGGCCCAAGGCCTGTTCCATGCGGTCGTTCACCCACCGCGCCCGGAGCCCGGTGTCGTAGAGCGCCTGCGCGCAGGAAGGGGACTGCTCGAAGCTGCGGCTCACGAGGGCTTCGTCGGCCGGCTGAGGCTGCTTCCCGGTCAGGGCGGAGACCACGAACCACTCGCGGGTCCCGGTCTCCGGCGTCCGGTGGTGCGCGAGGACCCTGATCTCCAACCGCCGGCCGTCCCGGTGCCGGACGGAGACCTTCCCATGCCATCTCGGCAGCTCCTCGATGGGGCGCAGGTCCTCCACCGGGATCGGCTCGGCCAGCAGACCGGCCGCCGACCGCCCCACGATCTGCGTGGCCGAGTACCCCAGCAGGCGCTCGGCGCCCGCGTTCCACCCGGTCACGGTGGCGTGCTCGTCGAGGGTGACGCGCGCCGTGAGCGCCCCGTCGACCGGCTCTGCGAGCGGCCGCGCCGCCGCGTCGGCGGCGCTTCGCTGGTCCATGATCGCTCATCTCGCTCTCGCGGAGATCGCACCGGCCGGCGATTCGCGGTCCGCGTACCTCGGGCGGCGAATCGCGGGACGTAAGCCATTATCGCCCTATCCTGCGGCTCTGCCCGAGGGGCGGTCGGGTGGCTGATCATGTGAGAACGTCGAGAAGATCCGGGCGCCCGGGCAAAGGCGCCCGGCTCTCACCCGTTCGGCGTGGGCAGGAGTACGCGGGAGAGCGCGCCGTGTCGTGGTGGACCGTGTGCGTGCAGGGCCGCAGCTCGGTTCCGGTGCCGGGCAGTTCACCTGTGCCCTCGTTGCGTGTGTACCTGGGGTGGGAGCCGCCGGCGATCAGCAGGCGGATCCGGTGTCCGGCCTTGACCTGGTGGGTGCAGGCGTCCAGTCGTACGCGTACGGTCTGCACCTGGTCGAGGGGTGAGGTGGGGTCCAGCCGGAGGAGTCCTTCGGCGAAGTTGCGGGACACGCCCTTGGGGTCGACGTCGCAGAGCCGTACGAAGACGTCGGCGTGGGGGTTGCTCCTGGTGTGCGCCAGCTCGACGACCGGGGTTCCCATGATCTCCAGGGGATCGGTCAGCGGGTCGGTGGTGAAGGTGAGTACGTCGGGGCGGTTCTCCAGTTTCGCGTTGTCCTTGCTTCCGGCGTCGAGGGTGAGCAGGGGGCCGCCGAGGGTGGGTGTGGGGTCTGCGGGGTCGTAGAGGTAGGTGGACGGCGCGCCGCCGCTGGGCTCGCCGGCCTGGAGCCTGCCGCCCGGCTGCAGGTAGTGCACGGTCTCGCCCGTCGCCGGTGGCCATGCGGCCAGCTCGCGCCAGGCGCCCTGCCCGGTGACGTACACCTCGACGGGGGGTGCGGACCGTGGCTGTGCCGGTGCTTCGTCGGCGAGGTGCGTCTGAAGCCATTCAAGGTTGCCGCGGAGCATGATCCCCATGCCCTTCTGACCCAGTTCGTTGTGGGACCACGGGCCGACGGTGAGCGAGACGTCGACCCCGCGTGCACGCAGCGTCTCGTACTGGTGCAGGGTCTGGTCGAGGAAGAGGTCCTGCCAGCCTGCGGTGAGCCGCACCGGGACGTTCACCCGCTCAAGGGCGTCGTCGAGCTTGAGCCGGTCCCACACGGCATCGTCGCGCTTTGGAGTGGTCAGCCATTCCCGGAACCACCGCGCGCGGTGCCCGGTCGCCGCGTCGGCCGCGTCGGCCAGCGGGAGGGCGCCGAAGACCGGGGCCAGCCGCCGGTTCAGGGTGAGCATCCGGGGCACACCCCGCAGCCCGGGGAACCTCTCCTGGTTGACCACCAGCTCCGTGAAGGACAGGAAGTCACCCAGACGGAATGCTCCGCTTCCGTGGGCCGCGTCGTGCATGTCGTGCGGCCCGACTGCGATCAGGGAGGTGCGCAGCTCGGGAGGCGGATCCATCAACAGCGCCCACTGGGTCCAGCCCACATAGGAACCCCCGGAGGTCGCGAGCCGTCCGTCGAACCACGGCTGCGTGCGCAGCCAGGCCACCGCGTCCTGGGCGTCGTCGGCCTCGTTCGCCATCGGGTGGAAGTCTCCCGTGGAGCCGAACGTGCCCCGGCAGCTCTGCAGCACGACGTGATACCCGCGGTCCGCGTAGACCCGCGCCTCCAGGTCGTGCGGGAAGCGGCGTCCGTACGGTGTGCGTATGAGGACGGTGCCCTTCGGCCGGTCGGTGACGGGGACGTAGTGGTCCGTCACGAGGACGGCGCCGTCGCGCGCCGGCACCGGCAGGTTCCGCTCGACCCGGTAGCCGTGGCGGGTGCCCGGCAACCGCATCAGGCGGGTCAGGAGCCGGTCGGCCCCGCGAGCGGCCGGGCTCGGAGGCGTCGGAGCGGTGGGACGCGGAAGTGTCGTGGTCATGGCCTGGTTTTCCGGTTCTTCGGTGGACTGGTTCGGGCGTGAAGCGGTGACGGAGCGGGCCTTCACAGGCAAGCACGCAGCGCGTGGCTGAGCGCGTCGGCCCGGTCGTCGGGCAGGCCGCCGGGCTGTGCCGTCTGGTAGGCGAAGGCGATCTCGGACTCCGGATGTGCGAAGCCGAGGCAGCCGCCCAGACCGTCGTGGCCGAAGCTGCCGGGGCCGATCATCGGCCGGTGGACGGAGCTGGTCATGAAGCCGGTGCCCCAGCCGCTGTTCACGTCGGGGCCTACGAACGGACGCCCCTCGGATCGCACCGCACGGGCGTCGCGGACGATCTCCGGGCCCAGCAGCCTGACCCCGTCGACCTCGCCCACCGTGGCCGCGTAGAGCCGTGCCAGGCTGCGGGCGTTGGTCACGAGATTGCCCGCCGGTATCTCCACCGACAGCCATGGTTCTTCGTTGGCGGCCTGGATGATCCGGGCGGCGTCGAAGACCCTGCCCAGGCTGATGGAGCGTGCGATCATCGGTTCGGCGAAAGCCGCGGCCATCATCGCGGCGGCCTCGGGTTCGGTGATGGGCAGAGGGTCCGCCAGGGGATGGAGATCGGCGGACGCGGGGTCGGCGCCGAACGTCATCGTCAGGTTCAGGGGACCGACGACGTGCTCGCGCAGCCACTGACCGGGCCGCAGTCCCGTGGCCCGGCGCAGCACCTCGCCGGCCAGCCAGCCGAACGTGAGCGCGTGGTAGGCGTACGCCGTCCCGGGCACCCAGGCCGGCGCCTGCCGGGCCAGCGTGTCGGCCACCGGCGTCCAGGCACGCAGATCCTCCGGCGTCAGATCCGCCTCGGGTGCCACCAGGCCGGCCTGGTGTGCGAGGAGCTGCCGTACGGTCGTCTCCTCCTTGCCGTTGTCGGCGAACTCCGGCCAGTACTTCGCCACCGGGGCGGCCGCCCTTCCCGCGTCGTCCGTGGCGGTCAAGCACGCAGACGACCCCGCGGTGCTGATGTTCACCTCCGGCACCACCGGCACGCCCAAGGGCGTCGTCCTCACGCACGGCAACATCTGGTGGAACGCGGTCAACGTCGAACTGCGCCTCGACACGCGCAGAGGCGACGTCACCTACGCTGCCGCTTCGCTCTTCCATGTGGGTGCCCTCAACAGTTTCGTGCTGCGCACACTGGTGCGCGGCGGCACCGTGGTGGTGCGCCGCGGATTCGACCCGAAGCAGTGCGCCGACGACCTTGTCACCCACCGCGTCAACTCGATGTTCGGCGTCGCCCAGATGTTCGCCGCCCTGGAGCGCGTCCCCGGACTCTTCGACCAGGACCTGAGCCACCTGCGTGCGGTGGTGGTCGCGGGCGCTCCGGTGCCGCCCTCACTCATCCAGCACTACGCCGAGCACGGCGTGCTGCTCCAGCAGGCCTGGGGCCTGACCGAGACCGCCCCCTTCGCCACCCACCTGCCGGCGGAGCGCACCCTGGAGAAGCTCGGCTCTGCCGGCATCCCCATGCCCTTCACCGACGTCCGTGTGGTCGACGCGGTCACCAACGAACCGGTGAAGCCCGGTGAGGCCGGGGAGATCGTCGTCCGCGGCCCGAACGTCACGGCCGGCTACTGGAACAACCCGGCGGCCGACCGGGCCGCCTTCGACGAGGAGGGCTGGTTCCACTCGGGCGACATCGGCACTCTCGACGGAGACGGGTTCCTCTACATCGTCGACCGACTCAAGGACATGATCATCAGCGGCGGTGAGAACGTCTACCCGGCCGAGGTCGAACGTGTCCTCGCCTCCATGCCGGGATTGGTGGACGTCGCCGTCGTCGGTGTACCCGACGCGGAATGGGGTGAGACCGTGGCAGCGGTGATCAGCGCGGAGGACCCGGCGGCGATCACTCTGGACGACGTACGCGCGTACGCGGCCGCTCACCTGGCCAAGTACAAGCTTCCACGCCACCTGAAGATCATCGACGCCGTCCCGAGGAACGCCTCCGGCAAGCTGGACAAGGGCGTCATCCGACAGCTCGCCGAGGAGGCTGACTGACGTGCTCACGGTGCCACCCCTGCCCACACTCGACGCCCCGCACGGCTGGCGAACCACCATGGTGGCGGGGACTCGCTTCACCGCCCGGTTCCACCTGCGCGGACCGGGCACCGACACCGACGCCGAAGTGGAACGCTGCGCGGCCGGACGTCTCCGGGACACCTACCCTGTCAGCGCCCACGACGTGGAGGTGCGTGTTGCTTCCGGAGCCCTGGGCTCGCTTCCGTCCGAAGCGCTCCGCATGCTGACGAAGGCCGTGTGGAAGGCGGATCCGCGCTGTCGGCGCATCGTCTGCGCCGCCCCGGACGGAGACCTGAACACCCTCGCGCAGGCCGAGGCCGCCGGCTTCCGCCACGTCGTCGACGTGGACCTCGCAGACGAACAGTTCCGCCTGCTGGTGGCCGAGCCGGAGTGGGTCACCGGAGGCGACCGGCGGCTGGACCACGTACCCCAGACCTGAACGGACACAGAGCCGGGCGCAGCCCACCACGCACATGCGGCCGCGTTGGGGGAATGTTCCGAGCCTGGCGGGTTGGAGGGAGATGTCGAAGGGGCCGATGCGGTACCCGGCCATGATGATCACGTCGTCGTCGCGGGAGGAGAAGAAGAAGCAGCCGTTCTCGTCCCGGAGGCCGGCGACGCCCGTGAGGTACCACCGGACGCCGGAGACCGGTACCCACGAAAGGTTTCTGGTCTTCGCCCTGACCGGGAAGCAGCCTCAGCCGACAGACGAACGCACGGAACGGGCCTTGGGCCGCACCGAGCTCGGGCGGCCGGCGTGGCTGGGACCGGAACTATGCTGTGGGTCCCGGTAGCCGGTAGACGCCTGGTGGAAGCAGAAGCGCCGGGTCACCACCCATGCTCCGTACGAGGCTCCCGACGGTCGTGAGGACGTGCGAGCCGACAGCCTCGACAGCGGCGACCTCGTCCCCGGATTCGACGGCCTCCAGTACCTCGACGTGGCTGTGCGCGATGCCGAAGGAGTCGCCGACTTCGGCGTCGTGCAGCGCGATGGCGAGCTGAAGACGCGCGGCGAGGGCGTCGAACATCTCAAGGATCACGAGATTGCCGGAGAGCTCGCACAGCGCGCGATGGAAGTTCAGACCTTCGGTGGTAACGGCCCGCTCATCCCCGCTCACAGCGAGGCCTTCCAGTTTCTCCACGAGGTCCCTGAGGGGGGCGGTGGACACACCACTGCGGATCACGAGCCGCGCCGCGAGCGATTCGAAGGCCATGCGGGCGTTGTACATGTCGATGATGTCATCGGGGGTGATCTGGCGGACGTACACCCCTTTCTGTGGGCGTTCTTCCAGAAGCCCCTCCTCGACCAGGCGGCGGATGGCCTCGCGCAGCGGGGCCCGGCTCATTCCGAGTTGCCGGGACAGGTCCACTTCGAGCAACCGCTGCCCCATGGGCAGGAGCCCCTGCAGGATGGTGCGGCGTATCTCTCCGTACGCGTGATCGGCGAGGCGGGGGCGCTCCGCCGGTACCAGGAGGGGCTTGGCATCCGACCCGCTGCCCTCCGGCACGTCTCCGTTCCGAGTCCTGGCCAATTCCACCCTCCCGTTGTGTATCGCACCGAGCGTATGCAACGGCATCCCATGCCGGTAGTCGACTGTGGCGCGCCTGCGCATACTCTCACTTGCCGTACGGGACAGCATAGTCGGATGTCGACATTCGACTGTCCCGTCTCGGGTGCTGTGGACCACGTGACACTTCCGCGGGTGCCGGTGATCACTTGCTTGCCGCGCCCGCTCGCGCCCAAGCCTGGTCAGCTCGACCGCGGGCGAACTCGTACGGAGCCGCTGTGAACGGGACCTCTCACGCGTTCGCCTCGGCCGCCCTGGGAACGGATTCCTCGCCCGGAGCCGCCGGCGGTCCCGGCTCGGCGTCGGAGGGAGAGCCCGCCAGCAGGGCACCCGCGTCCAGCGGCCAGTGCACGGCGACGGGGTCGCCCGGCCGTACGTCCTCACTGCCGGCCGCGGGTTCACGCACGCTCATGCGGCCATGACCCGGAACATCGACGTCGATCCGTCGTGCGGAGCCCAGGTAGACGACGTCGCACACCGTACCCGACAGCCGGTTGTGCGACTCCGGTAGGTCCTTGGCGGTGGAGGCCGTCACACGACAGCGTTCCGGCCGTACGAGAACACAGCCGGTCGCGCCGATCACGCGGGCGGCGCCGGTCGCGGACGCGGTGAGGGGGACGCGGATGCGCGCGTCACCCACCGCGACGGTCGCGGTGCCGCCGACGACGTGCGCGGGGCCGGTGAAGATGTTGGAGTCCCCGAGGAAGTCGGCGACGAACCGGGTGGCGGGTCGCTCGTAGAGCTCTTCCGCCGTGGCCGCCTGCTCGATGCGCCCGTCGTTGAAGACCGCGATCCGGTCGGAGAGGGTCAGTGCCTCCTCCTGGTCGTGGGTGACGAAGACGACCGTGACGCCGAGTTCCCGGTGGATGCGGCGGATCTCGGTCTGCAGTGCCTCGCGCAGCTTCTTGTCCAGGGCACCCAGCGGTTCGTCCATGAGCAGGATCCGCGGGTTGAAGACCACCGCGCGGGCCAGGGCGACGCGTTGCTGCTGCCCGCCCGACAGGGCCTTGGGATACCGGTCTCCGAACTTCTCCAGGTGGACCAGCGCCAGCGCCTCGCGGACCCGGGCCTCGGCTTCCGACTTCGGCACACGGCGCTGTCGCAGCGGAAAGGCGATGTTCTGGGCCGCTGTCATGTGCGGGAAGAGAGCGTAGTTCTGGAACACCATGCCGATGTTCCTGCGGTGTGTGGGCAGATCGCTGATGGGTTTGCCGTCGGCGAGGATCTCACCGCCCGTGGGCTGTTCGAATCCCGCGATCATGTTGAGCGTCGTCGTCTTGCCGGAACCGCTGGGTCCGAGCAGGGTGACGAACTCGCCCGGCTCGATACACAGGTCCACCGACTTCACGACGTCCTGCGCGCCGAACCGCTTACGCAGACGGCGCAGTTCGAGTGAGGCGCCGGCTTCGGCCGGATGCTCAGGCTTCATCGGTCTTGCTCCTCCCGGCTCGGACGGTGAGTGCCACGAGGAACAGCACTGCCGTCAGAGCGGTCGTCAGGGTCGAGGCGGCGGCGATGGTGGGGTCGGACTCCTTCGCCACGCTGGTGTACATCTGCACCGGCAGGGTCCGCAGGGTGGGGGAGACCAGGAAGATGGACACGATGGTCTCGTTGAACGATCCGAGGAAGGACAACACGGCTCCGGTGAGCACTCCGGGGGCGATGATCCGCAGGGTCACCTGGAAGAACGTCGCCAACGGGGTGGCCCCACAGATGGCCGCCGCCTGCTCGAGCCTGCGGTCGAACGTGTGCAGCGAGGCGGAGACCGAGATGAAGACGAACGGCATCGACAGCACCGTGTGGGCCAGAATGAAGCCCATCGGGGTACCGGTGAGCCGCCACCGCAGGAACAGTGAGTACATGCCGATGCCCGCGATCAGCACCGGCACCACGGTCGGCAGGAGAAGCAGTGTCTGGAGCAGGGGGCC
This sequence comes from Streptomyces sp. NPDC005820, assembly GCF_040630255.1. Taxonomy (NCBI): domain Bacteria; kingdom Bacillati; phylum Actinomycetota; class Actinomycetes; order Kitasatosporales; family Streptomycetaceae; genus Streptomyces; species Streptomyces sp. NPDC005820. The sequence continues at coordinate 137,186 of NZ_JBEXXE010000027.1, forward strand.
GACCCGGGAGCGCAGGCGGCTCAGCCCGAGGGCGGCGGCTGTGCCGAGCAGGGTGGCGACCACCATGACGACGAGCGCGATCTGCACGGAGTTGACAAGAGACTGGTACCAGTTCGGGTCGTCGAAGAAGTTGCGGTACCACCGCAAGGACCAGTTGGACGGCGGGAACCTGAAGCTTTCGCTGCCGGTGAAACTCATGATCGCGACGATCAGGATGGGCGCCGTCAGCCAGACCACTACCGCGACGCCCCAGGCCGTCAGCGGCATCCGGCTCATGCTGAATCGTGCCATGGACCCTATTCCTTGGAGTGGTTGCCGCTCACGCCGGTGGCGGTCGCGGCTGTCGGGCGGACGAAGCGCCAGCCGAACAGCAGGAAGACACCGGTCACGAAGATCATCACCGCGGCCATGGCCCCGCCGCGGCCCCAGGCCAGCAGGCTGTTCACCTCGGTGACCAGATACTGGGAAAGCAGCATCTGCTGGGGAGAACCGAGCAGCGACGGCGTGATGTAGAAGCCCAGGGACAGGACGAAGACCATCAGGCTGCCTGACAGCACCCCGGGCATCGACATCGGCACATAGACACGGAAGAAGGCGATGGCGGGCCTGGCCCCCAGCGTTTGGGCGGCGAGTACCAGGCGCCGGTCGATGCCCTGCATGGTGGAGTACAGGGGCAGAATCATGAACGGCACCATCGCCTGGGTCATGCCGATCCCGGCACCCGTCACGGTGCCCAGGAGCCCGGAGTGCCCGAGCCCCAGCCGGCCGGTGAGGCTGTCGACCGGTCCGTTGTCCTGGAGGAGGATGACCCAGGCGAAGGTCTGGGCCATCGCCGAGGACCAGAACTGCACCAGGACCACTCCGAGCAGCACGGCTCGCAGGCGACGGCCGGCCACTGTCATCAGGTAGGCGAAGGGATAACCGATGACGAGGCAGGCCGTGGTGACGGCGACGCCGGTCACCACGGTGCGCACAAGGATGGTGATGTTCACCGCGTCCCCGAAGAACCAGGCGTAGTTGTCGAAGCCGCCTGATTCCGGAGGGATGAAGTCGGTGAAGCTCCGGCGCAGCGCCTCGGCCACCGGGTAGACGAAGAACGCCACCGAGACGGCGAGCGCCGGCACGGCCAGCGCGCTCCAGCCGAGGCGGCGTCGGCGGGCCGGAGCCTGTGCCGACGCCGCCCGAGGCGTGGTCCCGTTTCTCGGCATGGTGGGGGAGCCCGTCGAGGTCATGGCCTCATCCCGTCTGCCACTTGGTCCAGGCCTGCGTCACGTCGTCGTTGTTCTTGGCCCACCAGTTCATGTCGATGACATGGGTCTGCGGCAGCGCCTTCGCCGAGGTCGGCAGGAATTCCTCGGTCAGTGCGTCGACCTTGGGGGAGGTGTTCACCGTCGTGGGCGCGTAGGGGATGGTCTGAGTGAGGGCCGCCTGAGGGTCAGGCGTGGCGATGTAGCTGATGAGCTTCTCCGCCGCGGCCTTGTTCGCGGCGCCCTTGGGAATCACGAGAGCGTCGGTGGTCCGGAACGCGGTGCTCCACACCGGTGCGTAGTCCGCGCCGTCCTTGGCCGCCGCGTACGCCCGCCCGTTGTAGACCAGCGCCATGGAGACCGAGCCGGAGTTGAGCTGCTCGGTGGACTGGGTCGGCTGGGCGTACCAGGAGACGCTGCCGCGTATGCTGCCGAGCTTCTTCAGCGCCCGGTCCACGTCGAGGGGGTACAGCTGGTCCTCGGCCACGCCGTCGGCGAGGAGCGCCTGTTCGAGCAGGCCGGGCGCCGCCGCGTTGTAGACGCCGCGCTTGCCCGGGTACTTCTTGAGGTCGAAGAAGTCCGCCATGCTCGTGGGCGGGTTGTCCCCGAACTTCTTCTTGTCGTAGACCATGACGACGGACTGCTGGACGACAGGTATTCCGCACGCCCCGACGTCGAGCTTCGGGTCGATCTTCGAGGTGTCGACGGCCGTGGTGTCGATCTTCTGGAACAGGGTCCCGCACTCCTTGATCGCGACGTTCGCGTCGACGTCCATGACGTCCCAGGAGACGTTCCCGGCCTGCACCATGGCCTTGAGCTTGGAGTAGTCGGTGGGTCCGTCCTGTACGACCTTGGTGCCGGTCTTCTTGGCGAACGGGTCGGTCCACGCCTTCTGCTGTGCGTCCTGGAAGGCCCCGCCCCAGGACACGAACGTCACTGATCCGCTTCCCGATCCGCCGGCGGTGGTCCCGCCTCCGCACGCGGCCAGGACGAGGCCGAGACCCGTCGCCGTACAGATCGAATAGAGCACTCTTCGCCGCATAACCGCTCCTTGCGCTAGCCGGGCTCCCTCGTGCAGCCTTGGTGCCCGACAGAATCTCTGTCGACATTCGACAGGTCAACCCCCTGAATGGACATTTAACACAGGATCTTGCGGTGTTACGGAAATGTTTCCGACCGCCTGTGCGTGTGGCCCACGTGTCAACACCCTTGCGCGCCCGGAGGTGGCGGGGGAGGATGTGTCGACATTCGACACTCTGTCTGATTGGGTCACGTTCCACTACCCGTGCGACAGAGAGGAAGGGTGCGGTCATGGTTCCCGAAGTCATGCGCGCCATGGTGCTGACCGGTCACGGAGGCATCGACAAGCTGGTGTACCGCGAGGACTATCCGGTGCCGTCCCCGGCGTCGGGTCAGGTACTCATCAGGGTGAAGGCGTCCAGTGTGAACAACACGGACATCAATACCCGAACCGGATGGTACGCCCCTGGGGTGACCGGTGCGCTGACCCCCGAGATCGGCCTGCTCGGGCTGCAGCAGGAAGACGCCGACATGACCTGGGACCGGAACCCGCTCGGCTTCCCCCGGGTGCAGGGCGCGGCCATCGCCGGCGAGATCGTCGCCGTCGGGGAGGGCGTCCCGGCGGATCGCACAGGAGAGCGAGTGATCGTCGACCCTGTGATCCGGGACGCGCGCCTGCCGCGCTGGGCTCGCGGTGTGGTCTTCGTGGGCAGCGAGTGCGACGGCGGCTATGCGGAGTACGCGGCGGTCGCGGCCGAGAACGCCTTCCCCGTCCGTACCGAACTCAGTGACGCCGAACTCGCCTGCTTCCCGTGCGCCTACTCCACAGCGGAGGAGATGCTGCAACGCACCCAGGTGAGCGAGGGGGAGACGGTCCTGGTCACCGGTGCGTCGGGAGGAGTCGGCTCTGCCAACGTCCAGCTGGCCCGCCTGCGCGGAGCCCGGGTCGTGGCCGTCGCCGGCGCGTCGAAGGAGGCCGCAGTGCGGGAGCTGGGAGCGGACTTCTTCATTCCCCGGGAAGAGGGCGATCTCGCGGGCGCGGTGCACCGGCTCGTCGGCGAAAGGTCGGTGGACGTCGTGGCCGACGTGACCGGCGGACCGGCGCTCACCGACATGCTCCGGGTGCTGCGGCGCGGCGGCCGGTACGTCACCGGCGGCGCGATCGCGGGACCTGTGCCCCCTATCGACCTGCGCGATCTCATCTACAAGGACCTCACCATGATCGGCGTCGCGAACCCCGAGCGTGACTCCTTCGTCGAGCTGGTCCGCCACATCGAGTCGGGCGAGCTGCGTCCGGTCGTGGACAAGGTCTTCCCGCTTCGTGAACTGCCGCGCGCACACGAGTACTTCGTCCGGAAGGCTCATGTCGGCAAGGTCGTCATCGCGGTCTCCGAATGACCGGCACGCCTGCTCTCCGGCTCACGGTCACCCGCATACGGTACGAGGCCGAAGGTGTGCTGTCGCTCACCCTCGCGGATCCGGCGGGGACACCGCTGCCCGAGTGGACACCCGGCGCACACCTCGACCTGCGGCTGCCCTCCGGGCTGACCCGCCAGTACTCGCTGTGCGGCGACCCCGCGAACCGACACGAATACCGCGTCGCCGTACTCCTGGCCGAGGACTCCCGAGGAGGCTCGCGCGAGATCCACGCAACGGTACGACAGGGCGACATGCTGGATGTCGCCGGCCCCCGCAACCACTTCCGGCTGGTCGACGCTCCGGCGTACCTGTTCATCGCCGGCGGGATAGGCATCACGCCCCTCCTGCCGATGATGCGGCAGGCCACCGCGGCAGGGACCCCCTGGTCCCTGTTGTACGGAGGACGCACTCGCCCCTCCATGGCCTTCCTCGACGAGATCGGCGACCTGAGCGGGGGCAAGGTGTCGCTCGCCCCCCAGGACGAGGCGGGCCTGCCCGACATCGGGGCACAGCTGCGCGAGGCCCCTCCGGAGGCGGCCGTGTACTGCTGCGGACCCGAGGGCCTGCTGCGGGCCGTCCGCTCCCAGTGTGCGGAGCGGCCGGACCCGCCCACCGTGCACTTCGAGCGCTTCGCGGCGGCCGACCCCGCCCGGGCCGCGGCGGACCAGGAGACCTCCGCGGCCTTCGAGGTGGAACTGCGGCGCAGTGGCATCCGGCTGACCGTTCAGCCCGGAACGACCGTGCTCGACGCCGTACGTGAGGTGCTGCCCACCGCCCCGTTCTCCTGCGGAGAAGGCGTCTGCGGCACCTGCGAGACCACGGTTCTGGACGGTGTCCCGGACCACCGCGACGAACTCCTCACCCCGGAGGAACACGAGTCGGGCACCACGATGCTCATCTGCGTCAGCCGCTGCCGCGGCCCCCGACTCGTCCTCGACCTCTGACACCACTTCCGGCCCTCGACCACCGGCCCGTTCCCATCGGGCCGGCCCAGGTCGGGCCGTCAACAGGAGGAACAGTGGCTTTCACGGATCTCCACGCCAAGGCGCGCCGCCACCTCTGGCCGCACTGCACGGAGATGTCACGGGTCAAGGACGGCAGTCTGCCTGTCATCGTCCGAGGTGAGGGCTGCACCGTCGAGGATGAGCAGGGGCGCCGTTTCCTGGACGGGCTGGCCGGACTGTTCTGTGTGCAGATCGGCTACTCGCACGGCGCCGAGATCGGCCGGGCCGCCGCTGCCCAACTGGAAGAGCTCCCCTATTACCCGAACTGGAGCTATGCCCATCCACGCGCCATCGAACTGGCCGCCGAGGTCGCCGATCTCGCCCCGGAGGGACTGGAGCGCGTCTTCTTCGTGTCCGGAGGCGCCGACGCGGTGGAGACGGCGTGGAAACTGGCCTGCCAGTATCACCAGGAGCGCGGGGAGCGGCGCTGGAAGGTCTAGGTCTCGAAGAGGTCCTGTACGGCCGCATACAGGGCGGTGCGTTCGGCAGCCGCTGTGGAGACGTCCAGTCCGCTCAGCCGAAGCCCGTTCTCGATCTCCCACACGGCTTCGGGCTTGAGCCCGGCCCGGTGCCCGGGGTCCTGGTAAAGGGCATGCCCGGCCGCCGCGTTGCTCCACCAGCGCCAGGTCAGGAAGGTCTCCCAGATCCTCTCCGGCGCATACGCGGGAAGCGCGCTCTCAACCGTGCAACCCAGGGACTCGAAGACGTCGAAGGAGGACTCGCAGAGCTCCATCAGGCCCGGTTCCGTGGCCAGATGGCCGTTCCAGTCCCCCACCCAGGCGATGCGAGTCCCCCGGAAGTCGCCGTCGAGCCCGCGGGCGAAGACGCCGGGGTCGTCGGCGAGGGACAGCGGCGAGCCGGGGTCGGCGCCGGCCATCACGGACAGCAGAGCGGCCAGGTCCTCAGTGGTGCGCGCCATCGGCCCCACGACCGCTGGTGAGACCACGAAACCGGGCTCGGGCACCCGCCCCGCGCTGGGCCGCAGGCCGAAGACGTTGTTGAAGGCGGCAGGATTGCGCAGCGAGCCCATGAAGTCGCTGCCGTCCGCCACGGGCACCATCCGCAGAGCCACCGCCGCCGCTGCTTCCACCGGCGGTCAGGTCCGGTTCGTATGCGTTCCCCGTGGTCCCCCAGAGCGGGTTGTAGGTCTGCGAACCGAGCCCGAACTCGGGTGCGTTGGTCTTGCCGATGACGATCGCGCCGGCAGCTCGCAGCCGTGCCACGAACACCTCGTCCTCGGCCGCCACTCGGTCTTCGAACAGCGGTGAACACATGGTGAAGGGCAGTCCGGCGGCGGCTGCGAGGTCCTTCACCGCGTGCGGGAATCCGTGCATCCAGCCGAGGTACTCACCCCGGCTCAGCTGGTCGTCCCGTTCACGGGCCCGGGCGATCGACACTTCTGGGTCCTGCATGCCCACGATCGCGTTCACCTGCGGGTTCACGAGTTCGATGTGGCTGAGGTAGGCCTGCATGACCTCGACGCAGGAGACGGTGCGCTGCCGGATGGCCCGGGAGAGGGCATGGGCGTCGAGGGCGACTATGTCGTGCACGAAGTGCCTCTCGGTCGGCTTCCGGGAGAGTCCTCCTACCCCCCGAGAATCACCAGCTTGGGATCGAGCAGTGCCCGAACCGCGTAGGGCACGCCTTCGCGGCCCTCTCCGGAGTCCTTCACGCCCCCGTAGGGCATGTGGTCGGTGCGGAACGAGGGCGCGAGGTTGACCAGCACCGCGCCCGCCTCCGCCTGGCGGACGTACTTCAGCGCCGTGGCCGTGGAGGCCGTGAAGACGGCGGTGTTGAGGCCGAAGCGGGAGGCGTTGACCTCGCGTACGGCGGCGTCCAGGTCGGGCACCGTGTTCACCGATACGACCGGCCCGAAGACCTCCTCGCACATCACCGACGCGTCGGAGGGCACGTCCGCCAGCACGGTGGGCCGCAGGACACCGTCCGCGATATCGCCGCCGGCCCGCAGCGACGCCCCGCTCCGCAAGGCCGCCTCCACCCAGGAGCTCACCCGTTGCGTGGCCTCCGCGCTGATGAGCGGTCCGACGACGGTTCTCTCGTCCTTCGGGTCGCCCGCCACCAGCGACTCGGCGGCCTTGGCCAGCCGCTCCAGGAACGGCTCGGCCGCGCCCGGCGTGACGTAGACCCGTTGCAGGGAGATGCAGGCCTGGCCGGAGTAGGTGAAGGCCCCGGTGACGGCGGCCTGTACCGCCGCGTCGAGATCGGCGTCGTCGGCGACCACCATCGCGGTGTTGGAGCCCAGCTCCAGGACGTGGCGCTTGGCGGGGGAGCGCTGTTTGAGGGACCAGCCCACCGAGGACGAGCCGGTGAAGGTGAGCACGGCCACCCGCGGATCGTCCGTCCATGTGCCCACCACGGTGCCGGGATCGCCGGTGACGAGGTTCAGCATGCCCGCGGGCAGACCGGCTTCGTCGAAACACTCCACCAGCAGACCGGCGGTGAGCGGAGTCCGCTCCGACGGTTTCAGCAGCACCGGGCACCCGGCGGCGACAGCCGGGCCCACCTTGTGGGTGACCAGGTTCAGCGGGAAGTTGAACGGGGTGATCGCGGCCACCGGGCCGACCGGCCGGGGCACGGTGAAGGCGAGCAGACCCTCGCCCGCCGCGACCGCGTCCATGGGGATCGCCTCGCCCGCGAGCCGGCGGGCCTCCTCGGCGGACAGCCGCAGCGTGTCCACCGCCCGGCCCACCTCGCCCCGGGCCGCGCTGATGGGCTTGCCCGCCTCGGCCCGGATGGTCTGTGCGAACAGCTCGGCACGCTCCTCCACGAGGTCGGCCGTACGGCGCAGCACCCGGGCCCGTTCGTGGGCGGCCGGGCAGTCGGCGGCCACGGCGGCGTCCACCGCCGCAGTGGCCTGGTGTGCTTCCGCGGAGGCCACTCGCCCCACGACCGTGCCGTCCCAGGGGTCGGTGACCGTGAAGGTCGCGTCCGGGTGCTGCCAGGCACCGCCGATGTACAACCCCTGTGTTCTCATGATCCGCTGCTCCTGTCCGCTACGGTGCCGGCCGTCGCCGTGATCGTGGCGACGACCGCGGCGACGAAGTCGGTGGTCGAGGCGTTCCCGCCGAGGTCACGGGTGAGTACTCCCGCCGCCAGAGCCGCGTCGACGGCGTCCAGCAGGGCCCGCGCGGCCGCCTCCTCGCCGAGATGGCGCAGCATCAGCGCCGCCGACCAGATCTGCCCCACGGGATTGGCGATGCCCTTGCCCGCGATGTCAGGGGCGGAACCGTGCACGGGCTCGAACAGCGACGGATGCTTCCGCTCGGGGTTGAGGTTGGCGCTCGCGGCGAGTCCTATGGAACCGGTGAGGGCGGAGGCCAGGTCGGAGAGGATGTCGCCGAACAGGTTGGACGCCACGATCACGTCGAACCGCTCCGGACGCAGCACCAGTTCGGCGGCGAGAGCGTCGATGAGAACCTTGCGCAGGGCCACCCCGGGTGACGCGGCGACGGTCTCGGCGACCACCTCGTCCCAGAACGGCATGGTGTGGATGATCCCGTTGGACTTGGTCGCCGAGGTCAGCCCGCCGCGCCGCTCGCCCGCGAGCCGGGCCGCGTAGCCGGCCACCCGTGCCACTCCCGCCCGGGTGAAGACGGACTCCTGGATCGCCATCTCCTCGGGCCGCCCGCGATGGAACCGGCCGCCGATCTCCGAGTACTCGCCCTCGACGTTCTCACGCACGATCACCAGATCGATGTCGTTCGCATCGCGCAGCGGGCCGCGCACGCCAGGCATCGAACGCACCGGCCGCAGATTGACGTACTGGTCGAACTGGCGCCGGATGGGGATCAGCAGCCCCCACAGGGTGACGTCGTCGGGGATGTCCGGTGTTCCGACCGCGCCCAGCAGGATCGCGTCGTGCCGGGAGAGCACGTCCAGCCCGTCGACCGCCATCATCCTTCCGTGGCGCCGGTAGTGGTCCGAGCCCCACGGGTACTCCGTCCAGCGCACGGTGAAGCCGTGGACCGCCGCGACGGCGTCCACCGCGGCGACGGCCGCGGGGACCACCTCGATGCCGATGCCGTCCCCGGGGATGACGGCCACCGAATGACGCCTGGCGCTGTGTCGGTCGCCGCTCATGAGAGAGTCACCATGACGTGCTTGAGGTCGGCGTAGTGGTCCAGAGCGGCCAGCGACAGGTCCTTGCCGTGCCCGGACTGACCGAAGCCGCCGTGCGGCATCTCGGCCACCACGCTCTGATGCCCGTTGACCCACACGCATCCGAAATGCAGGGCCTTGGACAGGCGCAGTGCGCGTCCCACGTCACGGGTCCAGACCGAGGCCGCGAGACCGTACGGCGTGTCGTGCGCGCAGCGGATCGCCTCGGTCTCGTCGGTGAACCTCTGCACGGTGACCACCGGTCCGAAGATCTCCCGCTGCACGAGTTCGTCGTCCTGGGCCACTCCGGCGATCACGGCGGGTTCCAGGAAGTAGCCCGCCTGTTGTGGCCTGCCGCCGCCCGTGACCAGTTCGGCGTGGGCCGGACGCCGCTCGAGGAAGCCCTCGACCCGGTCGCGCTGGCGCGGGCTGTTCAGGGGGCCGAGGTCGATGTCACGGCTCATGGTGTCGCCGGTGCGCAGCGCCTTCGCCCGGTCGGCGAGTCCGCTGACGACCGCCTCGTACACCCGGTCGGCGGCCAGGACACGGGTGGCGGCGGTGCAGTCCTGTCCGGCGTTGTAGAACGCGGCGGAGGCGATCCCGTTCAGGGCGGTTTCCAGGTCGGCGTCCTCGAAGACCAGGACAGGGGCCTTGCCGCCGAGTTCGAGGTGCGTGCGCTTCAGGGACTCCGCGGCCACCTGGGCGACCCTGCGGCCGGACTCCACCGAACCGGTCAGCGAGACCATGTCCACACCGGGGTGGCGGACGATGGCCTCGCCGGTCTCCCCGGCGCCGAGGACGACGTTGAGCACACCGGGGGGCAGCACGCCGTCCGCCAGTTCGGCGAGGCGCAGGGCGGTCAGCGGTGTGGTCTCGGACGGCTTGAGCACCACCGTGTTGCCGGTGGCCAGGGCCGGTGCCGCCTTCCAGATGGCCATCATCAGCGGGTAGTTCCACGGTGCGATGCCGCCGACCACACCGACCGGCTCCCGGCGCAGCAGCGACGTACGGCCGGGCGCGTACTCGCCCGCGGCGGCGTTCTGCAGGGAGCGGGCCGCACCGGCGAAGAACCGCAGATGGTCGAGGTTCAGCCGCATCTCGTGCTCCGACGCGGCGATCGGCTTGCCGGCGTTGCGGGCCTCGAGCTCGGCGAGATGGCCCAGGTGCTCTTCCAGCCGGTCCGCGAGCTTGAGCAGGGCGTGGGCGCGTTCGCCGGGTGTGCTCGCACCCCATCCTGCTTCGAGGGCGCGCCGTGCGGCGGTGACGGCGCGGTCCACGTCCTCGGCGGTGCCGAGGGGAGCGATCGCCATGAGGTCGCCGGTGGCGGGATCGATGATGTCGTAGCCGGTCTCGGTCCCGCCGTCGGCGAACCGGCCGTCGATGAAGTGCTGCAGGACGGGAGGTGGTGCGGGGGTCGGCATGAGTGCTGCTCTCGGTGAGGAGGTGGTGACGGGTCCGGGTGCCGGACGGGCGGGGAGCCGAGGCGTGGTCGAAACGCCGTCCCAGGAAGACGTGTCCGGACGGGTCGGGTCGGGTCGGATCGCGTGCCCCGGCCGCCGCCGATACGAAGTCGCCGAACCGGCGAGTCGGTCCAACCGGCGAGTCAGTCGAACATGACGACCGAGCGCGCCCGTTCGCGGCGGCGCAGGGCGTCCAGTGCCTGGTCCACCTCGCCGAGTCCGATGCGGTGGCTGATCAGTTCGTCGACGGGGAGGAACCCGGCGAGGTAGAGGCGGGCGAGGCGGGGGAAGTCGACCGCGGGGACGCTGGCCCCGTAGGTGCAGCCGACCACTCGCTGTCCGGACATGCTCAGTGCCAGCGGGTCCAGCGCGAACTTCGTCCCGGACGGCGGCATCCCGACGAGGACCGCGGTGCCGCCCACGCCGAGCACAGCCGTGCTCAGCTGCATGGTGGCCGGATGCCCGGCGCACTCGAAGGCGTGGTCGACGCCGTCGCCCACGATGTCCCGCACGGCGGCGACCACGGCCGCCGGGTCGTCACCGCCGAGCACGGTGTGGGTGGCGCCGACCTTCTCGGCCAGCTTGAGCTTCTCGGGGGAGAGATCGATCGCGATCACCGGGTGGGCGCCGGCCGCACGGGCGCCCATCACGGCGGACAGCCCCACGCCGCCGCAGCCGAGGACGGCCACCGCCTCACCGGGGCGGACCTGGGCGCTGTTGAAGACCGCGCCGACACCGGTGGCGACACCGCAGCCCAGGAGGCTCGCCACATCCCAGGGAATCTCCTTGGGAATGGCGATCACGGCCGACTCGGCGACCACCGCCCGTTCGGAGAAGGTGCCCAGTCCGATGTGCTGCAGCACGGGCTCGCCGTCCATGGCCAGACGCGTGGTGCCGTCGGGCAGGAGGTTGTCCTCGGTGCGGTTGTTGTGGCAGGCCCAGGCCTTTCCCGTCACGCAGTGCCGACAACGACGGCAGGGCGCCGCCCAGGCGAGGACCACGTGGTCGCCGGGTACGACGTCCCGCACCCCCTCGCCGACCCGCTCGACCACACCTGCCCCCTCGTGGCCCAGCACGATCGGTGTGGGCGTGCCCCAGTCGCCGTCCCGGGAGTGCAGGTCGGAGTGGCAGACCCCGCTGGCCCGCAGCCGCACCTGCACCTCGCCCGGACGAGGGGCGCCCAGGGTCAGCGTCCGGTCCGCAAGCGGCTGATCCGGCGCGAGGTAGACAAGAGCACGCGTCGTCGACGTCATCGCAGCTGCCCCATGGCCTGCTGGTAGAGGTGGCGGAACTGCTGGCTGGAGTACTCGTACACGGTGTTGTACGGTCCCGGCTGGTAGTGCCGGGAGCCGATCCCCCGCTGGGTCTTCTCGCACAGTCCGCTGTCCTGGCCGCGGGCGATGCGGTGCAGTTCGAAGATCCCCTCGGCGTCGTAGTCCTCGTTCTCGACCGCGTCGGCGTGCACCATCAGCACCAGCCGCACCTCGGTCTGCGTGGTGGACAGGGGCTTGAACGTCTGGATGTGGGCGTGGTCGGCGGCGGCGGTCAGCTCGAAGATGCTGGAATGCCAGTTCAGGAAGCGCATGCCCTCCGGAGGGCTGTCCGGATCGCCGAGCAGCCGCTTGGAGCGGTACTGCCCGTCGAGGGTGAGGGTGTGCATGCCTTCCAGCAGAGGGAACTTGCGGTCGAAGCGGTAGTCGGCGACGAGCGAGTGGGACTCCGAGGCCCCGGTGCGGGTGACGCTCATGACCCGGCCGAGTTCCGGGTGATTGATCGCGCAGTGGTAGCACTCACCGCCGTTCTCCCACACGATCTTCCAGTTCGCCTCGATCACGGTGCGGTACTCCACCGCGACCTTCGCCCGCTCCAGCTGGTGCTCACCGAAGTCGGCGTCGGGGAGCCGTTCGGCGACGGACGGCGGGCGCTCGTCGGCGAGGGACACGAAGACCAGCCCGTTCCAGGTGTTCACCCACGCGTGCTTGAGCCCGTGGGGCGTCTTGTCGAAGTCCGGCTGCATCCTGGGCGCCGAGCGCAGCTCACCGTCGTAGTCGAAGGTCCAGCCGTGGTAGGTGCAGGTGATCGCCCGCCCGCAGCTGCCGGAGGTCTCCTCCAACAGCTGGGCGCCGCGGTGGGTGCAGAAGTTGTACAGCGCGCGCAGCTCGCCGGAGCGGCTGCGCACCACGATCACGCTCTCGCCCGCGAGGTCATGGCGGACGAAGTCGCCGGGCTTCGCCAGCTGGCTCGTGTGAGCGACGTACATCCAGTTGTTGCGGAAGATCCGCTCCATCTCCTCCTCGAAGATGTCCGGCGAGATGAAGTCCTCGCGACGGAAACCGCTGGTCGGCATTTCGATGGCCGGGACGTCCTGGAGGGTCATGGCTGTTCCTTTCCCGCCGCGGCGCGGGCGGCGGCGGATCGTGGCGTGGCGGTCAGTCCTGGGCCAGCCGGATCAGGGACGCGGCAAGGACCCTGGTTCCGGCCGCGAGGTCCGGGAGGTCGGTGTGTTCGGCGGGGTTGTGGCTGAGGCCGTCGACGCTGGGCACGAAGACCATGCCGGTGGGGCAGTGCCGGGCCAGGTGGAGGGAGTCGTGGAAGGCGCCCGAGTCGATCTCCATGGCGGACAGTTCCAGGTCCCGCGCGGCCTCGCGGACGGTGTCACGGATCCGGCCGTCGAATCCGGTCGGCGGCATCGCCATGGTGCGTTCCAGACGGGCCCGGCCGGCGTGGGCGGCGGTCAGTTCGCGCAGCCGCTCCTCCACGGCGTCGAGCACCGCCTCCTCCGGGTGTCGCACGTCCACGGTCATCCGCACGTGTTCGGGGACGACGTTGACGGAACCGGGACCGACCGTCACCCGGCCGATGGTCATCCGCAGTCGCTCGTCACCGGCGTCGAACGCCGTGTAGACGCCCGTCGCGATCTCGGTCGCGGCACGCAGGGCGTCCTGGCGGTTGGCACGGGGGGTGCTGCCGGCGTGCGCCGCGATTCCGTCGACGGTGATCTCGTACCAGCGAGTCCCCTGGATGCCGCTTACGACGCCGATGGTCACCCCGGCGTCGGCCATCACGGGGCCTTGTTCGATGTGGGCCTCCACGAAGGCGTGGATGGGGGTCCCCAGGGGACGGAGGGGAACGTCGGCGAAGTGCGGTTCGGCCTCGGCCAGTTCCTCGCCGACGGTACGTCCCGTCGCGTCCGCGGTGGCCAGGAAGCCGTCCAGGAGCGACGGTTCGGTGAAGGCGGACGCCCCCATGGAACCGGGGGCGAAGCGGCAGCCCTCCTCGTTGGTCCACACCGCGACCTCGATGGGGCGCCGGTGCGCCACGCCGCTGTCGGCGAGGGCGGCCAGCACCTCCAGGCCCGCGCACACTCCGTAGGCTCCGTCGAGCCGGCCGCCGGTGGGCTGGCTGTCGGCGTGGCTTCCGGTGACGACCGGGGCCGCCTCGGCGTCCTGTCCTGGCCTGCGGAAGAACAGGTTGCCGATGGAGTCGCGGTAGGCCTGGGCGCCGTAGGAGCGCGCGAGGTCGACCAGGAATCTGCGGGACTTGAAGTCCTCGGGTGTGAGGGCCTGGCGGTCGACCCCTCCGTCGGCGCGTGCGCCGAAGGCGGCGAGGTCGCCGACCAGGGTGCCGAGCCGGGCCTCGTCGACGGCCCCCGCGATGTTCGCGACGTCAGACACGGCGTTCATGTCCCTCCCAGTACTGCTCACGTAGTTGGCGTTTGAGGACCTTGCCGTAGGCGTTCTTCGGCAGTTCGCCGAGGAACTCCACGGAGCGGGGTTTCTTGTACGAGGACATGTGCTCCCGGCAGAAGGCGATGACGTCCTCGGCGGTGAGTTCGGCCCCCGCGCGGGGGACCACCAGGGCTTTGACCGACTCGCCCCAGTCGGGATCGGGGACCCCGATCACCGCGACCTCGGCGACACCGGGGTGCAGACAGATCACCTCTTCGATCTCGCGCGGGTAGAGGTTCGCCCCGCCGCTGATGATCAGGTCCTTCATCCGGTCGGTGATGTAGAGGTAGCCGTCCTCGTCGAGGTGGCCCACGTCCCCGGTGTGCAGCCAGCCGCCGCGCAGGGTCTCGGCGGTGGCCTCCGGCCGGTTCCAGTAGCCCGGCATGACCAGGTCGCCGCGCACGACGATCTCGCCCTTCGCACCGGGCGGCAGCGGCTTGTCGTCCTCGTCGACGACCCGGACCCGTACGGCCGCGCATTCACGGCCGACGGAGGCCAGCCGCCGCTCGCGTACCGGGTCGCGGCCGGTGACGTGCTCGGCCTTGGGGAGCACCGAAACCGTCATGGGGGCCTCACCCTGCCCATAGATCTGGGCGAAGACGGGGCCGAACGCGTCCATCGCGGCGTGCAGTTGGTCGGTGTACATCGGCCCGCCGCCGTAGACGACCGTCTTGAGGCTGGACAGGTCGTAGTCCGTGCGCCGATCGCTGAGCGTCAGCCTGTTGATCATGGTGGGGGCCAGGAAGACCGTGGTGACCCGATAGCGCTGCACGGCCTCGAAGAAGGCCGCCGGCTCGAAGCTGCGGGTCAGCGGGAAGGCCTGTGCGGCGCCGACCGTGAGGTGCGGCAGCATGCAGCTCGCGGTGCCGTGCGAGATGGGCGCGGCGTGCAGGACGACATCGGTGGGCGCCGCGTCGGGCACCAGGTCCAGCAGCATGTGCTGGGCCATGGTCAGCAGGTTGCGATGGGTCTCCATGGCGCCCTTGGGCGCCCCGGTGGTTCCGGAGGTGTAGAAGAGCCAGGCCAGGTCGTCGGGTGCCGGATCGGTGTCCGGTGCCTCGGCGCTGCCGGTGGTGGCCAGTTTCTCGTAGTCGTCGGCGCCGCCGTCGCCGTCCACGACGATCCAGTGCGCCACGTCCGTCGTCGCGGCACGGATGTCGGCCGCCGTGTCGGAGAACTCGGCGGCGTGGATGACGATCCGGGCGCCGGAGTCCCGGACTATGTAGGCGTGTTCCTCCGCCGTCAGCCGGGTGTTGAGGGGCACCGCGGTCATGCCGGCCGCCATGACGGCGAGGAACGCCTCCAGGCCCTCGAAGCGGTTGGGCATCAACAGGGCGACCCGGTCGCCGAGGGCTCCGCGCTCGCCCAGGGCCCGGGCCACCCGGTTGAGGCGTTGCTCGCCTTCCGCGTAGGTGATGGACCGGTCGGCCGTGAGCCACAGCGGCCGCGAGGGGTGACGCAGTGCGCCACGGCGCAGGAGATGGGGAACGTTCATCCGCTGACCCCCGTCGAGACCTCCGGCTCGCCGGAGGGGAAGCGCGGCTCTCGCTTCTCGCGGATGGCGGTGAGACCCTCCTCGACGTCGTGCCGCTCGACGAAGTTGAACATCTCCATCACCACCGAGAGCTCGAAGGCCGGTGCGGCCGACTTGTACCAGTGGTTGAGCGCCCGCTTCGTCCAGCGGAGCGAGGGCTGACTGCCCGCGGCCAGCCGGTCGGCCACCTGCAGGGCGCGATCGAGGACTTCGGCGTGCGGAACGCACTTGCTCACCAGGCCGATCCGCTCCGCCTCGGTGCCGTCGATGAAGTCACTGGTCAACAGGTAGTACTTGGCCTTGGCCATGCCGCACAGCAGCGGCCACAGCATCACGGCGTGGTCACCGGAGGCCACCCCCAGACGGGTGTGGCCGTCGGTGAACCGGGCGGTGTCGGCCATGATGCTGATGTCCGCGGTGAGCGCCACCGCCAGGCCCGCCCCCACCGCCACACCATTGATCGCCGACACCACCGGCTTGTCGAGGTCGAGCAGGTTGTAGACGATGCTCCGCGCCTCCTCGCCGGTGCGCAGGACGCCCGTGATGTCGTCGAGGTTGCTGGTGACCATGGTCAGGTCGCCGCCCGCGCTGAACGCCTTGCCCGCTCCGGTGATCACGACGGCCTTGGTCGCCTCGTCCTTCGCGACCGTCCGCCAGATCTCGGCGAGTTCGAGGTGCAGGCGGGCGTTGGTGGCGTTGTAGACCTCGGGACGGTTGATGGTGATGAGCAGCACGCCGTTCTGCCGGTGCTCGAACAGCAGGTGCCTGTAGTCCTGGTAATCCACGAGGATCTCCCGGAAATCGGGCGCGAGGTCAGCCGAGGAGCCCGTCGCGCGTCAGTTCGTCAGTGAAGTCGTCGAGGGTGCGGCCGATGCGGTCGACCATGGTGTCGACCTCCTCCTCGGTGATGACCAGGGGCGGCGCGACCATGAACCACTCGCCGTACCGGCCCCCGTTCTGCTGCCTGGCGTAGAGCATCAGCCCGTGTCGCAGGCCGAGTTCCCGGATCCGGTCCGGGGCGCGGACCTCGCGGGGGAGGGTGGCCTTCGTCTCCTTGTCGGCGACGATCTCGACGGCCTGCAGGAGACCCAGTCCGCGGACGTCGCCCACGAGAGGCGAGTTCTTGCCCAGTTCCTCGAGCCGGTTTCGCAGGTGGTCGCCCATCCGACGGGCGTTGCCCAGCAGATCGCGCTCCACCAGTTCGTCGAGGACGGCGACCGCGCCGGCGCAGGCGATGGGGTTGGCGTTGTAGGTGTGCGAGAGGTTGAACCCGGTCAGTCCGGCGAGCTCGTCGACCATGCGGGCCGGGGCCAGCATCGCGCCCAGGGGCGTGTACCCGGCTCCCAGTCCCTTGGCGAGGACGACAATGTCGGGGCGTGCCTCGGGCCACTGGTGGGCGGCCAGGAAGGTGCCGGTGCGGCAGGCCGTCATCACCTCGTCGAAGACCAGGTACACCCCGTAGCGGTCGCACACCTCACGGACGTCGGCGAAGAAGCGGCCGGCCGGTACGTTGGCACCGGTCGACACACCGCCCACCGGCTCGATCACGAAGGCGAGCACCTTCTCCGGCCCCAGGCGCAGGATCGTTTCCTCCAGCGCGTCCACGGTTCTGCGGGCGTTCTCCTCCGCACTGATGCCGTCCGGAGTGCGGTAGGCGAGCGGCGCGGGGATCTTCTCGGAGAACGTGATCATGCCGTCGTAGACGGTCTCGTACTCCGGCTCACCGGTGATCGCCATCGTGAGCAGGGTCGCCCCGTGGTAGGACGGCACGCACGAGATGACCCGGGTCCGTTCCCGCTGCCCTGTGGCATAGGCGTACTGGCGCAGGAACTTCAGCGCCATCTCGTTGGCCTCCGAGCCGCCCGAGGACAGGTGCACGCGCTCGTACCCCGGCCCCGCCAGCGAGGCGACCCTGTCGGCGACCATCCGGTTGGGCTCGTGCCGGGACACCCGGACGTAGGAGAAGGTGAGCTTGCGGCCCTGCTCGGCCATCGCCGCGAGCACGCGCTCGTTGCCCTGGCCGAGGTTGTTCACGACCGCGCCCGACGCCACATCGATATAGGGGGTGCCGGCCGAATCGAAGAGGTATATGCCCTCTCCCCGCACGATGTGCGGGAGGCGCTGGGTGTTGCCGTTGGCGTAGAAGAGATCCTGGTGGCCGCCGAGGGCGGGGCGCGCGTCCGGCGTCGGGTCCGTACCGGGGCGGGCGCTCACTGCTCGCCGCCCTTGCGCCGGGCGACGGACTGGGCGATGGAACACAGCATCTCGAACATCAGGTTGGCGGCGTTGAGAGCGGTGTGACCGTACGGGTCGAGCGCGGGGATGAGTTCGCTGACGTCCGCGCCGATCAGGTTCAGCGGCGCCAGGGAGCGGATGATCACCTGCGCGTCGCGCATGCTCAGTCCGCAGGGCTCCGGAGCCCCGGTGGCCGGGCAGTACACCGGGTCCAGGGCGTCCAGGTCGAAACTCACGTACACGGGAGCGTCACCGACGACTCGGCGGATCTCCTCGACGACGCCCTGCCGGCCGATCTCCTCGAACTCGTCCATGGTGACCATGCGCATGCCCGTCGCCGCGTGATAGTCGCGGTCGTCCAGGGAGAAGCGGGTGCCACGGATGCCGATGGAGATCAACTTGGTCGGGTCGAGGATGTCCTCCTCCACCCCTCGACGGAGCATCGTGCCGTGGTTGTAGCGGTTGCCGTACAACTCGTCGTAGGTGTCGGGGTGGGCGTCGATGTGGATCATCGCGATCTTCTCGCCCGTGAACAGTCCCCGCAGGATGGGGTGGGCCAGACCGTGGTCACCGCCGGTGCTGACGGGCACGATGCCGCGGTCGCGCAGACCGCGGTAGTACTCGACCAGGTCGTCGAAGGCTCCCGCGTGGTCCAGGGGATTGACGGGGGCGTCGCCCACGTCGGAGACCCGCACCAGGTCGAAGGGCCCCACACCGTCCGAGTTGAAACGGCGGATCAGCCGGGACATCTCCCTGATCTGGGCGGGCGCGCCTCGCGCGCCGTTGCGGTTGGTACCCCAGTCGTAGGGCACTCCCACCAGCGCGACGTCCAGCTCCACCGCGTCCAGGTCCTGCACCCAGGGGGAGCGGAAGAAGGTCGCGGGCTGCGCGAAGCGGGGCACCAGCGAGGAGTCGATGGGCTGCGGGTGGGAGGCGCTCGCGCCCTCATGGGACCGCACGTTGGCTGCGTCGTTCACCACGCCTCTTTTCTGTCGTATCAGGGCTGGAATCTGCCGAGAGTATTGCTTGTCGACATTCGACAGTCAATGGGGGGCGGGCTCGGGCGCGCCTCGGTGAGGGGCTGACCGTCACGCAGAACACCTGGTGGCGGCGCCGTGGGTGATCGAAATTCCCGCGGCGCTGGTCGCCCGGCTTTGGTCCAGACGCGGGTGGTAGGTCGGATTCGAGTTACGGCAGGTGTGGGCGCATGGCCGTGTCGGTGGCGAAGACATGGGCGCACATGGCGGCCCCGCCGACAGCGATATTGCGGAGGAAGCCGTCCGCGTCGTACCGCTTGTCCTTGCGTCGTCCCTGTACGTCGGGTGCGGCCAGAAGGACAGTGGCGGCGTGTTGAGCGCACCGCGGGCGTCGGAGGTCATACGACGTCCCGTTCCGTCTGTTCCCGCTTGCCGGCGGTGCTGTACTCGGGGATGCCGTGGGGCCTTCCCCCGTGATGGTGGACTCGCTTCGTTGATCACGCGGCGAGCGTGAGCTCAGGCGCGACTCAACGGTCGGCTGGACGGAGGTCTGCGCCACTCCCGGCACCGCCTCGGTTCGCCCCCGCGCCGCCCGCCTTGGGGTTGGCGGCCGGGGGAGGGGCGGCGGGGTCGCCCTGCGGGAGCGTGTGGACTTTCCGAGCAGCGACGGAACGGGTCGCCGACTGTTGCCGGTCGGCCGTGCCGGGCTCAGGGCGGGGCGGTCTCGGGGCCGGCGGTGACCTGACGGCGGTATGCGCCCGGTGCCAGGCCGAAATCCCGTTTGAACGCCTTGGCGAAGGCGAACTCCGAGGTGTAGCCGATCTGTTGGGCCACGCCGGCGAGTGACCCGCTGTCCTCGCGGAGCAGACGTGCGGCGGTGGTCATGCGCCAGCGGGCCAGGTAGGTGAGTGGGGGCAGGCCGACGGCGTCGGTGAAGCGGCGTGCGAACGTCGCACGGGACAGACCCACCCGGGCGGCCAGGGTGGCCACCGTCCAGGGGGCGCCTGGTTGTGCGTGGATGAGTTCGAGCGACCGCGCCACGGGGATGTCGGCCATCGCCTTGGACCAGCCGTCGGCCGGGTAGTCGTCCTGCTGCTCCAGCCAGGCGCGCAGGATGAGGATCAGGACGGCGTCCACCAGGGACGGGATGACAGCGCGAGAACCTGGCGGGCCGGTGTCGATCTCCTCACCGAGCAGGGTGATCGCCGTGTGCAGGGTGCGGTGTCTGCCCGGACTCGCCGGAAGGTGCATGAAGTCGGGCAGGGTGCTCAGGAGCGGGTGCGGGCGTTCCCGCTCGAGCAGGTAGGTGCCGCACAGGAGCAGGCTGCGGGGTCCCTGCCCGCCGGTCGGATCGAAGCCGGGGGGCAGTTCCACCTTGCCGGAGGTCTTGAGGCCGACGTCGACCAGCGGGGTCGTCGGCTGGTCGGCGATGGCGTGCGGGGCCCCGCGCGGCAGCAGCACCGCGTCCCCCGGCCCCAGCGCGTGAGGCGGCTCACCGTTCGGCGGCAGCAGCCAGCAGGTCCCTTGCAGGATGAGGTGAAAGGTCGCCCCGGTGGACTGGGTGAGACGTAGTCCCCAAGGGGCCCGGACGTCCGCGCGGCCGTACGAGGAGAGCCCGGTGCGCATGGCGGAGACCACGTCGGCGAGAACGTCCATGCGCTCACGTTACGGCACATGTCCGAGACGATCGGACATGAAGACCAGACAGAAGGACATGTCACGTCTCATTCGCTGCTCATAGCCTGCTGATGCCCACTGCCTCGGCCGACGCGCTGGCCCGTTCCAGGAGATGCGACCGATCATGCACGACAGCACGAACCGTTCCGCACCCACGACACCGCTGGCAGAAGCCGCCGTCGGCCGCTGGACCCTGGACCCCGGCCGCTCGTCGATCGCCCTCCAGCACACGGGATTCTGGGGTCTGGCCAAGATCAAGGGAGCCTTCACCAGGTTCTCCGGCGAGGGCGCGGTACTCGCCGACGGCTTCGCGCACGGCACCCTGACGGTCGACGCCGCCTCCGTGGACACCGGGATCGCCAAGCGGGACGCGCACCTGCGGGCAGCGGACTTCTTCGACGTGGCCAACCACGCCTCGTTCGTCTTCACGGCGATCCGCGTCACCCCGAGTGGCCCCGCGTCCGCGGAGGTCACCGGTGAGCTCACCGTACGCGGTGAGACCCGCCCGCTCAGCTTCACCGCGCAGGCCGCCGAAGCCTCCGAGAACGCCGTCACACTCACCGCCGAGGTCGACATCGCCCGCGGCGACTTCGGGATGACGGCGAACCCGCTCGGTCTGATGAAGGCCATCACGACCCTCACGATCACCACCCGCTTCACCCGCGTCGGGGCCTGACGCGTCAATTGGGGCACCGCATCCCCCCGGTTGCCACGTACCGCGTGAGCAACGCGCAAGCAGGACACTCATGAAGCACATCCTCGTTCTCGGCGCCCGCAACCTCGGCGGCACGATCATCGATCGTTTCCGCGCCGACGACATCACAAGCCAGTTCAAGGCCGCCCTCGTCGGCGACCTGGCCGGGCTGTACGAGCAGCTGGCCAAGTAGGACAGGGAAGACAGGAAAGGGAGACTGCGAAATGCCCAGCCAGGAGTCACGTCCCACGATGCACATCTCGGGGACCACCACACACACCATCGCCCCGCGTGCCGGGCGTGACGGCCATGAGGGAACCCTTCGCTACCTCAAGGCGGGCAGCGGTGCCCCGCTGGTCCTGCTGCACACCGTGCGCACCCAGGCCGAGCACTACCGCCTCCTCAT
>NZ_JBEXXE010000028.1:0-151282 GCF_040630255.1 Streptomyces sp. NPDC005820
GCCCGGTTACATTCCGAACCCGGAAGCTAAGCCTTACAGCGCCGATGGTACTGCAGGGGGGACCCTGTGGGAGAGTAGGACACCGCCGAACAATCTTTGGAAAGGACCCCTGGTCCCAGCGTTCAGCTGGGACCAGGGGTCCTTTCGTTTTTAGAATGATTGCGGTACCGAAGACAGGAGTCACCGATGTCCACCAACTCTCCCGACGACCGACCGGAGCGCGACCAGCAGCGACGGGACGGTGGGGATCGCGGCGATCGGGGCGGCTACCGCGGAGACCGTGACCGCGGCGATCGCGGGGGCTTCCGCCGCGACGACCGTGGTGAGCGCGGTGGTCACGGCCGGCGTGACGACAACCGCGGTGGTGGGTACGGCCGTCGGGACGACCGTGGTGAGCGCGGCGACCGTGGCGGGTTCCGCCGCGACGACCGTCGTGACGACCGGCGCGACGACAACCGTGGTGGTGGGTACGGTCGTCGGGACGACCGCCGTGATGACCGGCGCGAGGGCGATCGTGGCCCCCGTCCCGCGTTCCAGCGCGACGACCGTGACCGTGGGCCGCGTAGGGACGACCGGGACCGCGGGTTCCGGCGTGACGACCGTCGGGACGACCGCGGTGACCGCCCGGCCTTCCGGCGCGACGACAACCGTGGCGGGTTCGGCGACCGGGACCGTGACCGGGGCGGCTACGGGCGCCGTGACGACCGTAGGGACGACCGGCGCGGCGACGAGCGGGGCGAGCGCGGCGGCTTCCGCCGTGACGACCGGCGGGACGACCGCGGTGACCGGCCGGCCTTCCGGCGCGACGACCGGCGCGATGATCGCCGTGACGAGCGTGGCGGCGAGCGCGGCGGCCACCGCGGTGACCGGCCGGCCTTCCGGCGCGACGACCGGCGCGACGACCGTGGTGACCGGCCGGCCTTCCGGCGCGACGACAACCGTGGCGGATTCCGTCGGGACGACCGGCGTGACGATCGCCGCGATGACCGCCGCGACGACCGCAGGGATGACCGCAGGGATGACCGGCGTGGTGACGACCGGGGTGGGTTCCGGCGTGACGACCGTGGTGACCGGCCGGCCTTCCGCCGCGATGACCGGCGGGACGATCGTCGTGATGACCGGCGTGACGACCGTAGGGACGATCGCGGTGGACGTGGTGGGTTCCGGCGGGACGATCGGGGCGGGCGGCCCGGCGGTTTCCGGGGCCGTGACGACCGTAGGGACGACCGGCGCGGTGACGACCGGCGGGGCGGCGGTCGGTTCCGTGACGAGCGGGACCGGGACCGTGAGCCGATCAAGCGGCTGCCGATCCCGGAGGACGTCACCGGCGAGGAGATCGACAAGGACGTACGGCAGGAGCTGCAGAGCCTGCCCAAGACGCTCGCCGATGACGTCGCCAGGAACCTGGTGATGGTCGCTCGGCTGATCGACGAGGACCCCGAGGGGGCCTACGGGTACTCCAGGGTGGCCCTGCGGCTCGCGTCGCGGGTCGCCGCCGTGCGGGAGGCGGCCGGGTTCGCGGCGTACGCGAACCAGAAGTACAGCGAGGCGCTCGCCGAGTTCCGGGCCGCGCGGCGGATGACCGGGTCGGCGGAGCTGTGGCCCGTCATGGCCGACTGCGAGCGTGGGCTCGGCCGGCCGGAGAAGGCGCTGGACATGGCCGGTGCCCCCGACGTGCACAAGCTCGACAAGGCCGGCCAGGTGGAGATGCGGCTCGTCGCGGCCGGTGCCCGGCGGGACATGGGGCAGCTGGACGCGGCCATCGTGACGCTGCAGAGCCCCGAGCTCGCCTCCAACTCCGTACAGCCGTGGACCGCGCGGCTGCGGTACGCCTATGCCGACGCGCTGCTGGCCGCCGGCCGTGAGGGCGAGGCGCGGGAGTGGTTCGCCAAGGCCGTCGAGGCGGACCGGGACGGCAGCACGGACGCCTCCGACCGGCTCGCCGAGCTGGACGGGGTGGACTTCGTCGACGCTCTCGACGAGGGCGAGGGCGAGGGCGAGGGCGAGAGTGAAGGCGAAGGCGCGAGCGAGGCCGGGGAGACGCAGGACGACGACGAGGACGAGGACGAGGACGGCGACGAGCCGGACGACGAGGACTGAGGGCCTGAACGTCGCAGACGTCGCCGTGTAAGTGAGTGAGGGGCAGGTTCCTGGCGGAACCTGCCCCTTCTGCGTTTGCGGGTCAGTGGTTCCTGCGGGTGTTGAGGCGGGCGGCCTGGCGCGTCAGGTGGTCGCGTTCGGCGAGGTTGGGGGCCTTGTGGGCCGCCTCGGCGTACAGGCGGGCCGCCGTCGTCGGGTCGCCGTCGCGTTCGTGGAGGTAGGCCGCGACGGCGGTGTGGCGGGGCAGTGAGTCGTCCAGTGCCGCGAGTGCCGCAAGGCCGGCGCGGGGTCCGTCGGCCTCGCCGACGGCGACCGCGCGGTTGAGGCGGACGACGGGGCTGTCGGTCAGCCGGGTGAGTTCGTCGTACCACTCGACGATCTGCACCCAGTCGGTCTCCTCCGCGGTGGGCGCGTCGGCGTGCAGGGCCGCGATGGCGGCCTGGGCCTGGAACTCGCCCAGCCGGTCGCGGGCCAGAGCCGCCTGAAGGATCGAGACACCCTCGGCGATCGACCGGGTGTCCCAGCGGTCGCGGTCCTGGTCGGCGAGGGGCACCAGGCTGCCGTCGGGTGCGGTCCGGGTGGCGCGTCGGGCGTGGTGGAGCAGCATGAGGGCCAGCAGCCCGGACACCTCGGGGTGGTCGATCGCGGCCGCGAGCTGCCGGGTGAGACGGATGGCCTCGGCGGCGAGGTCGACATCGCCGGAGTAGCCCTCGTTGAAGACCAGGTAGAGGACGCGCAGCACGGTGGCGACATCGCCGGGTCGGTCGAGGCGGACGCCGGAGACGGTGCGCTTGGCGCGGCTGATGCGCTGGGCCATGGTCGCCTCGGGCACCAGGTAGGCCTGGGCGATCTGGCGGGTGGTGAGCCCGCCGACCGCGCGCAGGGTGAGCGCGACGGCGGAGGGCGGGGTGAGGGACGGGTGGGCGCAGAGGAAGTAGAGCTGGAGCGTGTCGTCCGCCGAGGGGGTGGAGCCGGGGGGCGGCTCCTCGTCGACGAGGTCCTCGCGGCGGCGGCGGGCGGCGTCCGCGCGGGTCGCGTCCAGGAAGCGGCGCCAGGCCACCGTGATCAGCCAGCCCTTGGGGTCCCGGGGCGGGTCGGCGGGCCAGACGCGGACCGCCTCGACCAGCGCGTCCTGCACGGCGTCCTCGGCCGCCGCGAAGTCGGCTCCGCGGCGGACGAGGACGGCGAGGACGTTCGGTGTGAGGCTCCGCAGGAGGGCCTCGTCCATGGGTGGGGTCACTCCGTGATGGTGGGCGGGGCGGTGTAGAAGGGGCGTACCTCGAGCCACTCGTGGATCGGCTTCCCGCCCGCGCCGGGGGCGGCCGACAGTTCCCCGGCCAGTTCGACGGCGCGGTCGGGGCTGTCGACGTCGATGATCATCCAGCCGGCGATGAGGTCCTTGGTCTCGGCGAACGGGCCGTCGGTGACCGGCGGGCGGCCCTCACCGTCGTAGCGGACCCACTGGCCCTCGGGGGCGAGCGCCTGGCCGTCGACGAACTCGCCGGTCTTCTCGAGCCGGTCCGCGAAGTCCTGCATGTACTGGATGTGCGCCGAGATCTCCTCCGGCGTCCACTGGTCCATCGGCACGTCGTTCACCGCCGCCGGGGCGCCGCGGTAGTGCTTCAGCAACAGGTACTTGGCCATGGTGTGTCTCCTCGGTGCTGTGCGACCCATTCTGGTCGCGTTCACCACGGGGACGGAGCCCGACGCGGGTTCTCGACATCGCCCGCGACTTTTCCCGAAGATTTTTCAGACGTCGAGTGCTCGCAGGACCAGACCGGAGGCCGGTTTGGGGCCGAACGACGTCGATTTACGGGGCATGGTGACGCCCTGGCGTGCGAGGTCGCGGACGACCTCCTCGCGTACGGGGTGGAGGAGGACCGCCGTGGTGCCGCCGCGTTCCGCCTTGCGGACGGTGGCGGCGGTGTCGTGGATGTAGGCGATACGGGTCGGGTCGTCCTCGGGGATGTGCCAGACGTGGGCGAGGAGCGCGGCGTGCAGGACGGTCGCGTCCAGGGTGCGCCAGGCCTGGGGGCGGTCCTGCGGGACCGTACGGGCCAGGAGGGCCGGGTCCGGGCGGTCCAGGAGGTGGAAGGCGCCGTCGCCGGCCAGCAGGAACGCGTTTCCGGCGCAGGCCGCGTCCGCCAGCGCTTCCAGGGCCTCGGGGAGGGGGACGCGCAGATGGCGGACCCGGAACAGGTCCTGTACCGCGGTGAGGGCCTCGGCGACCGGCAGGCCGTGCAGGAGGCGGTGGATGGCGCGGACCCGCAGGGGGTAGCGGGCGGTGTCGACCAGGAGGACCAGGCCGTGGTCCCAGGGGCTGGGGGAGGGGTGGGCGGCGCGGAGCCGGCGGTAGGTGGCCCAGCGGTGGTGGCCGTCGGCGATCAGGGCCTGGTGGTGGGCCAGGTCGGCCCGGACGAGGGTTTGGTCGGCGGGGTCGGTGATCGCCCAGAGGCGGTGGTGGTAGCCGTCCTCGGTGGTGGTCGAGAGGAGCGGGGGGCGCTCGGCGGTGCGGTCGACGATCTCGGCCGCCGTGCCGTTGCCGCGGTAGGTGAGGAGCAGGGGCTCGAGGTTGGCGTAGGTGGCGCGCATCAGGGCCGCGCGCTCCGCCACGACGGGTTCGATGACGTCCTCGTGGGGGAGGACGATCCCCTCCGCCGGGTCGGTGACGCGCAGGGTGCCGATGAGGCCGCGCTGGAGCATGCCGTCGGTGTGCCGCTGCTCGTAGACGTACAGGGCGGGTTCGGGGTCGGCGGTCAGGACGCCCTCGGCGAGCCAGCGGCGCAGGGCGTCGGCGGCCTGTTCGTTGCGGGCGCTGGGCGTGGTGGCCTGGGGGAGGATCAGGCGGACGATGTTGTAGGGGTCCGCGTCCTGGAGCTGGTGCAGGCCGTCGGGGCGGACGACGACGTCATACGGCGGGGAGGTGACGGCGGCGAGGCTGCCGACCCGGTCGGGGTCGTAGCGCAGGCCTCGGAACGGGGTGAGTTCCAGGCCTCGGGGCGCCGTTGCTTCCGAGTGACCTGCAGTGTTCATCCCGGCATCGTACGTGTGTCGGTGGCGTGCGGGATGATCGAGGGAAAGCGGATCGAGCGAGGAGCGGTGTGGAATGAGCCGGAGCGTCAGGACGAGGCCCGAGGGCAGTGGGCGGGCCCTGAGCGAGGCGTACGACACGGCGCTGCTCGACCTGGACGGGGTGGTGTACGCGGGCGGGGCGGCGATCGTGCACGCCGTCGAGTCGCTGGCCACGGCTCGTGCGGGCGGGATGCACCTCGCGTATGTCACCAACAACGCGCTGCGGACGCCGGACACGGTGGCCGGGCATCTGACCGAGCTGGGGATCCCGACGGGGGCCGAGGACGTCATCACCTCGGCTCAGGCGGTGGCGCGGCTGATCAGTGAGCAGGTGCCGGCGGGGGCGCGGGTGCTGGTGATCGGTGGGGAGGGGCTGCGGGTCGCGCTGCGGGAGCGGGGGCTCGTACCGGTGGAGTCGGCGGACGACGATCCGGCGGCCGTGGTGCAGGGGTTCGGCGGGCCGGATCTGCCGTGGGGGCGGTTCGCCGAGGCGTCGTACGCCGTCGCGCGCGGGGTGCCGTGGTTCGCGTCGAACACCGATCTGACGATTCCGAGCGGTCGGGGGATCGCGCCGGGCAACGGGGCGGCGGTGGAGGTGGTGCGGATAGCGACCGGTGCCGAGCCGCAGGTCGCGGGCAAGCCGCTGCCTCCGATGCACCGGGAGACGATCCTGCGGACGGGCGCGGAGCGGCCGTTGGTGGTCGGGGACCGGCTGGACACCGACATCGAGGGGGCGTTCAACGGGGAGGTGGACTCGCTGCTCGTCCTGACCGGTGTCACCGACGGGGCGCAGCTGCTGGCGGCGCCGCCGCAGCACCGGCCGACGTTCGTGGACGCCGATCTGCGCGGGCTGCTCACCGGGCAGCCGGAGGTCACCGAGGCCGGGGAGGGTTTCCGGTGCGGTGGGTGGACGGCGACGGCGGGGCAGGAGCGGCTGGAGCTGGAGGGGGACGGCGGGGCGTTGGACGGGCTGCGGGCGCTGTGCGCGGCGGCCTGGACGGCTGCGGGGGAGGGGAGTTGCGCGCTGGACGGGGGGAAGGCGCTGGCGCGGCTGGGGCTGTGAGCCCGCACTCGGGACCCGACCTGTTTAGCAGGGTAGGCTAACCTAACTGCGTGTTGGTCGACAGCGTTCCCGAACAGCGCGCGGAGACCGTCCCCGCGCCCCCAACCCGCCGGGCGGTCCGTTCCCTTGGGCTGCTCGGCGCCGTCGCGGTGCTCGCCGTGGTCGCGGTGGCGAGCATCGCGGTCGGGGCGAAGGAGCTGTCCGTCGCCCAGGTCTGGCACGGGCTGTTCGCGGACTCGGGGACGTACGCGGACGTGGTCGTCGACGAGCGGCTGTCGCGGACCGTCCTCGGGCTGCTGGTGGGTGCCGCGCTGGGGCTGTCCGGAGCCGTGCTCCAGGCGCTGACGCGCAATCCGCTGGCCGACCCCGGGCTGCTCGGGATCAACGCGGGCGCCTCGGCCGCCGTCGTCACCGCCATCACCTTCCTCGGGGTGACCAGCCTGACCGGATATGTCTGGTTCGCCTTCCTCGGGGCGGCCGCGGTCGGGGCGCTGGTCTGGTTCCTCGGCGGGAGCCGGGGGGCCACGCCCGTGCGGCTCGCGCTCGCCGGCACCGCGATCAGCGCCGCGCTGTACGGCTATCTCCAGGCCGTGATGATCATGGATGAGGCGGCGCTGGCCAGGATGCGGTTCTGGACGGTCGGTTCGCTGTCCTCGGCGACCGACGGGACGATCCGGCAGGTGCTGCCCTTCCTGGTCGCCGGTACGGCCCTCGCGCTGGCCCTCGCCCGGCCGCTGAACGCGGTGGAGATGGGCGACGACACCGCCAAGGCGCTCGGCGCGAACCTCAACCGCACCCGGGCGCTGGCCATGCTCGCCGCGACCGTGCTCTGCGGGGCCGCGACCGCCGCCTGCGGGCCGATCGTGTTCGTCGGGCTGATGGTCCCGCACATCGTCCGCTCCTTCACCGGCCCCGACCTGCGCTGGATCATGCCGTACGCGGCGATCCTGTCGCCGGTGCTGCTGCTCGGCTCCGATGTGATCGGCCGGGTCGTGGCCCGCCCCTCGGAGGTCCAGGTCGGCATCATCACCGCGATCATCGGCGGGCCGGTCTTCATCTTTCTCGTACGACGGCGGAGGACGGCCCAGCTGTGAGGACCGAGGAGACAACCCGGAAGACCACGGGGGCGCGTGCGCTGCGCACGCCCGGCGGGCTGTCGGTGCGGCTGGACGTGCGGGCCCTCGTGGTCGTCGTGCTGCTGCTGGCCGCCGCGTTCGCCGCGAGCGTGGTGCTGATCGGTACCGGCGACTTCCCCATCTCGTTCGGGGACGTCGTCAAGACCCTGTTCGGCGAGGGCAACCCCGGCCAGGAGCTCATCGTCAACGAGCTGCGGCTGCCCCGGGTGCTGGTCGGACTGCTGGTCGGGGCCTCGCTGGGGCTGGGCGGGGCGCTGTTCCAGGCCGTGTCGCGCAATCCGCTGGGCAGCCCCGACGTGCTCGGCCTCGGGCAGGGGGCGACGGCCGGCGCGCTCGTGATGATCGTGCTGTTCTCCGGGACCACCACCCAGGTCACCGTCGGCGCGCTGGTCGGCGGGCTGGTGACCGGGGCCGCGATCTATCTGCTGGCCTGGAAGCGCGGCGTGCACGGCTACCGGCTGGTGCTCGTCGGCATCGGTGTGTCGGCCGTGGCGACCGCGGTCAACGGCTATCTGATCACCAAGGCCGACTTCGTGGACGCGGCGCGGGCCGTCGTGTGGATGACCGGCACGCTGGACGGACGGGACTGGAAGCAGGTGTGGCCGCTGCTCGTCCTGGTCTGTGTCCTCGTCCCGCTCGTCCTCGGCAACGCGCGCGGGCTGCGGATGATGGAGATGGGCGACGACGTCTCCCACGCGCTCGGGGTGCGGGTGGAGCGCGTCCGGCTGGTGCTGATGGTGTCGGCCGTGCTGCTCACCGCCGCCGCCACCGCCGCCGCGGGCCCGGTGAGCTTCGTGGCGCTCACCGCGCCGCAGCTCGCCCGGCGCCTCACCCGCTCGCCCGGCCCCAACCTCCTGGCCTCGCTGTGCATGGGCGCCGCCCTGCTGGTCACCGCCGACTGGGCCTCGCAGCGGCTGTTCGGCGACGGACAGCTGCCCGTGGGCGTGGTCACCGGCGTCCTCGGCGGTGTCTACCTGCTGTGGCTCCTCGTCACCGAGCGCAAGGCGGGCCGGATATGAACCAGAACGACCCAGGGAGCACCGTGAACCGCCTGTCCGCCGAGAACGTCACCCTCGCCTACGACCAGCGGGTCATCGCCGAGCAGCTGTCGGTGCAGATACCCGACAACTCCTTCACGGTGATCGTCGGCCCCAACGCGTGCGGCAAGTCCACGCTGCTGCGGGCGCTGTCGCGGATGCTGAAGCCGTCGACGGGACGGGTGCTGCTCGACGGGCAGGTCATCCAGTCGATGCCGGCGAAGAAGGTCGCGCGCACTCTGGGCCTGCTGCCGCAGTCGTCGATCGCGCCGGACGGGATCACCGTCGCCGACCTCGTCGGCCGGGGCCGCTACCCCCACCAGGGCATCCTGCGGCAGTGGTCGGCCGAGGACGAGCGGGTCGTCCAGGAGGCCATGACACAGACCGGTGTGGCCGGGCTCGCCGACCGGTACGTGGACGAGCTGTCCGGCGGTCAGCGCCAGCGGGTGTGGATCGCGATGGTCCTCGCCCAGCAGACCCCGCTGCTCCTCCTCGACGAGCCGACCACCTACCTCGACATCCAGCACCAGATCGACGTCCTCGACCTCTGTGCCGAGCTGCACGAGGAGCAGGGCCGCACGCTCGTCGCCGTGCTGCACGACCTCAACCACGCGGCCCGGTACGCCACCCACCTCATCGCGCTGAAGGGCGGCGAGGTCATCGCGCAGGGCGCGCCGAACGACATCGTCACGGCCGCTCTGGTGGAGGAGGTCTTCGGGCTGCGCTGCCAGGTCATCGACGACCCGGAGACCGGTACGCCGCTGGTGGTGCCGGCGGCGCGCACGGCGCGGGCCGGGGCCCGGCAGGCGGTCGCTGTCGCTACAGAAGCTTCCTGAGCTGGAACAGGTCCCGTAGGCCCGCCTCCAGCTTCACCCGGCCCGAGCCCCACGCCTTCGCGAAGTTCAGCTCGCCGTTCACCAGGGCGACCAGGTCCTCGCCCGTCATGGTCAGTCTGATCTGGGCCTTCTCCCGGGGAGGGCCCTGCAGGGTGTCCTGGACCACGATCCGGCCGCCCGTCATCCGGCCGACGAAGGTGACGTCCAGGTCCGTGATCCGGCAGCTCACCGAACGGTCCAGGGACGCGGCGGTCCGCGCGTCCCCTTCGGCGCTGCGCATGTTCTCCGAGAGCTTCTCGAGCGCCGCACGGCACTCCTCGATCGTGGCCATCGCGATCGACGGTACCCCAGGGGTTCGGGGTAGCGTCTGGGCATGAGCGACACAGTGCCGGAGAACGAGGCCGCACCGGACCCGGCGGTCGAACCCGAGTACGACCCCGCCGCGCCCGCCCCGCTGGCCGTCCCCCGCACTCCCACCGGCAACGCCGAGGTCGACGCCCAGCTGGACCGGCTGGCCGACGCCGACCACCTCGCCACCGACGGACACCTCGAGGTGTACGAGGATGTACACCGGGGGCTGCGCGACGCGCTCACCGCGCTCGACGCCCGCCCGGGACCTCCGGCGCCCTCACCCTCGTACGACCAGAGGGCGCCTTCACCCTCGTATGGCACACCCTCGCACGGCATTAGGAGCTGAACCGAACGTGGCAGGAGTCGCACGTCGCCGTCTGGACGCGGAGCTGGTCCGCCGCAAGCTCGCGCGGTCGCGGGAGCACGCCGGGCAGCTGATCGCCGCGGGGCGGGTCACCGTCGGCAGGACCGTCGCGACCAAGTCCGCCACCCAGGTGGAGACGGCCGCCGCGATCGTCGTCGCCGTGGACGACGACGAGCCCGACTACGTCTCCCGGGGCGGGCACAAGCTCGCCGGGGCGCTCGAGGTCTTCGTGCCGCAGGGGCTCGTCGTCGAGGGGCGGCGGGCGCTGGACGCCGGGGCCTCCACCGGCGGGTTCACCGATGTGCTGCTGCGGGCCGGCGCGGCGCACGTCGTCGCCGTCGACGTCGGATACGGACAACTCGCCTGGTCTCTGCAGAGCGATGAACGCGTCACCGTCAAGGACCGTACGAACGTACGCGAGTTGACGCTTGAAGCGATCGATGGGAAGCCAGTGGATCTTGTCGTGGGGGACTTGTCCTTCATCCCGCTCGGGCTGGTGCTGCCGGCCCTGGAGCGGTGCACCGAGCCGGACGCGGATCTGGTGATGATGGTCAAGCCGCAGTTCGAGGTGGGGAAGGAACGGCTCGGCAGCGGGGGCGTCGTGCGCAGCCCGCGGCTGCGGGCCGAGGCGGTGCGCGGCGTCGCCGGCAAGGCGTGGGACCTCGGGCTCGGCGTGAAGGGTGTCACCGCCAGTCCACTGCCCGGGCCGTCGGGCAATGTCGAGTACTTTCTGTGGCTCCGGGCCGGGGCGCCTGCCCTGGACCCGGCCGACGTTGACCGTGCAGTTGCGGAGGGGCCGCGTTGACCGAGAACCGAACCCGTACTGTTTTCCTCCTCGCCCACACGGGCCGGCCCGCCGCCATCCGCAGCGCGGAACTGGTGGTGAAGGGGCTGCTGCGCGAGGGCATCGGGGTGCGCGTCCTGGAGTACGAGGCCTCCGACCTGCATGTGCCGGACGAGGTGGAACTGGTCGCCGAGGCCACTCCGGACTGCCTGGAGGGCTGCGAGCTGCTCATCGTCCTCGGCGGTGACGGGACGCTGCTGCGGGGCGCCGAGTTCGCGCGGGCGTCCGGGGTGCCGATGCTCGGCGTCAACCTCGGGAGCGTCGGGTTCCTCGCCGAGGCCGAGCGGGACGACCTCGACAAGGTCGTCGACCGGGTGGTCAGCAAGGCGTACGAGGTCGAGGAGCGGATGACCGTCGATGTCGTCGTGCATCGCAACGGGGACATCGTGCACACGGACTGGGCGCTGAACGAGGCGGCCGTGCAGAAGGCGGGCGCCGAGAAGCTGCTGGAAGTCGTGCTGGAGATCGACGGGCGGCCGGTGACGGGGTTCGGGTGTGACGGCATCGTGCTGTCCACGCCGACCGGGTCGACCGCCTATGCCTTCTCGGCGGGTGGGCCTGTGGTGTGGCCCGAGGTCGAGGCGTTGCTGATGGTGCCGATCAGTGCGCATGCGCTGTTCGCGAAGCCGTTGGTGACCTCGCCGAATTCCGTGCTGGCCGTGGAGCTGTTGCCGCACATTCCGCCGGGGGTGTTGTGGTGTGACGGGCGGCGGACGTTCGAGTTGCCGCCGGGGGCCCGGGTGGAGGTGCGGCGGGGGGCTGTGCCGGTGCGGCTCGCCCGACTGCATCATGCTTCGTTCACCGATCGGCTGGTGGCGAAGTTCGCTCTGCCCGTTTCCGGGTGGCGGGGGGCTCGGCATTAGCGGTCGGTAGGGGGTGGCGGGGGACTGGTAAGACAAGCTCCACTCGCCCGGGTGACAGGGTGCCTCGCACTCTTCGGGTCGGACCTCGTAAGGTCTTCTCCGTGTTGGAGGAGATGCGGATACGGTCGCTCGGAGTCATCGACGACGCGGTCGTCGAGCTGTCGCCGGGGTTCACCGCCGTCACCGGTGAGACGGGTGCGGGCAAGACCATGGTGGTCACCAGCCTCGGGCTGCTGCTGGGCGGGCGCGCCGATGCCGCGCTCGTGCGGATCGGCGCCGAGCGGGCGGTCGTCGAGGGGCGCATCGCCGTGCCCCCGGGCGCCTCGGTGGCCGTACGGGCCGAGGAGGCCGGCGCCGAGCTCGACGACGGTGCGCTGCTCATCAGCCGTACCGTTTCCGCCGAGGGGCGGTCGCGGGCGCACGTCGGCGGGCGCAGCGTGCCGGTGGGCGTGCTGGCCGAGCTGGCCGACGAGCTGGTGGCCGTGCACGGGCAGACCGACCAGCAGGGGCTGCTGAAGCTGTCCCGGCAGCGGCAGGCCCTCGACCGGTACGCCGGGGACGCCGTCGCCGTGCCCCTCACCAAGTACACCGAGGCCTACCGTCGGCTGCGGGCCGTCGCCGTCGAGCTCGACGAGATCGTCACCCGTGCGCGTGAGCGGGCCCAGGAGGCCGACATGCTGCGCTACGGCCTCGACGAGGTGTCCGGCGTGGAACCGCGCGCCGGGGAGGACGGGGAGCTCGCGGAGGAGGCCGAGCGGCTCGGGCACGCCGAGGCGCTGTCCTCGGCCGCCACGGCCGCGCACGCCGCTCTCGCGGGCAATCCGGAGGATCCCGAGGGCATCGACGCCGCGACCCTGGTGGCGGGCGCCCAGCGGGCCCTGGAGGCCGTGCGGTCCTACGACCCGAGGCTCGCCGCCCTCGCCGACCGGATCGGGGAGATCGGGATCCTGCTGGGGGATGTGGCGGGCGAGCTCGCCGGGTACGCGGACGACCTCGACGCCGATCCGCTGCGCCTCGCGGCCGTCGAGGAGCGGCGGGCCGCGCTCACCGCGCTGACCCGCAAGTACGGGCCGGACGTGAACGCGGTGCTGGCCTGGGCCGAGCAGAGCGTGACGCGGCTGACCGAGCTGGAGGGCGACGACGAGCGGATCGACGAGCTGACCGCCGAGCGGGACGCGCTGCGGACCGAACTGGGCGGCCTGGCCCAGGCGCTCACGGACGCCCGGACCGAGGCGGCGGAGAGGTTCGCGGCGGCGGTGACGGCGGAGCTGGCGTCCCTCGCGATGCCGCACGCGCGTGTGTCGTTCGCGATCCGGCAGACCGAGGACGCGGAGGGCGTCGAGGTCGGCGGGCGGACGGTCGCCTACGGGCCCTCCGGCGCCGACGAGGTCGAGCTGCTGCTCGCCCCGCACCCGGGCGCCCCGCCCCGGCCCATCGCCAAGGGCGCCTCGGGCGGTGAGCTGTCGCGTGTGATGCTCGCCGTGGAGGTCGTGTTCGCGGGGACCGACCCCGTGCCGACGTACCTCTTCGACGAGGTCGACGCGGGGGTCGGCGGCAAGGCGGCGGTCGAGATCGGGCGGCGGCTCGCGAAGCTCGCCAAGAGCGCGCAGGTCGTGGTCGTCACCCACCTTCCGCAGGTCGCCGCGTTCGCCGACCGGCAGCTGCTGGTCGAGAAGACCAACGACGGGTCGGTCACCCGGTCCGGTGTGAAGGTCCTGGAGGGCGAGGAGCGGATCCGGGAGCTGTCCCGGATGCTGGCCGGGCAGGAGGACTCGGAGACGGCCCGGGCCCACGCGGAGGAACTCCTGGAGGCGGCCCGCGCGGACGCGTGAGCGAGGAGAGAGGCGCCCCAGGGACCCGGCACCCCGGGCTGTAATCGAACGGATCCCTGGGTTTCTTCGCTCGTGTGGGTGACATGTACGGCCGTGTCGCCGGGGGTCCGGCGGCCGGGCGGCACGGAACACCCGTGCGTGCTGGCATCCTTGGGCTTGGTACGGAGGAAGCCGAGCGGTCCGCCCCTCCGCCGGCCCCCCAGTACGTTCCTTCGTGACCGTCCCACGCCTAACCAGGAGCCCCGCCCGCGTGAGCAGCCACTCAGCGCACGGCCAGTCGCCGCTGCGCACCGTGCAGGTGCTGGGCGGCGGCAACGCCGGCAGCAGCGCGCACGTGCGCTCCCTGGCCGCGGGGCTCGTCGCGCGGGGCGTGCGGGTGACGGTGTGCGCCCCGTCCGAGGCCGAGCACCTCTACGACTTCACGGGCGTCGGCGCCGCACACGTGCACGTGCCGCGTAGCAGCGACCCGGGATCGGTGGCGGCGCTGCGGGCGGCCTGCGCGGACGCCGACGTGGTCCACGCGCACGGGCTGCACGCCTCCTTCCGGGCCGTTCTCGCGCTCGGCGGGCGCCACACCCCGCTCGTCGTCACCTGGCACAGCCGGGCCCGTGCCGAGGGCGCCCGCGCGCATCTGCTGCGGCTGCTGGAGCGGCGGGTGGCGAAGGCGGCCGCCGTGGTGCTGGGCACCACCTCCGACCTCGTCGACCGGGCCCGCCGCACCGGCGCCAGGGACGCCCGGCTCGCCGGTGTGGCGCTGCCCGGACCCGGCACGGCCGAGGAGCCCGAGGAGCCCGAGGACGCCGAACGGCCGCATTCCAAGGTGCGGGCCGAACTCGGCGCGATCGGCCGCCCGTTGCTGATGGCCGTCGGTTCGCTGGACCGGCACCGGGGCTACGACCTGCTGCTGGACGCCACGCACGCGTGGTGCCGGCTGGATCCGGTGCCCCTGGTCGTCATCGCCGGGGAGGGCCCGCTGCGGCCGGCGCTCCAGCGCCGGATCGAGGACGAGGAGCTGCCGGTCGCGCTGCTCGGGAGGCGGGACGACGTCGGCGCGCTGCTCGCCGCCGCCGACCTCGCGCTGCTGCCGGGCGGCGAGGAGGCCCGTTCGGTCCTGGCGCAGGAGGCCCTCCACGCGCGCGTGCCGCTGGTCGCCGCCCAGGCCGGCGGGATCCGCGAACTCGTCGGCGAGGCCGCCGTACTCGTCCCGCCGGATGACGCACAGGCCTTCGCCGAGGCCGTCGTACGCCTGCTCGACGATCCGGACCGGTATGAGCGGCTGCGGGACCTGGGGACCCGTCAGGCGGCCACCTGGCCGACCGAGGACGAGACCGTCGCGCAGGTCCTGAGCGTCTACGACGAGCTGACGCAGCCGCTGCCGATGATCTGACGCGGCGGCGCGCTCAGGGCAGATGCCGGCGGGCGCGCAGGGCCAGGCTGAGGGCCAGGACCGTCTGCGGATCGTCCAGGTCGGTGCCCAGCAGTTCGCCGATGCGGGCGAGGCGGTTGTAGAGCGTCTGGCGGTTGAGGTGCAGCTCGCGGGCCGTCTCCGCCTTGCGGCCCGCGTGGGCCAGATAGGTCTCCAGGGTGGGCAGCAGGGGCGGCTTGGAGCGCAGGTCGTGGTCGCGGACGGGGCCGATCGCGCGGTCCACGAAGGCCGCCAGGTCCGGGTGGTCGCGCAGCCGCCACAGCAGCAGGTCGATGTCGAGGCGGCGGGCGTCGTACCAGGGGCGGTCCGACAGCCCCTGCGCGGCGGCCGCCGTCTCCGCCGCGTGTCTGAGGCCCGCCGAGGCCGCCGCCCAGCCGCCCGACACCCCGACGACCACGATCGGCGGCGGGGCGCCCGGCCGCCGCATCCCGGCCCGTTCCACCCCGGCCCGCAGCGCCGCGGCGACCCGGTCCGCGACCGCCGACCGCTCCGACTCCGACCGCAGGCCCACCAAGAGCGGCACCCGGCCCTCCACCGGCCGCACGCCGAGCAGCACCGGCACGCCCACCGATGCCAGCTCCTCCGCCACCGCCCGGGCCAGCACCGCCCAGCCCCCGCCCGGGGCGATCATGTCGCCCAGCCGCATCACGACCGGCAGCAGCGGGCCGGCGCCGGGCTTGAAGCCGAGGACGCGGGCCTGCGCCGGAGCGTCCTCCGCCGTGATCCGGCCCTCGGCGAGATCGGTCAGGAAGTCGCCCCGGCCGCGTGCCGCGAGCTCCTCCTCCTGACGGGCCTGCATCAGCACCACGGCCAGGATCCCCGCCGCCCGCTCGGCGGCCATCCGGTGCACCGGAGCGAGCGGGCCGCGCACGGGCAGCAGCACGAGCCGGGCGCGCACCGAACCCGCCCCCGGCCCGCCCCCGGGCACGTCCACGAGCACCGAACCGGAGGGCGGCGGCGCGTCCTTGCGCGGGCCGCGCAGCCCCTCCCACACCTGGAGCGGATCCGCCCCCTCGGGTCCTTCCCCGGCGGCGTACAGCAGCTGACCGTCCGTCGTCTCCAGGAACACCGGGTTGCCGCCGAAGTCGGCCAGGATGCCCAGCACCTGCGGGATCCCGCCGCCGCCCAGCAGCGCCTCCGTGCAGCGGCGGTGCACCTCCTCCGCGCGCTGCAGCAGGGCGTAGTGGCCGTTGACGATCTCGGTGTGGATCTCCTCCGTGACCGTCACGAACGGCACCTCGCGGTGCAGTTGCACCAGGGGCAGGCCGTTCGCCCGCGCCGTCTCCACGAGGGTCGCGGGCAGCCGGGTGAAGCGCGGGCCCAGCTCGATCACCAGGGCCGC
This sequence comes from Streptomyces sp. NPDC005820, assembly GCF_040630255.1. Taxonomy (NCBI): domain Bacteria; kingdom Bacillati; phylum Actinomycetota; class Actinomycetes; order Kitasatosporales; family Streptomycetaceae; genus Streptomyces; species Streptomyces sp. NPDC005820. Next base: position 16,267 of record NZ_JBEXXE010000028.1, read on the forward strand.
GATGCCCCGCTCGGCCAGGGTGCGCACGAACGCCCGCTGCTCGGCCGGCCGGGTGCCGAGGCCGTAGCCCGTGGTCAGCAGCAGCTCGCCGCCCTTGAGCAGGGAGGCGATGTGCGGGACCTCGCCTGCGTGCACCCAGCGCACGGTCCGCCCCAGCCGGTCCGCGCCCGCCAGGATCTCGGGCAGCCCGCTGCGCAGGCCGGGCAGTTCCAGCGCCCGCCGCACGGTGATGCCGGCGTCCTGGCTGTCGGGTCGGTGGTCGGTACGGCTGTCCATGCAGCGGACGCTACCTGCGCGGACGCCCCGGCAGACAGCCGAGCGGCCGGTCAGGCGGGCTTGATGTTGTGGTTGAAGCGGAAGACGTTGTCGGGGTCGTAGTGCCGTTTGACGTCCGCGAGCCGCCGCGCGTTCTGCGCGCCGAGGCCGGCCACGACCCGGTCGGTGCCCTCGTCGCCGATGAAGTTCAGATAGACGTCCCCGGTGCTCCACGGCCGCGTGTCGGACCGTACGTCCCGCACCCACGCGACGCAGCGCTCGTCGTCGGCCGGGTCCTCCCAGAGACCGAAGGGGTGCACGCCCCACGGCGCGTCGCGGTACGGCACCGGGTAGTCGTGCGGGCCCGCGGCGATCGCGCCGCCCTGCGGGAACAGCGCGTGCATGGTGCCCGTCGGCACCGGCACAGACTCGCCGCGGGCGCAGTAGACGTCCACGAACTCGTCCGGTACGCCGGTCAGGTACTCCGCCGACCAGTAGTTCCGCATGCCCGGCGGGTCGTCCAGCATGCACTGCACCTCGGCGTACGGCATCGCGCCGACGACCGCCGCCTCGTGGGGCAGCGCCAGCATCGGCTCGGCCACCTTGCGCAGATCGGCCTCGGAACCGGCGTATGTCAGCAGCGCGCCGACCAGCAGGGTGCCGACCAGGTGCGGCGGGACGAACTCCGCCGGCGGGCCGGTGAAGTAGACGACCATGCCGCTCGCCTCGTCGGGACCGGCCGCGATCACCTCGCGGTAGGTGCGGGTGACCTCGCGGCCGAAGTCGGGCTGGTACAGCAGCAGCGCGATCGAGAAGTCGGGCAGGTCGTGCAGGCCGAGGGTGAGCGCGGTGGCGACGCCGAAGTTCCCGCCGCCGCCGTGCAGGGCCCAGAACAGCTCCGGGTTGTCGTCGGCGTCGGCGTGCGTCCGGGTGCCGTCGGCGGTGACCAGGTCCACGCCGAGCAGGTTGTCGACGGCCAGGCCGAAGGAGCGGTCCAGCCAGCCGGAGCCGCCGCCGAGGACGAAACCGCCGACGCCCGTGGTGGAGGCCCGGCCGCCGGTGGTGGCGAGCGAGAAGGGGGCGCAGGCGCGGTCCAGGTCGCTCATGGTGGCGCCGCCCGCGATGCGCACCGTACGGGCCTCGGGATCGACGGCGACCGTCCGCATGTGCCGCAGGTCGGCCACCACCGCGCCGTCCCCCAGGGCGCTGCCCGCCACGCTGTGCCCGCCGCCGCGCACCGCGACGCGCAGGTCCAGGTCACGGGCGAAGCGGACCGTCCGTACGACGTCCGCCTCGTCCACGCACTGCGCGATCACCGCAGGCCGCCGGTCGACCATCGCGTTGAAGACCGTGCGGGCCTCGTCGTAGCCCGGGTCGTCCGGGGCGAACACGTCGCCCGACAGTTCTTCGCGCAGCGCGGCAAGGGCCGCGCCCGCCTTCGACGGGGAGGCCATGGGGCGCCCCCTTCCGTGCAGGGGCAGTATGACCTTCCCAGCCTAGGCGCGCGCGGCGGCGCGGTCCTGTTGGGCCGGGGGAGAGGACCGGCCGGAGCCCGTCAGAGGTCCGGCACCACTTCCTCGACCTGGAACTCGACGTCGGCGGCCTGACCGTCGAGGGAGATGGTGACCCGCAGGGTGAAGTCCGGCCGGCCGATGCGCAGGACGTACGCGGTGGGCCGGCCGTCCGGGCCGGGCGCCACGGGCTCGGACGGCGGCAGCCGATCGGCCGGGGGCAGGGGGACGTCGGAGCCGTCCCGCCCGGCCGTCCGCCGGACGGCGTCGACGGCCAGCCGGGCCAGCCGGTCGGCCTCGGCCCGGTCGATGGCGGCCCTGCGGGCCTCCCTGCGCCGCCGCAGATAGCCCGCGGCGGACTGGCAGCCCGCCCACACCGCGCTGGCGGCCGCTCCGCTGCCGATGGCCTCGGCCAGCGCGGCCACCTCGGACCAGTCGCCCGCTCCCATGGTGGGGCGGTGCTGCCGACGGTGCGCGAGCCGGCTCAGCTCGTCCAGAACGGCACGGTCGGGCAGTTCCCCGGCGCCGTCGACGCCCTCGGTGTCGAAGAGCACCAGCCAGTGCTCGGCGTCGATGAGGGGGGTCGTCCATGTCCGAGGGTGCCCGCTTGTCGCGCTGTCGGGCGTTCTGGCCTGATGCGTCATCAATTCCCCCTGTCCGAGGTCGCCTTGCAGCGTATAGTCGGCGCTTCTCGGGGAGGGGCGATTCCGTGGGATCGAGACCGATTCAGGCCCTGAGAGACACACCGGTCTGGCGAGCCTCCGGCGGCAGTCTCTTCGCGTACGAGGCCACGTACGTCGTGGTCAACGCCGCGCGCGCGGTGGCGTTCGACGCGCTGGCGCTCCTCCCGCCCGCCGCGCTGGGCCTGTGGTGGGTGGGCGTGGCGCCGACTCCCGCAGCGGACTACGACGTGACCCCCGACCCGCTGCTGCAGTTCATGCTGCGCCACCGGATGTGGGCGGTCCTCCCGGTGCTGCTGGCCCTCACCGCGTGCGCCGTCGTCCTGCGCCTGGGCCGCCGGTCGACCCGGCGGCTGCCGTCGGGGACCGCGGTCAGCGTGGTCACCCGGCTGCCGCTCTACGCGGCGGTGTTCACCGCGGGCCTGTTCTGCCTCAACGAGTTCTTCGTGCCGGGCAGTCTCGCGGTCCGGTTCGGCCCGATGACGGTCGCGGTCCTCTACGGCTGGCTCGTACGCCGCGTCATCGCCCGGGCCCGGCTGCTGGCCGCCACCCGGGCCGGCTTCCGGCCCCCGTTCCGGGCCACCTGGTCGCGCCGGGCGCGCGGACACCTGCGCCGGTGCGTCGACCTGCGGCGCGGCGGCCGTACCGGACCGCCGCGCGAGGCGCTGGACGCGCACGCGTACTTCGTCTCCCGGGGGGCCACCGCGGCGGCGGCCTGGTGCGCGGCTCGCGCGGTGGACGACGCGCTGGGGGCCGGGCGGGCCGCGGACGTGGAGTTCCTCTTCGACGCGCGCCGGACCGCGTCGGACGGTGAGGACGGCGAGGGCGACGAGGGCGACCCCTGGCGGCAGGAGCCGGCCTTCCAGGCCGCCCACGGTCTGTTCTGCCAGGCCACCGGCCGGTACGAAGAGGTGGAGGGGCACCTGGACAAGGCGCGCAGGACGCTGACGACCCGGGAGCGGCCCGTGCCGCCGGCGCTGCGGATGCTGATCGCCCTGGAGCGGGCCGACATCCCCAGGTGGCCGGACCGTACGCTGCTGCGGCTGGTGCTGGGACAGCGCTACGCCCTGGTCCTGCGCCACCTGCTGGCGCGAGCGGCCGGCCTCGCGGACACGGCGGACGAGGAGGACGGGCTGCGGCTGGCGCGCCGGATCGCGAACCTGGTCACCGAGCTGGGCGAGCCGCTCTTCAGCACGGAACTGACCCCGGTGGAGGCGCTGGACCTGGTCGCCGTACGGGCGGAGTCCTACGCGCTCATCGGCAACCGGCTGCTCGCCCGGCGCCGCTACCGCGAGGCGGTCGAACCGCTCACCACGGCCGGCGAACTGTTCCAGGAACTGGCCCAGCCGGAGCAGGCGGGCCTGTGGAGCGCCTGGGTCATCACCGCGTGTCTGCTGCGGCGGGACGCCCGGTCGGCCGTGGCGGAGGACCGCCTGCTCGAAGGCCTGCTGCACAGTCTGGAACGGGTCGAGGCGCCCCGCGGACGACTGCGCGACCGCCACAACCGGCTCGGGCTGGCCAAGGCACGAGGCGCTCTGGCCGACGCCGTCTTCACCGCCCTGGACACCGGTGTGGTCCACCACCCCCGGCGGGCCGCCGAGCTCGCCCTGTGGTTCATGGAGTCGCTGAACCGCAACGCGCTGGCCGACGCGATCCGCCGAGGCCTGCGCCACACCCCCGAGGACAAGCTGCGGACCCTGCTCGCCGAGCTGGACGCCGACGAGCGGGTCACGGTCTCCGCGGAACGGGCGGCGCGGGCGAACGAGCGGCACCCATCCGCCATGGACGGCGCACAGGCCGTACGGCGGGCGCAGATCATGGAGATCGAATCCCGCGAGATGGCGCAGGCGCTGTTCCCCGATCTGCCCGACGTCCGCCGACTCCAGTCCGCCCTGGCCGGCCGGGTGGCGCTGACCTACCGGTGCCGTGAGGACACGGCGGGGTGGCACATCGCCTGCGCGATGGCGGGCCCTTCGGGGGTGCGACTGCACTGCGCGACGCTGCCCGTGCCGCCGCGGGGTGCGCCCGGCGGCAGTACGCCGCACGGGCTGCTGACCATGCTCGCCGACACCGGCGAGGGCCGCGACGACGACGGCATACCGCAGGCCGCTCAGGTGCACACCGAGATCGCCTTGTCGCGGCCCGTGTGGGACGAGCTGGCCGACGTGCTGCTGCCCGCCGGACTCGGCACCTGGCTGGAGCAGTCGTCCACCCCCGACGCCCCGGCCGTCCTCGTCGTGGTCCCGGACGGACCACTCGCCCTGGTGCCCTTCGCCGGTCTGCGGCTCACCGGGAACCGGACGCTGGCCGAGTGCGCGACCACCGTCTTCGTGCCCGGCCTCGGCCTGCTGGTGCCGCCGGGCGACCGGCCGGTGGGGGACCGGCCGGCGGGGGACCGGCCGGCGGGGGAGGGGGCGGCGGCTCAGGAGGAGGCTGGGCAGGGGACGGCAGCACACCGCGTCGGGCCGCCGGTCCAGGGGCGGGTGATCGCCCATGCCGCCGTGCCGATGTTCACCGAACGACTCACCGCGTTCGTCGAGCGGGAGCCCCTGCCGCCGCCGGTGAGCGAGCCGGCGAACCGCGCGGACCTGCACGAGGCCCTCCGCACGGCCGCACCGGACGACGTGGCCGTGCTCTTCCACCACGGCGACACCGCCCCCGACTCCGCCAGCCGAGGTGTCCGCCTCGCCGACGGCGGATACCTGTCGGCCACCACCGCCCGCAGATGGAACTGGCCGGGCACCGTCGTCCTGGGGTCCTGCTGGGCCGCCCATCTGCTGCCGGCCGAGGCGCAGGAGCCCTTCGGCCTGCCGACCGCGTGTCTCCTGGCGGGCGCCCGCAGCGTGGTCGGCGGTCAGGCCCCGATCAACGCCAGCCCGATCGTGGCCTCCGTCATCGCCCGGGTCGTGGTGGGCAGCGCCCAGGGCGAGCGGCCGGCCCAGACGCTGGGCGGGGCGCTGCGGACCCTGAGCCGTACCCCGCGCGTCGGCACCGGAGCGGCCGCCGGCTGGGCGAACCTGACCTGCTGGACCACCGACCCGCCGCCCGCGGCCCGACGACTCGCGGACACCTGGAGATCGTGGACGTCCCACAGCGACGACGAGCAGCCGGACGTCCACGGCTCCCTCCGGTTCGATGTGCTGCGCAAGGTCAGCCGCCCCGGCGCCACGACGTCACGACCTCGGGGCCCCGAGCTGAGCGAGTCGTCCCGGCGCGCGCTGCGCCACGCCCGGACCCTGCTGCCGTCCGGGTCCCCGGTGACCACGCTGGCGCTGCTGGCGGCGGTCACCGAGACGGACGGCGGCGCCGCCTCCCCGTGGTCGGCGTTCTGGCACGCCTTGGACACCGTGGCTCCCGACGGCGCCGCGACGCGGTCCGGCCACGAGAGGGGGCGGGTGGTCCTGACCGTCGGATGCGACGAGCGGTTCGAGGTGAGCCAGGCGCTCATGGCGGCCCTCGAAGGCGGTCGGCGACTGGCGCGGCACCAGGGCCACGGAGTCGTCGATCCCGTTCATGTCGTCCACGGCATGGCCGCCGACCACGACTGCGCGGCGGCCGTGTGGCTGGGCGCCGTGGATGCGCGGGGACAGGCCGCGGTCGTACGGCTGCTCGTGGACCGCGTCCGCGGTGCGGACCTGCCGGGTGCGGACCTGCCGCCCGCGCCCCGGCTCCCCGCCGACTCCTCGCCCCCCGAGGCCCCGCGGAACCCGATCGGTACGTCCCCCGAGTCCCCCGAGTCCCCCGAGTCCCCCGAGTCCCCCGAGTCCTCCGAGGCCCCGCAGCGCCCGACCGGTACGTACCGGCTGGTCCCCTCGGCCGAACTCGGCGACTGGGCCGCGCGGCTCGCCGAGGCCCAGTCGGCCGCCGGACCGCTCGCGGCGGCCCCCGGCCCCTCACCCGAGGCCGGCACCGCCGGGCTGCTGGCCCACATGGCCGACCGCCATGACCCGGCGCTGCACGCCTGGGCCGTGGCAGGCATCGTCGTCCGCCCGGCGCGACAGGGCGACGAAGCACGCGAGGGCGGTGTGCGGGTGGAGGTCGGGAACGTCGCGCCGACCGTCAGCGCCGCCGTCGCCGACAGCCTGCGGCGGGCCACCGACCTCGCCCACCACCTCCGGCATCGGGAGGTGACCTCGGCCCATGTGCTCTTCTGCGCCCTGGACCTGCCCGGGACCGACGCCGCCGCCCGCCTCGCCTGGGACCCCGCCCGGCCCGGCCCCCGTACCGTGCTGGCCGAGAAGATCCTGAACTGCCCCGACCTGCCGCCGGACCGACTGCCCGAGGCGCCCTCCCCCGAGCGGCCCGCCGACTTCCTGGACCATCCCGCGTGGACCCCCGTCCTGATGGCGGGCGCCCTCGCGGCCTGGCTGGCGCCCAAGGCGCTGAAGCTGGTGGTCGGCATCGTCGTCGTGCTCCTCATCGCCGCGACCGTCGCGCAGCACCGCTCGGGGAAGGCCATGGCGGCCGACGCCTGGCTGGACGCGGCGGCGCCGCGGCTCACCGCCACGGTCCAGGGCCCCGGCGCCGGGCAGGAGCGCCCGGCGTCCCTGATCGGCCCGCTCGCCGACCGCTACGTCATGCCCCGGATCAGCGGGTGGAAGGCAGTGGCGCTGGAGACGTTCTTCGGCGAGGCGAAGGACCCGGACGCGCTGCGGGGCCACTACCTCTTCGTCACCGCCGCGGCCGACGGGCTGTCCGTCGAACACCCCGTCCGCGTCCGGTACCGGGGAGCGGAGCTGGGCGGGACCGAACACTGCGCGGGCCGGTGGGGTGCCGTCTTCTGTCTGGTCGACGTCCGGCTTCCCGCCTCGCTCCGGCCGCACCTGACCCGCTGGGCCTTCGCCACCGAGCCGGCCGGAACCCCGACGGCCTTCCTCGGCTCCGGCAGGGCCGGGGCCACCTCCCGGCTGGGGCGGCTGTACGAGGTCGACGACTTCTTCCAGTCCACCGTCGCGTCCGACGGCACGGCACCGCTGATGACCACACCGGTGCTGACGCAGCGGCGCGCCCAGGAACCCGCACTGCTCGGTTACGTCGTGTTCGTCACGCCCGACGGCCAGGGCACGATCGTGCCCTCCGACGTGGTCGCGGGGTACGCACAAGGCCTCGCGCAGAGGTTCGTCGGCCCTGTCGACGGCGACCAGGCCTACGCCGGTGTCCGGACCGCCGGCGCCGCGGACGGCCTGCGCGTGACGGAGGTCGTGCCGGGCTTCGCCGCCGATGTGGCCGGGGTGCGCGAGGGCGACCGCATCACGACCGTGGACGGCCGCCCGGTCCGCACCCCCGACGACCTCGGCGCGGCCGCCGCCCGACACCGCCCGCACTCCACGTCGACGCTCGGCATCGTGCGGGGCGCGAAAGCCCTCACCGTCACCATCCGGTGGGGATACCGCCCCGTCGGGAGCTGATGGCACGCAGGGGAGGGATCCTCCCCTGCCCGGCGATGATCGCGTCAGCCGCCGTAGGCCCCCGAAGCCGTCAGCCGCAGTGCCGTGTCGATCAGGGGCACGTGGCTGAAGGCCTGGGGGAAGTTGCCGACCTGGCGCTTGAGACGGGGGTCCCATTCCTCGGCGAGGAGGCCGAGGTCGTTGCGCAGGGAGAGCAGCTTCTCGAAGAGCTTGCGGGCCTCGTCGACGCGGCCGATCATCGCGAGGTCGTCGGCCATCCAGAACGAGCAGGCGAGGAAGGCGCCCTCGTCGCCGGGGAGGCCGTCGACGCCCTCGTTGTCGCCCGAGGTGGGGTAGCGCAGGATGAAGCCGTCCGGGGTGGACAGCTCCCGCTGGATCGCCTCGATGGTGCCGATGACCCGCTTGTCGTCGGGCGGCAGGAAGCCCATCTGGGGGATCAGGAGCAGCGAGGCGTCCAGTTCCTTCGAGCCGTACGACTGGGTGAACGTGTTGCGTTCCTTGTCGTAGCCCTTCTCGCACACGTCCCGGTGGATGTCGTCGCGCAGCTCGCGCCACCGCTCCAGCGGGCCGTCGGCGTCGCCGGACTCGATGAGCTTGATGGTGCGGTCGACGGCGACCCACGCCATCACCTTGGAGTGCACGAAGTGCCGGCGCGGGCCGCGCACCTCCCAGATGCCCTCGTCGGGCGTGTCCCAGTGCTTCTCCAGGTAGCGGATCAGCTTCAGCTGGAGCAGGGAGGCGTAGTCGTTGCGGGCGAGGCCCGTCATGTGGCCGAGGTGCAGGGCCTCGGTGACCTCGCCGTAGACGTCCAGCTGGAGCTGGTGCGCCGCGCCGTTGCCGACCCGGACGGGGGCGGAGTTCTCGTAGCCCGGCAGCCAGTCCAGCTCGGCCTCGCCCAGCTCGCGCTCGCCCGCGATGCCGTACATGATCTGCAGGTTCTCGGGGTCGCCGGCGACCGCGCGCAGCAGCCACTCGCGCCAGGCGCGGGCCTCCTCGCGGTAGCCGGTGCGCAGCAGCGAGGAGAGGGTGATGGCCGCGTCGCGCAGCCAGGTGTAGCGGTAGTCCCAGTTGCGGACGCCGCCGATGTCCTCGGGGAGCGAGGTGGTGGGGGCCGCGACGATGCCGCCGGTGGGGGCGTAGGTGAGGGCCTTCAGGGTGATCAGGGAGCGGATCACCGCCTCGCGGTAGGGGCCGTGGTAGGTGCAGTGCTCGACCCACTCGCGCCAGAACTCCTCCGTCGCCTCCAGCGACTGCTCCGGCTCCGGCAGCGGCGGCGGCTGCTTGTGCGAGGGCTCCCACGAGATCGTGAACGCGATCCGGTCACCGGGGGCGACGGTGAAGTCCGCGTACGTGGTCAGCGACTTCCCGTAGGTCTCGGCGGTGGTGTCGAACCACACCGAGTCCGGGCCCGCGACGGCGACCGTGCGCCCCTCGTGCTTGTGCACCCACGGGACGACACGGCCGTAGGAGAAGCGCATGCGCAGGGTGGAGCGCATCGGGACGCGGCCCGTGACGCCCTCGACGATGCGGATCAGCTGGGGCGCGCCGTCGCGCGGGGGCATGAAGTCGGTGATCCGGACCGTGCCGCGCGGGGTGTCCCACTCGGACTCCAGGATCAGCGAGTCGCCGCGGTAGGTGCGGCGGGCGGCGGCGGGCGGCCGGGTGTCGGAGGCGTGGGCGGGGCCCAGGCGCCAGAAGCCGTGTTCCTCTGTGCCGAGCAGACCTGCGAAGATCGCGTGCGAGTCGAAGCGGGGCAGGCACAGCCAGTCCACTGTCCCGTCACGGCAGACCAGGGCAGCGGTCTGCATGTCTCCGATGAGTGCGTAGTCTTCGATGCGCCCGGCCACGTGCAACTCCAGTCGAACGGCCACGTCACCCCCACGCGAACGGGGGGCTGTCGCTAGTGCGGTCAAGGGGTCGTTGTAATGCGTCGTTGAGCGATGAAGCAAAGCAAACGCTCCGCCGTATGGGCAAAACGCCAATTCTTGCTCAACGAACTGACGAGCTCTCGTTGTTCCGGTGGTTACGGGCTGGGGTGTGCCGTCTGACCGGCCGGGCTCGGCAGCGAGTGTCCGAGCAGGATACGACGCACGTAGATGATCTGTGTGTCGCTCCGGGCAACGTGCGTACGCCGAACGGGTGAGCCACCGGTGAGAAGCCCGTAAGAAGTAGTCTGCCCGGCTCGCGCGAATGGCGCGTCCGGTGTCGGCGCGTACCCGGAGCGTGGCCGGAAGCCATCCCGTCGAGGCGCTGATACCCTGGTAGCCCGTGGACCGGTGGGCTCGAAACCCCCGAACCGCAGCGACCCCAGACCGCGACCACGGGAGCCCCCTCTTGGCCATGCCGCCGAAATCTACGACGACCAAGCACATCTTCGTCACCGGGGGTGTCGCCTCCTCTCTCGGCAAGGGTCTGACCGCCTCCAGCCTGGGCATGCTGCTCAAGGCGCGCGGTCTGCGCGTCGTGATGCAGAAGCTCGACCCGTACCTGAACGTCGACCCGGGCACGATGAACCCCTTCCAGCACGGTGAGGTGTTCGTCACCAACGACGGCGCCGAGACCGACCTGGACATCGGCCACTACGAGCGCTTCCTCGACCGCGACCTCGACGGCTCGGCGAACGTCACCACCGGCCAGGTGTACTCGACGGTGATCGCCAAGGAGCGGCGCGGCGAGTACCTGGGCGACACCGTGCAGGTCATCCCGCACATCACCAACGAGATCAAGCACCGCATCCGCCGTATGGCGACGGACGAGGTCGACGTCGTGATCACCGAGGTCGGCGGCACGGTCGGCGACATCGAGTCGCTGCCGTTCCTGGAGACCGTCCGCCAGGTGCGGCACGAGGTCGGCCGGGACAACGTCTTCGTGGTGCACATCTCGCTCCTGCCGTACATCGGCCCGTCCGGCGAGCTGAAGACCAAGCCCACCCAGCACTCCGTGGCCGCCCTGCGCAACATCGGTATCCAGCCCGACGCGATCGTGCTGCGCTGCGACCGCGAGGTGCCGACCGCGATCAAGCGCAAGATCTCGCTGATGTGCGACGTCGACGAGGCGGCGGTCGTGGCCTGCCCCGACGCGCGGTCCATCTACGACATCCCGAAGACCGTGCACGGCGAGGGCCTGGACGCCTATGTTGTCCGCAAGCTGGACCTGCCGTTCCGCGATGTGGACTGGACGACCTGGGACGACCTGCTCGACCGCGTCCACAACCCCGACCACGAGATCACCCTCGCGCTGGTCGGCAAGTACATCGACCTGCCCGACGCCTACCTCTCGGTCACCGAGGCGCTGCGCGCCGGCGGCTTCGCCAACAAGGCCCGCGTGAAGATCAAGTGGGTCACCTCCGACGACTGCAAGACCCCGGCCGGCGCCAAGGCGCAGCTCGCCGACGTGGACGGCATCTGCATCCCGGGCGGCTTCGGCGACCGCGGTGTGCTCGGCAAGGTCGGCGCGATCCGCTACGCCCGCGAGAACCGGATCCCGCTGCTCGGCCTCTGCCTGGGCCTGCAGTGCATCGTGATCGAGGCGGCCCGCAACCTCGCCGACATCGGCGACGCGAACTCCACCGAGTTCGACGCGGCCACCGCGCACCCGGTCATCTCCACCATGGCCGAGCAGCTCGACATCGTGGCGGGCGAGGGCGACATGGGCGGAACGATGCGCCTGGGCATGTACCCGGCCAAGCTGGCCGAGGGCTCCATCGTCCGTGAGGTCTACGACGGCAAGGAGTACGTCGAGGAGCGGCACCGTCACCGGTACGAGGTGAACAACGCCTACCGCGCCGAGCTGGAGAAGAAGGCGGGCATCCTGTTCTCCGGCACCTCGCCGGACGGCAAGCTCGTCGAGTACGTCGAGTACCCGCGCGACGTCCACCCCTACCTGGTCGCCACGCAGGCGCACCCCGAGCTGCGCTCGCGGCCCACGCGCCCGCACCCGCTGTTCGCCGGCCTGGTGAAGGCCTCGGTCGAGCGGCAGCGGGTCGAGGGCGAGCGGGAGAATTCCAAGTAACACACCAGCTTGTACGGTGGCCGGGGTGCTTCCCTTCAAAGGTGAGCACCCCGGTTTTCGTTTATGCACGTGGAAGGGCTGCAGGGCATGACGATCAGGACGATCAAGGACACCCCCGAGGCATGGGAGATCCGCTCCACGGAGACCCCCTTCGTGGGCAACAAGACCTCCGTCCGTACGGATGAGGTGGTCATGCCCGACGGTGGCGTGGTCCGCCGCGACTATCAGGTCCACCCCGGATCCGTCGCCGTCCTCGCCCTCGACGACGAGGACCGGGTGCTGCTGATCAAGCAGTACCGCCACCCCGTACGCCACAAGCTCTGGGAGATCCCCGCCGGTCTGCTCGACGTGCCCGGCGAGAACCCGCTGCACGCCGCGCAGCGCGAGCTGTACGAGGAGGCACACGTCAAGGCCGAGGACTGGCGGGTGCTGACGGACGTGTACACGACTCCCGGCGGCTGTGACGAGTCGGTACGGGTCTTCCTCGCCCGGGGGCTGTCCGAGGCCGAGGGACAGCGTTTCGCGGTGGAGGACGAGGAGGCCGACATGGAGCACGCGCGCGTGCCGGTCGACGAGCTCGTCCGGGCGGTGCTCGCGGGCGATGTGCACAACACCTGTCTCGTGGTGGGCGTGCTGTCGTTCGCGGCCGCACGCGGCGGGGACGGCCTCGACGCGCTGCGTCCCGCGGAGGCGCCCTGGCCGGCGCGCCCGTTCGAGGCCTGAGCCGCCGCACGCGCGGCTGCGGTGTGACGATCGCCTGATCCGATCGGGGGACCTCATGGCTGCGCCCCACCGTCCTGCGCCCGGAACGTCGCAGAGCGTGAACTAGGCTCTGGAATCGTCCGATCCGGAGTCCCGGCGGACAGGCGTGCGCGTGGGACGGGAGTGTGGCCCGTGACGGATCAGGCAGTGGACACAGGCGGCGTGCAGCTGTCCGGACACGCTGCGACACGGGGTCAATTCCTGGGCCGGATCCGGGAGTTGAAGGAACTGCGCGCCGACATCGAACGCACCGGGCTGGACACCCTCACCGGGCGGAAGGCCCCCCGCGCACGCGTGCTCCTCATCGCGGGCCGGCCCGGCTCCGGCCGCACCGCGCTCGCCGAGGAGCTCGTACGACAGGTCGCCCGCCGCTACCCCGACGGGGTCCTGCGCACCCGGCTCGCCGAACCCGACGGCACCCCCGTCCCCGTCGAGCGCGCCGCCCGCGACCTCCTCACCGCCCTGGAGGTGCCGACCCCGGCCGGCGCCGACGAGGACGAGCTCGCGGCCACCCTGCGCGAGGCCCTCGCCGACCGGCGCGCACTCATCCTGCTGGACGACGCGACCGGCGCGGACCAGGTCGACGCACTGCTGCCGGACACCCCGGAATGCCTGCTCGTCGCCGTCTCCGCGGGCCCCCTCACCGGCATCGCGGACGTCCGCCCCTGCACCCTCGGCGGCCTGGACACCAAGTCCGCCCTCGACCTCCTCACCCGGTACACCGGCTCGGTCCGCATCACCGTCGACCCGCGCGCGGCCGAGGGCCTGGTCGAGATCTGCCAGGGCCAGCCCGCCGCGCTGATCCTGGCCGGCGGCTGGCTCGCCGCCCGCCCCCAGGCGGCCGTCTCCGACCTCGCCAAACAGCTCAACGCGGAGATCGCCGAGGATTCCGCCGGCACCCCGCTCAGCCATGTCTTCGGCCTCGTCCACGCCACCCTGCCCGCCCCCGTCGCCCGCACCCTGCGCCTGCTCTCGCTGGCCCCGGCCGGACTGGCCGACCCGCACACCGCCTCCGCGCTCGCCGGCTGCTCGATCAGCGCGGCCCGGACCGCCCTGGACGACCTCACCGCCCACGGCCTCCTGCGGGCCGTGGACTCCCCGCTGCCCCAGTACGAGGTCCCGGCGGCCCTGCACCCCCTGCTGCGCGCCGCCGCCGAGGCCCAGGAACGCCCCGCCGAGCTCCAGCTGGCCCGCGCCCGGATGTTCGAGCGGACGGTACGGCTGCTGCAGTCCTGCCGGGCCGTCACCGAGCCGGACAACCTCCAGGCCCGCGAGAAGCTCCAGGGCACCCCCCGCGGCCTGCGCTTCCCCACCCGGGCCGCCGCCGCCGAGTGGCTCACCGCTCGCCGCCCCGCCCTGCTCGCCGCGGCCCGCGCGGCCGTCGCGGACGGCGAGCTGGACACCCTGGCCCGCCGGCTGATGTCCCAGCTGGTGCGGGCGATGGTCGCGCACTTCGGCACCCAGGAGGCCGCGCCCGACCTCTACGGCGTCCACCGGCTGGTCCTCGACGTGGCCGAGCGCCGCGACCTGCCCCGGGAGAAGGCCGCCGCCCTGCTGAACCTGGCCGACGTGGACGCCAGGACCGGGCGCACGGCCGAGGCCCTGGTGCGCTACCGGGCGGCGCTGGACGCCGGACGGGCGGCGCACGACCCGTACGCGACCGGCCGCGCGATGGAATCCGTAGGCGGCGCGCATCTGGAACTCGGGGACTACGAACGGGCCGCCGACTGGTACGGGCGGGCCCTCGCCCAGCGCCTGGCCCGGGACGAGCGCACGGACGCCGCCCGGCTGTACGGCCGGATCGCCGGCGCGCACACCTACGCGGGCCGCTACGGCGAGGCGCAGCGGGCCTGGCGGGCCGCGGCGGCCGGACACCGCAAGAACGGCGATGTGGCCGCCTACGCGCGGGCGTTGAGCGAGCTGGCCCGGGTCCAGGAGTACGCGGGCCGGCCCGAGGAGTCGCTGCGCACCTGCGAGGAGGCGCTGGAGTGGGCGCGGCGGGCCGAGGACACCCGGCTGCAGGCGGCGGTGCGGCTGCGCCTCGCCGACACCCTGGACCATCTCGGCGATCCGACGGCCGCGCGGCTGCACCGTGGCGAGGCGGGCCGGCTGCTCGAGGAGCACGATCGGCTGGAACACAGCCCTAACACCTGCGAAATCCGCAGTGCCTCGGCTGAAGATTGATGCATTGAAAGGCTAGACAGCGGGAATACCTTCATTAGACTGGCTCTGCCGCACCTTCTCCTGCGGTGTATCCCGGTGTACCCCTTGTATCCGGGTATGTATCTCTATGCCCACACCCTCTGAGCCAAGGACCGTGATCGACGTGAAGGTCGGCATCCCCCGCGAGGTCAAGAACAACGAGTTCCGGGTGGCCATCACCCCCGCCGGCGTGCACGAGCTGGTGCGCCACGGCCACCAGGTGGTCGTCGAGCGCAACGCCGGCGTCGGCTCGTCGATCACCGACGAGGAGTACGTGTCCGCCGGGGCCGTGATCCTGGAGACGGCCGACGAGGTGTGGGCCACCGCCGACCTGCTGCTCAAGGTCAAGGAGCCCGTCGCCGAGGAGTACCACCGCCTCCGCAAGGACCAGACCCTCTTCACCTACCTGCACCTGGCCGCGTCCAAGGAGTGCACGGACGCCCTGCTGGAGTCCGGCACGACGGCGATCGCCTACGAGACCGTCGAGCTCCCGAACCGCGCGCTGCCGCTGCTCGCGCCCATGTCCGAGGTGGCCGGCCGCCTCGCCCCGCAGGTCGGCGCCTACCACCTGATGCGGGCCGGCGGCGGCCGCGGTGTGCTGCCCGGCGGCGTCCCCGGCGTCCCGGCCGGCAAGGCCGTCGTCATCGGCGGCGGCGTCTCCGGCTGGAACGCGGCGCAGATCGCCGTCGGCATGGGCTTCCACGTCACCCTGCTCGACAAGGACATCAACAAGCTCAAGGAAGCCGACAAGGTGTTCGGCACGAGGATCCAGACCGTCGTCTCCAACGCCTTCGAGCTGGAGAAGGCCTGCCTCGAGGCCGACCTCGTCATCGGCGCCGTGCTCATCCCCGGCGCCAAGGCCCCCAAGCTCGTCACCAACGAGCTGGTGTCCCGGATGAAGCCCGGAAGTGTCCTTGTCGACATCGCGATCGACCAGGGCGGCTGCTTCGAGGACTCCCGCCCCACCACCCACGCCGAGCCGACCTTCCAGGTCCACAACTCGGTCTTCTACTGCGTCGCCAACATGCCCGGCGCCGTCCCCAACACCTCCACCTACGCGCTCACCAACGCCACGCTGCCCTACATCGTCGAACTCGCCGACAGGGGCTGGGTCGAGGCGCTGCGCCGCGACGCCGCACTGGCCCGGGGCCTCAACACCCATGACGGCAAGGTCGTTTACCGCGAGGTGGCGGAGGCGCACGGCCTGGAGCACATGGAGCTCGACCAGCTCCTCGGCTAAGTCACCTTTCCGTAAAGGCGATACGTCAACAAGGCGCGTCAACGGCAGACACCCGGCCGGACCTTGCCCCACAAGGTCCGGCCGGGTGTGTGTATGGTCACTTTGCGGCTCTCGGTCAACTCGCCTCGAACGTAACCCTTCGACCGATTCGCACACCGGTTGAACCTGCCGTGCGACGGCCGTACGCCCTTGACAGCGACATGTTTCATTGCCGACACATCGGGCCGGGTCCGGCGGATTGTGTTGCTGCGGACGCCCGACACGCCATAGAGTCGCCAACCGTCGGCATGGTGCCACGCTGACCTTGTCTAGAAGTTTCCTGGTCACCAAGGAGGTAAGACGACTTGTGAATGAGTCGACATTTGCTCCCGGGGGTGGTCAACCAGGAATGCCTACGCGGGACCAGGGTTCCGCGGGGTTCGAGGCTGTCGGCTCCGTCGCTGTCCGAACCTTCGCAGCCCACCAGAGCCGGCTCGGCCCCCGCACGGCTCTGTCAGCACACCAGAGCATGGACGGTCATCACGTGAACGCCATGGCCGGCGACGGAAGTGGCGCGCCCCACAACCACTTCGCCGACTACGACGAACTGCCCGACGGGCACTTCTACGACCCCGACGCCGAATACGAGCCGGACCCGGAGTACGCGGCCACGCTCGCGCCCGACGCGGCACGGCAGCGCCGTGAGCGCGTCGGCCCGACCGGACGCCCGCTGCCGTACTTCCCGATCCCGGGCCCGCTGACCCAGCACGGCCCCGCGACGATCATCGCGATGTGCAACCAGAAGGGCGGCGTCGGCAAGACGACGTCGACCATCAACCTGGGTGCCGCGCTCGCGGAGTACGGACGCCGGGTGCTGCTCGTCGACTTCGACCCGCAGGGCGCGCTGTCGGTCGGCCTCGGCGTCAATCCGATGGAGCTCGACCTCACGGTCTACAACCTGCTCATGGAGCGGGGCATGGCGGCCGACGAGGTGCTCCTGAAGACCGCGGTCCCCAACATGGACCTGCTGCCCAGCAACATCGACCTGTCGGCCGCCGAGGTCCAGCTGGTCTCCGAGGTCGCGCGCGAGTCGACCCTCCAGCGGGCGCTCAAGCCGCTGATGGACGACTACGACTACATCGTCATCGACTGCCAGCCCTCGCTCGGCCTGCTCACGGTCAACGCGCTCACGGCCGCGCACAAGGTCATCGTGCCGCTGGAGTGCGAGTTCTTCGCGCTGCGCGGTGTGGCCCTGCTGACCGAGACCATCGAGAAGGTCCAGGAGCGGCTCAACCCGGAGCTGGAGCTCGACGGCATCCTCGCCACGATGTACGACTCCCGCACGGTCCACAGCCGCGAGGTCCTGGCCCGGGTGGTCGAGGCCTTCGACGACCACGTCTACCACACGGTCATCGGACGCACGGTCCGCTTCCCGGAGACCACGGTCGCCGGTGAGCCGATCACCACGTACGCCTCCAACTCCGTCGGCGCCGCCGCCTACCGCCAGCTCGCCAGGGAGGTGCTCGCCCGGTGTCACGCCGAGTGAGTCTGCCGGGGGCCGACGAACTCTTCCGTACGACAGGGGGGATGGCGCTGCAGCCGTCCGCACCCCGACGCCAGGCCGGTGGCGAGGCCCGGGTGCCCGCCCCGGCGGGCGAGAGCGACGGGGTCGCCGCGGGCGAGGACGCGCCACAGGCCGTCCCCGCGCAGGGCGGGGACGGCGAGGGCCCGGAGCATGTGGCGGCCGACGCCGACCAGACCATCGCCGGGGAGCGCCCCGCGCGGCGGCCCGCGGCACCGGCGCAGGAAGGTTCTGCCGCCGCCTCCGGCGAGGCGTCGCGCAAGCGGGGGCGGCAGGCCGCCCGCCGGCCCAGCGGGCGGGAGCGGCACGACGAGAAGATCACCGTGTACGTGTCCGCCGAGGAACTCATGGACCTGGAGCACGCCCGTCTGGTGCTCCGCGGCGAGCACGGGCTGGCCGTGGACCGGGGGCGGATCGTGCGGGAGGCGGTCGCCGTGGTGCTCGCCGACCTGGAGACCCGGGGCGACGCCAGCATCCTCGTACGACGGCTGCGGGGGCGGTAGGGGTAGCCTGCGGGGGCCATGACCTCCTCGAACCCCTCCCAGGACGCTTCCGGGCCCGGCAGAGCGGGCGGTCGCCGACGTGTGCTGGGCCGGGGGCCGGGCGCTCCGCAGGGCGAGCCGGATACGGCGGTGCAGGAGCCGGTCGTCGAAGAGGCGCCGGCCGTCGAGGAGGTGCCGCCGGCCGAAGCATTGGCTGAAGCACCGGCCGGAACCCCGCCGGAAGCCCCGCCGGAAACCCCCGACGGCGTCTTCAAGGTGCGGCTCGCGAACTTCGAGGGTCCGTTCGATCTGCTGCTCCAGCTGATCTCCAAGCACAAGCTGGACGTCACCGAGGTCGCGCTGTCCAGGGTGACCGACGAGTTCATGGTGCACATCCGGGCGATGGGGCCGGACTGGGACCTGGACCAGACGACCGAGTTCCTCGTCGTCGCCGCCACCCTGCTCGATCTCAAGGCCGCCCGGCTGCTGCCCGCCGCCGAGGTCGAGGACGAGGCCGACCTCGCGCTGCTGGAGGCCCGGGACCTGCTGTTCGCCCGGCTGCTCCAATACCGCGCGTACAAACAGGTCGCCGACATCTTCACGTACCGGCTCGACGTCGAGGCCCGCCGCTACCCGCGTACCGTGGGCCTCGAACCGCACCACGCCGAGCTGCTGCCCGAGGTGGTCATCAGCATCGGGGCGGAAGGATTCGCCAGACTCGCGGTCAAGGCGATGCAGCCCCGGCCGAAGCCGCAGGTGTACGTCGACCACATCCACGCCCCGCTGGTGAGCGTGCAGGAGCAGGCCGGGATCGTCGTCGCGCGGTTGCGGGAACTGGGCGTGGCCAGCTTCCGGACGCTCGTCGAGGACACCGACGACACCCTGACCGTCGTGGCCCGGTTCCTGGCGCTGCTGGAGCTGTACCGGGAGAAGGCGGTCGCGCTCGACCAGGAGACCGCGCTCGGCGAGCTGCTCGTGCGCTGGACCGCCGGGGACGGGGACGCCGAGCCGATGGTCACCGACGAGTTCGACCGGCCGCCGGAGACACCCGAGGAGCCCGAGAAGGGAAGCGAGAAGGGAAGCGAGAAGGGAAGCGAGAAGGGGAGGAAGCCGTGACCGAGAGCACCGTCGCCGCGCTCGATCTCAAGGGTGCCCTGGAGGCCGTCCTGATGGTCGTGGACGAGCCCGCCACCGAGGAGCACCTCGCGAAGATCGTGGAGCGGCCCCGGCGGCAGGTCGCCGACGCGCTGCGGGAACTGGCCGACGAGTACACCGTGCAGGGGCGCGGCTTCGAGCTGCGGTTCGTCGCGGGCGGCTGGCGGTTCTACACGCGCGCGGAGTACGCGCCCGCCGTGGAGCGGTTCGTGCTGGACGGGCAGCAGGCCCGGCTCACCCAGGCCGCGCTGGAGACGCTCGCCGTGGTCGCCTACCGCCAGCCGGTCAGCCGCAGCCGGGTCTCCGCGGTGCGCGGAGTCAACTGCGACGGTGTGATGCGCACCCTGTTGCAGCGCGGTCTGGTCGAGGAGGCGGGCACGGAACCCGAAACAGGTGCGATCCTGTATGCGACGACGAACTACTTCCTGGAGCGGATGGGCCTGCGCGGTCTGGACGAGCTCCCGGAGCTCGCGCCCTTCCTCCCGGAGGCGGAGGCGATCGAGGCCGAGACCCAGGAAGCCGTGCCGTCGTTCGACCCGGACGCCCCGGACACGGACGACGGGCCCACGACGAAGACGACTGACACGACGACGACGGAATTTTGATGCGAAGCAGCGGTAGCGGTAGCGGGAAGAGCGGCGGGCGCGGGAACTACCGCGGGGCCGGCAACGGCAGGGACCAGAAGCAGGGCGGACAAGGCGGACAAGGCGGCCAGGGCGGCCAGGGGCGCCCCCGCAAGCCCCGTCCCGAGGAGCGCCGCTATGACGTGGGCCCCTCCGCCTCCCCGGACGGCCCGAAGTCCGGGCGCGGAGGCTCCGCGCGCGGCGGCGCCAAGGGCGGCCCCAGGAAGCCCCAGCCCCAGCGCGGGCGTACGGCCCCGGGCACCTCGCGCGAGTACGAGGCGCGGGCCGAGGAGCGCAACCGCGAGCGGTACGCGGGCAAGAAGGACATCAAGCCGCCCAAGACCTTCCCGGGCGCCGAGCAGGAGGGCGAGCGGCTCCAGAAGGTCCTCGCGCGCGCGGGCTACGGCTCCCGCCGGGCCTGCGAGGAGCTGATCGAGCAGGCGCGGGTCGAGGTCAACGGCGAGATCGTGCTCGAACAGGGCAAGCGGGTCGACCCGGAGAAGGACGAGGTCAGGGTCGACGGCCTGACGGTCGCGACGCAGTCGTACCAGTTCTTCTCGCTGAACAAGCCGGCCGGTGTCGTCTCCACGATGGAGGACCCGGAGGGCCGGCAGTGCCTCGGGGACTACGTCACCAACCGCGAGACGCGGCTCTTCCACGTGGGCCGGCTCGACACCGAGACCGAGGGCGTCATCCTGCTCACCAACCACGGCGAGCTGGCGCACCGGCTGGCCCACCCGAAGTACGGCGTGAAGAAGACCTACCTCGCCGCCGTCGTGGGCCCGATCCCGCGCGACCTGGGCAAGAAGCTCAAGGACGGCATCCAGCTGGAGGACGGGTACGCGCGCGCGGACCACTTCCGGGTCGTCGAGCAGACCGGCAAGAACTACCTCGTCGAGGTCACCCTGCACGAGGGCCGCAAGCACATCGTGCGCCGCATGCTGGCCGAGGCGGGCTTCCCGGTCGAGAAGCTGGTGCGCACGTCCTTCGGGCCGATCACCCTGGGCGACCAGAAGTCGGGCTGGCTGCGACGGCTGTCCAACACGGAGGTCGGCATGCTGATGAACGAGGTCGACCTCTAGAGGCGCTCTGCACGGCTGTGTGGCGGCCGGTACCGGGTTCTCCGGTGCCGGCCGCCTCCGTTTGTGCAAAACCCTGTCAGGGGGCCGCTGAGGGCTTGTGGGCCGTCGGCCGATTCTTTATAGTCGTCCCGACTATTAGTCATGTTGACCATAAAGGTTGACCGTGAAGGAGGCGGCAGAGGTGCAGGGCTACGACAAGTACGCGCACGAGCCCTTCGCCGTCACCGTCGACCTCGCCGTCCTCACCCTCCGCGAGGGCGCCCTGCACGTGCTGCTCATCGAGCGCGGACAGGAGCCGTACGCCGGGAAATGGGCCCTGCCCGGCGGCTTCGTACGGCCGGACGAGTCCGCCGAGACGGCCGCCCGGCGCGAACTGGCCGAGGAGACCGGCCTGGACGAGGTCTGCGCGACGTCCGGACTCCACCTGGAGCAGCTGCGCACCTACAGCGACCCCGACCGCGACCCCCGGATGCGGGTCGTGTCCGTCGCCTTCGCCGCACTGCTGCCCGACGCCCCCGAACCGCACGGCGGCGGCGACGCGGCCCAGGCCCGCTGGCTGCCGTACGACGACACCGGGCCGCTCGCCTTCGACCACGACCGGATCCTCGCCGACGCCCACGACCGGGTCGGCGCCAAGCTCGAGTACACCTGCCTCGCGACCTCCTTCTGCCCGCCCGAGTTCACCCTCGGCGAGCTCCAGCAGGTCTACGAGACGGTCTGGGGGACGGGGCTCGACCGTCCCAACTTCCGCCGCAAGGTGCTGGCCACACCGGGGTTCGTCGAACCGGTGCCCGGGGCCGCGCGGCTGACCGGCGGCCGCGGCAAACCGGCCGCGCTCTACCGCGCGGGCACCGCCACCGCGCTCCACCCGCCCCTGCTGCGACCGCCCCGGGAAGGACGTTCCGCATGACCACGACCACCGTGAGGAAGCGCGCCGCCACCGGCGCCCTGCTGGGCCTCGCCCTCGGGGACGCGCTCGGCTTCCCCACCGAGTTCAACGACGTCCCCTCGATCCTCGCCAAGTGCGGGCCCTGGCGGGGCATGGAACTGCCCGGACGCGCCGTCGTCTCCGACGACACCCAGATGACCCTCGCCGTGGCCCGCGCCCTGCGCACCGCGATGGACCGGGGACTGCTCGTGCCCACCCGGCTGGAGCGGCCGCTGCGCGAGGAGTTCGTGGACTGGTACCAGTCGCCCGAGAACAACCGGGCCCCCGGCCGGACCTGCCTGACCGCCTGCGACCTGCTCAGGGACGAGCGGCGGCTGTGGCAGGACGCCAGCCAGATCGGCTCCAAGGGCTGCGGGGCCAACATGCGCGTCGCCCCCGTGGGCCTCGCCCCCGGCCTCAGCGAGGAACAGCGCGCCGGCGCCGCCCAGTTCCAGTCCGCGCTCACCCACGGACACCCCACCGCGCTCGCCGCGTCCGACCTCACCGCCCACGCCGTACGGCTCCTCGCCCAGGGCGCCCCGCCGGCCGGCCTGGTCGGACAGCTGCGCGCGTACGCCGTCGCGAACCGCACCCGCTACCACCAGCGCTGGCTCGGCGACCTGTGGACCCGCAGCCAGGACCCGTCCGCCGAGCACTTCATCGCGCGCGGCTGGGACGAGTGCCTGGGCGTCCTGGACCGCCTCGCCGAGGCCCTGCGCGACCCCGCGCCCGAGAGCGACCCGTGCCTGGCCACCGGGGCGGGCTGGATCGCCGAGGAGGCCATGGCCACCGGGCTGCTGTGCTTCCTGCTCTTCCCCGACGAGCCGGTGACCGCGCTGCGCCGGGCCGCCTGCTCCTCCGGCGACTCCGACTCCATCGCCTGTCTGACGGGCGCCTTCGCGGGCGCGCACGCCGGCGCGGACGCCTGGCCCACGCCCTGGGCGGACCGGATCGAGTACCAGGGAGAGCTGGTGACGCTCGGCGCGCTGTGGGACCTGTGATCAAGCCCCTGTGATCAAGTCACCTGTGATCAGGTCAGCGTGATGGTGTCGCCCGTCACCGTGATCTGCTTCTCCGGCAGCGGCTTCGTCGCCGGACCGGAGGCCACCGAGCCGTCGGCGATCCGGAACTCGCTCTTGTGACAGGGGCAGTTGATCGTGCCGTTCGCGACGGAGCCGACCGTGCAGCCCTGGTGGGTGCAGACCGCGGAGAAGGCCTTGAAGTCGCCCTGCGTGGGCTGGGTGACGACGACCTTCTCGGCCGTGAAGATCTTGCCGCCGCCCTCGGGGATGTCGGCGGTCTTCGCCAGCGCGCCCCCGGCGGCGGACTTCGTCGTGTCCGCCGCGTCCGACGACGAACCGCCGTCGTCGTTGCCGCAGCCCGTGGCGAGGGCCGCTGTCGCGCCGCCCGTCACGATGAGCACCGTGCGTCGTGTCGGGGAGAAGGTCATGGCGTCACTCCGGGGGTGCGGAAGCACGTACAGCTGCCAGCCAAGCGCGTCCCGGCGGTGCCCCGCAACCGGACGCGCCGCGTCTCAGGGGGCGGGCGGGGCGCACTCGCGTCGGCCCGGGCTGACTAGGCTGGACGTTTGAGAAGCCGTGCATCAATGACCTCAGCAAGGAGCAGCGCCGTGGCGGTACGAGCGGTCCGGGGAGCCGTCCAACTGGAACGCGACGAGGCCGGGCACATGGACGAGCAGGTCGGGGCCCTGCTCACCGCCGTCCTGGAGCGGAACTCCCTCAGCGCGGACGACCTGATCAGCATCTGGTTCACGGCCACGCCCGATCTGCACAGCGACTTCCCGGCCGCCGCCGCCCGCAAGCTCGGCATCGTCGACGTACCGCTGATCTGCGCCCAGGAACTCTCGGTCGAGGGCGCCATGCCGCGGGTCGTGCGGCTGCTCGCGCACGTCGAGTCCGACCGGCCGCGCGCCGAGATCAGCCATGTCTACCTCGGCGCCGCCGCCGCTCTGCGCAAGGACATCGCCCAGTGAGGACCGCACTCGTCATCGGAACCGGGCTGATCGGCACCTCCGCCGCCCTGGCCCTCGCCCAGCGGGGCGTCGTCGTCCACCTGGAGGACCACGACCCCGGACAGGCCCGTACGGCCGCCGCGCTCGGCGCCGGCACCGACGACGCGCCCGAGGGGCCCGTCGACCTCGCCGTGGTCGCCGCCCCGCCCGCCCATGTGGCCTCGGTGCTCGCCGACGCGATGCGCCGGGGCGTGGCCCGCGGCTACCTGGACGTCGCCAGCGTCAAGGGCGGGCCGCGCCGGGAGCTGGAGGCGCTCGGCCTGGACCTGTCGGCCTACCTCGGCACCCACCCCATGTCCGGCCGGGAGAAGTCCGGCCCGCTGGCCGCGACCGGCGACCTCTTCGAGGGCCGGCCCTGGGTGCTGACCCCGACCCGGGACACCGACACCGAGGTCCTCAACCTCGCGCTGGAACTCGTCTCGCACTGCCGGGCCGTCCCGGTGGTGATGGACGCCGACGCCCACGACCGCGCCGTCGCGCTCGTCTCCCACATGCCCCACCTGGTCTCCAGCATGGTCGCCGCGCGGCTGCAGAACGCCGAGGAGGCCGCCGTACGGCTGTGCGGGCAGGGCATCCGGGACGTCACCCGGATCGCCGCCTCCGATCCCCGGATGTGGATCGACATCCTCTCCGCGAACCCGGGGCCCGTCGCCGACCTGCTCACCGACGTCTCCGCCGACCTGGAGGAGACCGTGCGGGCCCTGCGCGCGCTGGAGTCCTCCGACGAGGCGAAGCGCATCGAGGGCGTCGACGGCATCGAGGACATCCTGCGTCGCGGCAACGCCGGACAGGTCCGCGTCCCCGGCAAGCACGGCGCCGCCCCGCGCGTGTACGAGGTCGTCGCGGTGCTCATCGACGACCAGCCGGGTCAGCTGGCCCGCATCTTCGCGGACGCCGGACGGGCGGGCGTCAACATCGAGGACGTACGGATCGAACACGCGACCGGACAGCAGGCGGGTCTGGTGCAGCTCATGGTCGAACCGAAGTCGGCGACGGTTCTTTCGGCGGCGCTGCGGGAGCGGGGCTGGGCGATCCGGCAGTAGGCGGCACGGGCCGGGGACCGGCCTCGGCCAGAAGGGTGACCCGTGCCCGGTAACCTTGTGCGGGGCACAGTCGCGCCCCGCACACCCACCGCCTCGCACCAGGAAGGTGTCCCCCCGTGGAAAACGGCGCCGCCCAGCCCGTGATTGTCGCCATCGACGGTCCCTCCGGCACGGGCAAGTCGAGCACGTCCAAGGCCGTGGCCGCCCAGCTCGGGCTGAGCTACCTGGACACCGGCGCCCAGTACCGGGCGATCACCTGGTGGATGGTGACCAACGGGATCGACATCGAGGACCCGACGGCGATCGCCGCCGTCGCGGGCAAGGCGGAGATCGTCTCCGGCACCGACCCGGCGAACCCGACGATCACCGTCGACGGCGTGGACGTCGCCGGTCCGATCCGCACCCAGGAGGTCACCTCCCGGGTCAGCGCGGTCAGCGCGGTGCCGGAGGTGCGGGCCCGGATCACCGAGCTGCAGCGGTCGCTGGCCGCCGACGCCGAGCACGGGATCGTCGTCGAGGGGCGGGACATCGGTACGACCGTGCTGCCCGACGCCGACCTGAAGATCTTCCTCACCGCCTCGGCGGAGGCGCGGGCCGCCCGCCGCAGCGGCGAGCTCAAGGGCGCCGACGTGGCCACCACCCGCGAGGCGCTGATCAAGCGGGACGCGGCCGACTCCTCCCGCAAGACCTCCCCGCTCGCCAAGGCGGACGACGCCGTCGAGGTGGACACCACCGAGCTGACCCTCGCCCAGGTCATCGAGTGCGTCGTCACCCTCGTCGGGGAGAAGCGGGCCGGAAAGTGACGAGCGAGCTGCCTTCCGAGCGGGGCGCCGAGATCGGGCGGCGCATCGGCGTCGGCCTGATGTACGGCCTGTGGCGGCCGCGGGTGCTGGGCGCCTGGAAGGTGCCCGCGAGCGGCCCGGTGATCTTCGCGCCGAACCACTCCCACAACCTCGACGGCCCGATGGTCATCGGCGTGGCGCCCAGGGCGTCGCACTTCCTGGTGAAGAAGGAGGCGTTCGTCGGCCCGGTCGGCAGCTTCATGGTCCACACCGGCCAGATCGCGGTCGACCGTACGAGCACCGACCGCACGGCGATCGCCCGCGCCCTCGGCGTCCTGGAGAACGGCGGCGTCCTCGGCATCTTCCCCGAGGGCACCCGCGGCGAGGGCGACTTCGCCTCCCTGCGCGCCGGGCTCGCCTACTTCGCCGTCCGCAGCGGGGCGCCGATCGTGCCCGTCGCGGTGCTGGGAAGTGCCGAGCGGCGCGGGCGGTTGATCAAGGGGCTGCCCCCGCTGCGCTCCCGCGTGGACGTCGTCTTCGGCGACCCGTTCGAGGCGGGCGACGGCAGCGGACGGCGCACGCGCAAGGCGTTGGACGAGGCGACCGAGCGCATCCAGAAGAACCTGGCCGCCCACCTGGACCACGCCCGCCGGCTCACCGGCCGACCGCCCACGGGCGCATAAAACGCCGGGCGTCCGACCGGACGCCGGGCGACACTGAGTAGTGGATCAACCTGGAACAAAACGGGGTGATCCACCGACCACCACGATGGAACGACGAGGTACGCACTTCATGAACGACCACATCCAGCCCGGCGGCTCGGACGGCGTCGAGCACGATCACGGGGCGCTCGGCGACGCCGAGTACGCGGAGTTCATGGAGCTCGCCGCGGAAGAGGGCTTCGACCTCGAGGACGTCGAGGGTGCCATCGAGGAGGCCGGACACGGCCCGCTCCCGGTGCTCGCCGTCGTAGGCCGCCCGAACGTCGGCAAGTCGACCCTCGTCAACCGGATCATCGGGCGCCGTGAGGCCGTCGTCGAGGACAAGCCCGGTGTCACCCGCGACCGCGTGACCTACGAGGCCGAGTGGTCGGGCCGCCGCTTCAAGGTCGTCGACACCGGTGGCTGGGAGCAGGACGTCCTCGGTATCGACGCCTCGGTGGCCGCCCAGGCCGAGTACGCGATCGAGGCCGCCGACGCGGTCGTCTTCGTCGTGGACGCCAAGGTCGGCGCCACCGACACCGACGAGGCCGTCGTCCGGCTGCTGCGCAAGGCCGGCAAGCCGGTCGTGCTGTGCGCCAACAAGGTCGACGGGCCGAGCGGGGAGGCGGATGCCGCGTACCTGTGGTCCCTCGGCCTCGGCGAGCCGCACCCCGTCTCCGCGCTGCACGGTCGCGGCACCGGCGACATGCTGGACGCCGTCCTGGAGGTGCTGCCGGACGCCCCCGAGCAGCTCTTCGGCGGCGCCGGGATCGGCGGCCCCCGCCGGATCGCCCTCATCGGCCGCCCGAACGTCGGCAAGTCCTCGCTGCTGAACAAGGTGGCGAACGAGGAGCGCGTCGTCGTCAACGAGGTCGCCGGCACCACCCGTGACCCCGTCGACGAGCTCATCGAACTCGGCGGCGTCACCTGGAAGTTCGTCGACACCGCCGGTATCCGCAAGCGGGTCCACCTCCAGCAGGGCGCCGACTACTACGCCTCACTGCGCACCGCGGCCGCCGTCGAGAAGGCCGAGGTCGCGGTCATCCTGATCGACGCCTCCGAGTCCATCTCGGTGCAGGACCAGCGGATCGTGACGATGGCCGTCGAGGCCGGCCGCGCGATGGTCATCGCCTACAACAAGTGGGACACCCTCGACGAGGAGCGCCGCTACTACCTGGAGCGGGAGATCGAGACCGAGTTCGGCCAGGTCGCCTGGGCGCCCCGGGTCAATGTCTCGGCGCGCACCGGACGGCACATGGAGAAGCTGGTCCCGGCGATCGAGACCGCCCTGGCCGGCTGGGAGACCCGTGTCCCCACGGGCCGCCTCAACGCCTTCCTCGGCGAGTTGGTCGCCGCCCACCCGCACCCGATCCGGGGCGGCAAGCAGCCGCGCATCCTCTTCGGCACCCAGGCGGGCACCAAGCCGCCGCGGTTCGTCCTCTTCGCCTCCGGCTTCATCGAGGCGGGCTACCGCCGCTTCATCGAGCGCCGGCTGCGCGAGGAGTTCGGCTTCGAGGGCACCCCGATCCACATCTCGGTCCGGGTGCGCGAGAAGCGCGGCAAGAAGAAGTGAGCAATGAGTGAGGGGGGTCGTGACGCCGTCACGACCCCCCTCACTCAGAAGCCCCGCCGGGACATCGGCGGAAGCGCCACCGGGACGGGCACCATCGCCGTCTGCTGCCGCTCCGGCTGCAGCTGGCCGATCTGCCCGACCCGCTGCCACTGCGACTGCTGCCGGGCGCTCTGCGCGCCCGCGCTGTAGGCACTGTAGGAGTGACTGAACGAGCCGGGCCGGTACGCCGTCGGCGCCTCCGTGCGGTGCGGCATGTTCCCGAAGGCGGTGAACCCCAGATCGTCCTCGCCGCTGCGGTCACCCGGCAGCGAGCGGAACGTCTTGACGTACTCGGCGTAGAGCGCGTCGTAGATCGGCGTGGCCGACGGGCCGCCCTGGGAATCCTGGGCCGGTCGCGCGGAGGGGACCGACGGATACACGGGGCGGCGGGGAACCTCGTAGCTGTGCACGTAAGTGCAAACGACCTGTGCCTCAAAGAGATGCGGTAACCGTCAGGGGCGCGGGGAACTGCGCGAGCAACCACGACGGCGCCGCAGCCGCCGTACCTCCGCACCCCCCGCCCGGTGGGCGCTCAGGTACCGGCCAGCGGCATCGCCGCCCCCACCAGCTTCCCGTTGGCCGCCGCCTTGTCCAGCGCGTCCCGCAGCAGATCCTCCCGCGGCTGCCGCCCGATCGACCCCACCGGCGCCGCGAACATCAGCACCTGCTGGTGCTTGTTGGCGGCGGCCCGCCACCCCTCCGTCACCTGCAGCGGCTGGTGTGCCTGCCACCAGGCGACCGGCTGCCCGCCGTTCGCCGAGGGCTGCAGCACGGCGTGCAGCTGACCCATCGCCAGCAGCACGGACCAGCCGTGCTGCACCGGCGGCACCTCGGACAGCTCGGACAGCGGCATGAAGCCCTGCTCGATGAGGAGCGGCAGGAAGTCGTCGCCGGCGCCGGTGGTGCCCGGGCGCACGATGGGCGCGGTGGGCTCGACGACCAGCGCCGGGTGCAACTCCCCGGCGAGCAGGACGAGTCCGCTGGTCACGCCGAGCACGGCCTGCTCGGGCGCGACCTTCTGCGGGTCCAGGTCGACGGTGTCGCCGCTGATGGAGCGGACGGCGCCCTGGAGCTGCTCCTCGGTGACCTGGACGACCTGCGAGGGCAGACAGGTGGCGTGGGCGAAGGCGAGGACGGCGGTCTCGTCCCCGATGAACAGGACGGTGCTGGTGCGCTCGTGCGCGGAGTCGCCCGGGGTGCGGCAGGACGTGCAGTCGTAACTGCCCGGGGCGTTGTCTCCGGCGAGCAGCCGGTCGGCTTCTTCGTCGCCGATCTCGGCGCGTACCTCGTCGCTGACGTCGAGCATGCGCGGCACGGGTGACTCCCTCGGAAGGCGGTGCGTGGGCGGGCCGGGTGGGTCCCCGGCTCATGAGATGACAACGGGGGAGCTGTGGTGGGGGTCACGCTGGACGACTGAGTCGTTCAAATCGCCGAACACGGATGGTCACGTTCCGTGGAGAATCTGGCACTCCCTGTCAAGTAACGGGGAGGTCACGGGGGTTGATCCCGTGAACTGACTCACAGCATGCCTCGACAGCTGTCCGGCAAAGGCTGACATCAGGTGATGTAGTGGGTGGCCGAAATTCACTGCTACTTACGGTAACCCTCAACTGGCCTGCGGGAACAGGTATCTGGTTGATAACGGCTCGTCAGGCTCCCTAGATTGCTCCGCCGTGTGCAGCGAGCACCGCTCGGGTACGTCCACCGGCCGCGCAGAGCAGGACCAGGCGCAGCGACACCGCCGGCGGACGGGGCGGAGCGTGACACCCACGTCGACACGTGGGAAGCGCCCCGCCCGGGGGAGACCCGGGTTTGCAGAGAGGGAACTTCATGTCCGACTGTGCCGATCACTACACCCGCAAGACGCGCAAGACGGCGGTCCTCGCCGGGGCGGCACTGCTCGCCCCCCTGGGACTGCTGGCCGCGACCGGCAACGCCGCGGCGGCGGACAGCGGGGTGTGGGACCGCATCGCCCAGTGCGAGAGCGGCGGCAACTGGCACATCAACACCGGCAACGGCTACTACGGCGGACTGCAGTTCTCCGCCTCCACCTGGCGCGCCTACGGCGGCTCGGCCTACGCGGCCACCGCCGACGGGGCCAGCCGGGAGCAGCAGATCGCCGTCGCCACCAAGGTCCAGAAGTCCCAGGGCTGGGGCGCCTGGCCGGTCTGCTCGGCCCGCGCCGGAGCCACCGGCAGCGCCCCGTCGACCTCCGGCTCGCACTCGAGCACGTCGAAGTCGAGCACCTCGAACTCGAGCAAGTCGAACTCGAGCAAGTCGACGTCCGGCAAGTCGACCCGGTCGAGCAAGCCGAGCAGCACCACGAAGTCCGGTTCCTCCAGGGCGCCCGAGCGCACCACGACCAGCACCTCGCGCGGCAGCGGCCGAGGCGACTACACCGTCCGTGTCGGCGACACCCTCAGCACCATCGCCGCCGCGCACAACACCACCTGGCAGCAGCTCTACACCGCCAACAGGACCGTCATCGGCAACGATCCCGACCTGATCCTGCCCGGCCAGCGCCTCGCGTACTGAGCCGCCCCGCCGGAGCTCGCGGCCCCGCCCGGTTCATCCGCCGGGCGGGGCCGGCGCGTTCACCGGGCCCGTCCCGCCCACTCGGCCGCCTCCCCGCCGAACACGACCGCCCCGCGCCGCAGTTCGTACACGAAGACCCGCCGGCCGCGCAGCGCGGGCGGCAGCCGCTGCTCGGCGAGGACCACGCACGCGTCGAGCGAGGCCAGCAGGGCGTACGTCCGGGCCGCGACCGCCGGGGACATCCCCTGGGCCGGCTCGTCGACGAGGACCACGCGCGCGTGCGCCGACAGGGCGCGGCACAGGGCCACCATCCGCTGCTCACCCCCCGACAGGGTCCCGGCGCGGCGGGCGAGCAACGGCTCCAGCCGCGGATAGAGGGCGGGGTCGGCCCCGGTCAGCTCCAGGTTCTCGCGGACCGTCAGCGAGCCGAACACCGCCCGCCGTTCCGGCACCAGGCACAGCCCCCGCCGCGCCCGCTCGAACGCGGGCACCCGGGTCACGTCCGCCCCGTCCCACACCACCGCCCCGCCCGCCAGCGGTACGGCCCCGGCCAACGCCCGCAGCACCGTCGTACGGCCGGAGCCGTTGCGGCCCAGCAGGACGGTGAGGCCCGGGGCGGGGGCGGTGAGGGTGACGCCGTGCAGGGCCTCCAGCGGGCCGTACCGCACGCGCGCGTGCCGCAGTGAGATCACCAGGCCGCCTCCTCCAGGGAGTCCAGGACACGGTCGGGCGGGCCCGAGGCGACGATCCGGCCGGCCGCCATGACGTGCACGACGTCCGCGAGCCCGGCGACCAGATCGAGGTCGTGCTCGACGACGAGCAGGGCGGTGCCCTCGGCGGCCAGGGCGCGCAGGATCCTGGCCAGCGCGCTCACCTCGGCCGTGTCGAGCCCGGCGGCCGGCTCGTCCAGCAGCAGCACCCGCGGGCTTCCCGCGTACGCCCGGGCCAGCTCGACCCGGCGCAGGGTGCCGGTGGGCAGCCCGGCGGCGGGCCGCGCACGGACCGGCCCGGCCAGCCCGAACAGCGCCAGCGCCCGCTCCACCGCCCGCTCCACCGCCTCCGGTCCGCCGCGCCGCCCCTGCTCGGCGCCCACGCGCACGTTCTCCGCCACCGTCAGCGACGGGAACACGGCCAGCTGCTGGAAGGTCCGCGCGACGCCGAGCCGGGTACGGGCGTGCCCGGGCCGCCGGGTGATGTCCCGCCCGGCGAACAGCACCTGCCCGCGGACCGGGCGCAGGGTGCCGGCCAGACAGTGGAACAGCGTGGTCTTCCCGGCGCCGTTGGGCCCGACGACGGCGGTGACCCGCCCGCCGGGAACCTCCAGCCCCACCCCGTCGAGAGCGGTGAAACCGCCGTAGCGGGCCTCGAGCCCGCGAGCGGCGAGGAGCACCGGGGCCGGTGCGGGGCCGCGGCGCCGGGGGCGTTTCGGCGGGAACGGCCGACGGACGGTCTCCACCGGCCCGGACACCGGCACCGACATGGGCGTAGGCGTAGGCATAGGCACAGGGAGAGGGATGGGTACCGGCTCCGGGGCGGGCCGCGGTACGAGCCGTTTGCGCACCCGCACGCCCAACGGCGTCAGCACCCCCCTCCGCCGAGCGAGCGTCCGCGCCCACGCCGCCCGGAGCGCCTCGTACGGGCCGTCCGGGAAGCGTCCCGTCAGGGCCGCCAGGATCCCGACCAGGGCCGCGGCCACCCCACCGCGGGCGCCCGCGTCCAGGCCCACCAGCAGGGCCGCCGCCGCGAGCGCGCCCATGGTGTTGTCGGCGCCCAGGACCACCACCGCCGCGAACCAGAGCAGGCCGCGGACGGGGTCGTAGGCCGTGGCGTCGAAGGCGCGCAGGCCCATGCCGAGCAGGGCGCCGCCGAGCGCGGCCAGCGCCGCCCCCGCGACGAAGGCCAGCAGTTTCAGGGAGGGCACGCGCACGCCCGCCGCCGAGGCGCCCGGTTCGTGGTCCCGCATCGCCGCCAGGGCCCGCCCGGTACGGCCCCGGCGCAGCGCCCGGGTCGCCAGCAGCGCCAGGGCGAGCAGCGCCAGCTCCAGGACGTAGTAGGCGCGGTCCCCGTCGAAGCCCGTGGGGCGGCCCAGGGACAGGTCGGCCGTGGCGTACGGCTGGGCGAAGACGAAACGGCTCACGCCGACGCCGACGGCGAAGGTCGCGAGGGCCAGGGCGAGGCCGTGACGGCGGATCGCCGGCCAGCCGGTCAGCAGGCCGAGCGGGGCCACCAGCAGGACCGCCACGGCCAGGGCCGCCGGCTCGGGAAGGCGGGGGAGCCCCGGGAAGCGGCCCGCGGCCAGCAGCGCCGTGAACAGGGCGCCCAGCCCCGCGTACGCCGCCTGCCCCAGGGAGATCTGGCCGCCCCGGCCGGTGACCACCACCAGGGACAGCAGGATCACCGCGAGGGCGGGCACCTGGACCGCGGTGTGCAGGTCGGACCCCGCGAACCCGAGCGGCAGCAGGAACAGCACCGCCGCCACCACCCACGCTCCCGGCGGGGTCCGCACGCGTGTCCCCACCGGGGCCGGCGGCGCGTCCCGCCCGCCCGTACCCGGCAGGACGAGCGCGGCGACCAGCAGGGCGACCACGAACAGGTTCGCGCCGACCGCCTGCACCAGCGGGGCCGCCCAGCCCGACGGGTGCAGCCGGGTCAGCTGGCTCTGCGCGATCCCGATGCCCAGCGCCACCGTCACCGCGACCGGCAGACTGCGCATCCGGGCCGCCACCGCGACCGCGAGCACCTCCATCACCAGCAGCGGCAGGCCGTAGGGGTCGAGCCGTACGTACGGCGCCAGCAGCACGCCCGTCACCCCGGCCGTGAACGAGCCGAACGCCCAGCCCGCCGCCGCCACCCGGTCCGCGTCGACCCCGCCGAGCACGGCCAGCTCCCGGTCGTCGACCACCGCCCGCAGCTCCCGCCCGAAGCGCGTCCACCGGACGACCGCGCCGACCCCGGCCGCCAGGACCAGCACCACGGCGAGCTGCCCCCAGGGATCCGCCGGGACCAGCTCCGGCGCGTCGTCGCGCGCCCCCTGCCCCCACACCAGTGCCGCCCCGCCCACCAGCAGCACGAACACGCCGATCGACGCCACCAGGGTGCGCGCCGGATCATTGCCCAGGACCGCGAGCGGACGGAAGACGAAGCGTTCCAGCAGCACCCCGATCGCGGGCGCGAGGAACAGCAGGGTCACCACCGCCCCGAGCCACAGCGGCCACCCCCACTCCACCACGCAGCTCCGCAGCGCGTAGGCGCAGACCATCGCGATCGCCCCGTGCGCGAAGTTGAGCACGCCGGTCGCCCGATGGGTGACGATCAGACCGATGCCCGTGAGGGCGGCCGCGCTGCCGACCGCGAGGCCGGCGAGCGTGAGGTCGTAGGTCAGGGACGACATCAGGAGTCCGCCGCGTCCGGTTCGCAGATCGGGCACGGGTCGAGGTCGCCGCCGGCCAGCAGCCCGCCGTCCACCGGCACCGCCTCCGGCTTCCCGGCGACCAGCGGACAGTCCGCCCGGTGCCACAGCGTGCCCCCGGGCACCATCCGCAGCTCACCGCTGACCGCGACGGGAGCGGAGAGCGCCGCCTCCGGCGCCTCGGGCTCCTCGCCGACGGCGACCAGAAGGCCGTACAGCTCCTCCACGCGCGCGGTGGCGAGACGCTCCCGCCCGGACGCGAGCAGGACCGCCCCGGCGACGATCAGCGCGGCGCCCGGGACCGTGCAGGAGGCGAGATAGGGCAGCTGGCGCGCGGTGAAGCGCTCGCCGGAGACGCCGTACCAGCCCGCCACACACAGCACCGCGCCGGCGGTCAGCACGACCCAGCCGGCCCACAGGACGGGGGGCACGGTCCGCAGTCGTCCTGTCCGCATCCCACGCTCCCGCCGCAGTCCGCCGATGGCTTGCACTATGCCTTCTGCAAGCTGACCCTGAAAGGACCGGGCGCGCACGCCCGGACCGACACCCGGTGGTGAGCCTGATGCTTCTCGGGAGCGACCGCGGACGCCCGCGGGGCACGGCACTGGCGGCGGCGGCCGTCCTCGTGCTCGCCCCGGTCCTCGCGGCGTGCAGCGACGACGGGGGCGGGGGCGGCGGGGCGACCGTGACGGCCACCGCGACGGTCGGCGGGGCGACCACCGCGACTACCGCGCCCACCGACACGGCGGCGGCCGAACAGCAGGTCCGGCAGAACTGGCAGAAGTTCTTCGACCCGGCCACCTCCACCGCCGACAAGCAGGCCCTGCTGGAGAACGGCCGGATGATGGGCCCGATGCTCCGGGCGTTCGGCGGGGACGAGCGCGGCGGACGGGTCGCGGCCGAGGTCCAGAAGGTCGAGTTCACCTCCCCGACCGAGGCGACCGTGACGTACACCCTCACCCTCGACGGCGCGACCGCGCTGCCGAACGCCACGGGGAGGGCCGTACTGCAGGACGGCACCTGGAAGGTCTCCGTCACGACCCTGTGCGCCCTGGTGAAGCTGAGCGGTGATGCGTCCGCGTCGGCGGTTCCGGGTTGCTGAGAGCGCTGCCGCCACGCTGCTGCTCCTGCTGGGCGCGGCCTGCGGCAGCCGGCTCCCGGAGCGCGACTTCGAGCACACCACCACGACCCCGCAGACGTCCACGATCCGCGTCGGCGTGCTCACCAGCACGACCAGCCCCGTCGGCGGCGCCGCCTTCACCGGGCCGCGCGACGGGGCGGTGGCCTACTTCGACACGCTCAACGCGCACGGCGGCATCGCGGGCCACCGCATCGAGGTGCGGCTCTGCGACGACGGCGGCAGCGGCATCGGGAACAACACCTGCGTGCACAAGCTGCTCGACGAGGACAAGGTCGTCGCCCTCGTGGCCACCACCTCCCTCGACTACGCGGGCGCCCCTCGTGTCTCCCACGCGCGCGTGCCCGACATCGGCGGCCAGCCCATCGGCCCCGCCTACGACACCTGGCCGCACCTCTACGGCATCTACGGCAGCCTCGCGCCCCGCGACGGCACCCCGGGCTGGGACGGCACGCTGTACGGCGGCACCGAGGTCTACCGCTACTTCCAGCGCGAGCACGGCGCCCGTACCGCCGCCGTCGTCTCCTACAACCAGCCGGCGTCCGCGTCCTACGCCCGGCTCGTCGAGCGGGGGCTGAGGGCCGAGGGCTACAAGGTGGTGGGCGAACAGGTCGACTTCGCGCTGCCCAACTTCCGTGCCGCCGCCGCCGATCTGAAGGCGCAGGGCGCCGACCTCGTCCTCGACGCCCTCGACACCCACGGCAACGCACAGCTGTGCGAGGCGATGGACCAGGTCGGGGCCCGGGTCACCGCCAAGGTCACCAATGTGCAGAACTGGACGTCCACCGTCCCCGAGGACTACAAGGACTCCCCGGCCTGCCGCAACGCCCTGTGGGTGACCGGGTCCAGCCGGAACTTCGACGACACCTCCGACCCGGCCGTACGGGAGTTCCGGGAGGCGACGAAGGGCCTGCCGACGCACTCCCAGTGGCAGCTGGAGGGCTGGGCCGCGGCCCTGTGGTTCACACAGGCGGCGCGGTCCTGCGCGGCGAGCGGGATCACGCGCGCGTGCGTGGACGCCTTCATGGACCGCAGTGAGGGCTTCGACGCCGACGGTCTGCTGATCCCCGTCCGCTTCGAACGGCTCGCCGCACCCCCCGAGACCCGACGGACCTGTCTGTCGGTCGCCCGCTGGCGGGACGGGAAGGGCTGGATCACCCAGGGGGACATGGACCGCACCTGCTTCGACGTCCCCCAGATCGCCTACACCCCCTGATCCGTCGCCTCCAGGGCCGCGTACTCCGGGTGGTGCAGATCGAACGCCGGGGACTCCGAGCGGATCTTCGGCAGCGTGGTGAAGTTGTGCCGCGGCGGCGGGCAGGAGGTCGCCCACTCCAGGGAGCGGCCGTAGCCCCAGGGGTCGTCGACCTCGACCTTCTCGGCGTACTTGGTGGTCTTCCAGACGTTGTGGAGGAACGGCAGCGTGGACAGGCCGAGCAGGAACGCGCCGATCGTCGAGATGGTGTTCAGCGTGGTGAAGCCGTCGGCGGCGAGATAGTCGGCGTACCGGCGGGGCATGCCCTCCGCGCCCAGCCAGTGCTGCACCAGGAACGTCAGGTGGAAGCCGACGAACAGCGTCCAGAAGTGCATCTTCCCGAGCCGCTCGTCGAGCATCTTCCCGGTGAACTTCGGCCACCAGAAGGAGAATCCGGCGAACACCGCGAAGACGACCGTGCCGAAGACGACGTAGTGGAAGTGCGCGACGACGAAGTACGAGTCGCTGACCTGGAAGTCCATCGGCGGCGATGCCAGGATCACCCCGGTCAGCCCGCCGAACAGGAACGTCACCAGGAAGCCCGTCGCCCACAGCATCGGCGTCTCGAACGACAGGGAGCCCTTGAGCATGGTCCCGGTCCAGTTGAAGAACTTCACGCCCGTCGGGACGGCGATCAGGAAGCTCATGAACGAGAAGAACGGCAGCAGCACCGCGCCCGTGACGAACATGTGGTGCGCCCAGACGACGATCGACAGCCCGGTGATCGTCATGGTCGCGCCGACCAGGGTGAGGTAGCCGAAGATCGGCTTGCGGCTGAAGACCGGGATGATCTCGGTGATGATCCCGAAGAACGGCAGCGCGATGATGTAGACCTCGGGATGCCCGAAGAACCAGAACAGGTGCTGCCACAGCAGCGCTCCGCCGTTGGCCGCGTCGAACACCCGGGCGCCGAACCGCCGGTCCGCCTCCAGCACCAGCAGGGCCGCCGCCAGCACCGGGAACGCCAGCAGGATCAGGATCGACGTGAACAGCGTGTTCCAGACGAAGACCGGCATCCGGAACATCGTCATGCCGGGGGCGCGCATGCAGATGATCGTGGTGATGAAGTTGACCGCGCCGAGGATCGTGCCGAACCCGGCCAGCGCCAGCCCCATGATCCACAGGTCGGGGCCGACGCCGGGGGAGAACCGGCCGCTGTTGAGCGGCGCGTAGGCGAACCAGCCGAAGGCGGCGGCCCCGTCCGGGGTGAGCAGCGAGCCGAGCACGATCAGCCCGCCGAACAGGAACAGCCAGTACGAGAACATGTTCAGCCGGGGGAAGGCGACGTCCGGGGAGCCGATCTGCAGCGGCATCAGCTCGTTGGCGAAGCCCGCGAAGGACGGGGTCGCGAAGAGCAGCAGCATGATCGTGCCGTGCATCGTGAACAGCTGGTTGAACTGGTCGTTGTCCACGATCTGCAGTCCGGGCCGGGCGAGTTCGGCCCGCATCAGCAGGGCCATGACCCCGCCGATCAGGAAGAACACGAACGACGTGATCAGATACAGGTGACCGATCTTCTTGTGGTCGGTGGTGGTGAGCCAGTCG
Source organism: Streptomyces sp. NPDC005820 (assembly GCF_040630255.1). NCBI lineage: Bacteria > Bacillati > Actinomycetota > Actinomycetes > Kitasatosporales > Streptomycetaceae > Streptomyces > Streptomyces sp. NPDC005820. The sequence goes on from NZ_JBEXXE010000028.1 coordinate 54,219, forward strand.
ACCACCACGCGGCCCCTGCGCCCGCGCCGCACGGATGGTGCCGTCGTCGGTACGGTCTGTGTCCCCATCGCTCGCCCCTGCGGAGATTGTGTGGCGGAGTGGTGCATTTCCTACGAGGTGTCAGCTCCCGCGAACCCGTGCGAAAAGGCCGGGAAAAGGGGCTCGGGGAGGATTCTCCGGGTACTTTCCGCCGGTTTTTTCGAGGAGTCGTGACGACACGCGGGAATTACGTTCGAATGCGTACGGAAGGCTGCGGGAACCGCTCGTACGTGTGACCAAGTTCGACCGAAACGCGCGTCGTGATCCTGTGACAGAAGTGTGACCGGAGTGATCCACATCCGCGTTCCGGGGTTTCCCCGGCAGCCCTCCCGGGCCTAGCGTGGGCCGCATGGCAGCGAATGAGCCCCAGGACAATCCGGACGGATACGTCGGCCTCGATGCCGAGCACGCCGAGCGGCTCGCCCGGGAGCGGGGGTGGTCGACCGTCCGCTCCCTGGCGCCCGGGGCGATCATCACCATGGAGTACCGCTTCGGGCGGCTGAACTTCGAGGTGCGCGACGGCCGGGTGGCACGGGCCTGGAAGGGCTGAGCAGGACACGGCGAAGGCCCCGGTTCCCGTCAGGAGGGGAACCGGGGCCTTCGGTCGCGGGACCGGTTGTGCGTACCGGTGGTCCCGCTGCTCAGGGGGGTCAGCCGCCGGTCAGCGGCCGGGCCGCCGAGGCGGTCGCGCCGCGCGGCAGCCGCTCGGTGTGCGGGGGTCTTCGGCTGCCGACGGGGGTGACCGGGGTGCGTTCCGAACGGGCCGTGTGCGGGCCCGGGGCCAGGTAGGCCGGGGTCCTGGGCGAACGGGCGGCCGCGACCGTCTCGCGGGCCGCCGCGGCCTCCTCCTGGGCCGTGGGCCGCGGCGTGAACGGCACGGGTACGGCGACGGGGGCGGCCGGTGCCGGGACAGCGCCGGCGTGGCGCTCGCGCCAGCGGTCGCGCAGGTCGAGGATGGCGACCTCGGCGCGGGCGATCAGCGGCTCGCACCAGGGCAGGGCCAGCAGGATCAGCAGCCCCGCGGCCCAGCCGAGCACGACGTCGCTCAGCCAGTGCGTGCCGAGGTAGACGGTGGTCAGGCCGACGCCCAGCGAGACCACGGCGGAGACGGCCGACAGCCAGCGGCGGGCCCGCGGAGTGGAGGCCAGATAGGCCAGGATTCCCCAGGTCACGACCGCGTTGGCGGTGTGACCGCTGGGGAATATGTCGCCGCCCAGGCCCATCTCGTTGGAGCCGATGGTGGTCGCGTAGTGCGGTCCGAGCCGGCCCATGCCGAGCTTGGCGGCGCCGACGGTGATGTTCAGCAGCAGCAGGGAGGCGCCCAGTGTCAGCAGCGGGCGCAGGGTGTGCTGCCGCCAGGATCTCCAGCCGAGCCAGGCCGCGACCATCACGGCGGTCGGGCCGCGCTGGCCGAGGACGACGTAGTAGTCCAGGAACGCGTGGATCTCGGGCCACTGCTGGTACGGCCGGAAGAACATGACCTGCCAGTCGAGGCGGACCAGCCACGAGGTGACCACCACGAGCCACACGATCGCCAGATAGAAGGCCAGGGTCGCCGCGAGCAGCGCGATCCGGTGCCTGCTCATCCTCGGCACGTCGATGTGGGCCGGTCGTTCCGGCTCACGGTCGAGCCTGGCGAACACCCGGTCCAGACGGGTGAGGTTTCGTTCGGTACGCACCTAAACGACGTTACAGCGAGTGAGCTCGGCACTCGGCCGAATCCGCTGGTTTGTGATGACCATGTGATGTGGGATTGCTCTCAGGAGCGGCTGAATTCCTGCGGATTCGCTAATCCTCGAACGCCGGTTCCTTCAATTCCTTTGATCAATGTGGGAGACAGTTTTAAGGAACTTATGAATGAGTTCACCGGAAACTCACGGAGGACCGGAACCGTTCAGCCACCACGCCCCGTACACGGCCGACGCCACCGCGACACCGCCCACGACCAGCGCCGCCCTCGGTGTGCGCGACCGGGCCAGGGCCAGGGCGAGCGGGAACAGCAGCGGGAAGGCGGGCAGCAGCAGGCGCGGTTTCGAGCCGAAGTAGCTCGACGTGCACAGGGCGAGGGCGAGCACCACGCCGCCGTAGACCAGCAGCGGAAGCGGCTGGCGCTGCCGTACGCAGACGACGTACAGCCGGATCAGCGCGGCGACGCCGACGATCAGGCCGAGGCCGGCCAGGGCGGCCGGAAACGATGTGAACTTGGCGGCGATGAAACGGGCGAAGGCGTAGCCGCCGTCGAAGCCGTTGCGCCAGCCCGCCTGGACATCGAGATAGCCGAGCGGGCCCTGGCCGGTGCGGTGGCCGACCCACAGCACATAGCCCGCGGTGCCCAGCGGCGCGAGGAGCATGCCGAGGGCGCGGGCGGCGCGTCCTGCGCCCTCCGGTGCCGGTTCGCGCCGGAGAGGGGCGTCGGCGGGCGGGCCGGGGGCGCGTTCCGGGGAGCGCGCGCCGGGTTCGGGCGCCGTGCTGCGGTTCCGCCCGAACGAGGACCCCGAGGGTGTGCCCCGGTCCCGTGGGGAGGACGTGAAGGACGCCAGACCGGCCACCCAGACCGCCGCGACCACCGCGAGCCCCACCGGACGGGTCAGGCCCGACAACGACGCGAGCACACCCGCGGTCACCCACCGTCCGGTCAGCACCGCGTACAGCGACCAGGCGGCGAGCGCGGTGAACAGCGACTCGCTGTACGCCATGGACTGCACGATCCCGATCGGCAGCAGCGCCCACACGAGCACCGCGCACACGCCCGCCCGGCGCCCGTACACCTGGTCGGCCACCGCGAAGATCCCCCAGGCCGCGGCGAGCGAGGCGAGCAGCGCGACCGCGAACCCCGCGTCGGCGTAGGACAGCGGGCTCACAGCGTGCAGGAGCCTTTCCAGCCACGGCAGCAGCGGGAAGAAGGCGAGGTTGGAGTGGACGTCCCCGTTGGGCAGCCGGACCTCGTAGCCGTACCCCAGCTCGGCCACCCTCGTGTACCAGAGGGCGTCCCAGCGGGCCGTCAGCAGGGTGTGCGCGCTCTTGCCGCGGGCGGCGCTCCACAGGGCCAGGACGAGCAGGCCCAGGCCCCGTACGGCCACATAGCCCAGCAGGGCGGGGGCCGCCCGGCGCAGGGCCGCGAAGCCCGGGGGCACCACGCGCGTTCCAAGATCGGTCACGGGCCCGATTATCGACCGGGCGGTACGCCGGCCGGGAAAACAGCCGCCCACGAAGTGGCGTACGCCACATGGGTTCGCCGTGAAGTGTGAGAGTTCCGCCACGTGGCCCTGGCGCGAACTCGCGTACGCTGCGATTCACTCGTGTTCGTTTGCGCGGGCCGGAGACCACCGCTCCTCTCCGGCCGAGTCGCGGGGAGTCCCCACCCCGCGAGCCCGCCGGACCGAGGGGATCACCTGGGAGGTACGTACATGTCCGGGACGACCACGGCCGCCGTCGGGCTGCGCCGTCGGGCGGCCGGGGCCGGTGCCAACCGCTGGGTCGTGCTCGTGGTGCTGTGCGTCAGCCTGCTCCTGGTCGCGGTCGACGCGACCGTGCTGCACGTCGCGGTGCCGGCGGTCACCGAGGACCTCAGGCCCGGCGCGATCGAGCTGCTCTGGATCGTCGACACCTATCCACTGGTCTGCGCCTCGCTGCTGATCCTGTTCGGCACGCTCGGCGACAGGGTGGGCCGCCGGCGGATCCTGCTGCTCGGGTACGCCCTGTTCGGCGTCGCCTCCGCGCTGGCGGCCTTCGCCGGGAGCGCCGAGGTGCTGATCCTGGCGCGGGCGCTGCTCGGCGTCGGTGGTGCGATGATCATGCCGGCCACGCTGTCGATCCTGCGCCAGGTCTTCCCCGACCGCCGGGAGAGAGCGCTCGCCATCGGCATCTGGAGCGCGGTGGCCGCGGTCGGCGCGGCCGTCGGACCGCTGCTCGGCGGATTCCTGCTGGAGCACTTCTGGTGGGGCTCGGTCTTCCTCGTCAACATCCCGCTGATGCTGGTCAGCCTCCCGGTGGGGCGGCTGCTGCTGCCGGAGTCGCGGGGCACCGGCGAGGGGCCCTGGGACGTGGTCGGCGCGCTGATGGCGGCGGCCGGGCTGTTCGGTCTCGTCCTCGGCGTCAAGCGGCTGGGCGGCGCGGAGTTCGGCCCGTTCACCGTGGTGCCGCTGCTGGTCGGCGCGGTGCTGATGGTCCTGTTCGTACGGCGTCAGCGACGGCGTGAGCATCCGCTGGTGGACCTGGGGATGTTCGCCCGGCCGGCGTTCAGCACCTCCGTCGGCTGCATCGTGCTGGCCATGCTGGCGCTGGTGGGCCTGGAGCTGATCGCCGCGCAGTATCTCCAGCTGGTGCTCGGTCTCTCCCCGCTCCAGACGGGTCTACGACTCCTGCCGCTGACCTTCGCCGCGATGGCGGCGGGGCTGGCCGGGGCGCGGCTGCTGCGCGGGTTCGGGCCGCGGCGGATGGTGTGCGCGGGGTTCCTGCTGACCGCGCTGGCCGTGCTGCTGCTGACCGCGATGGGCGGGGCGGACAACGCCGGGCTGCTGCTGTCCGGGTTCGTGCTGCTCGGCTTCGGGCTGGAGACGACGCTGTTCGCGGCGTACGAGTCGATGCTGAGCGAGGCTCCGGCGGAACGGGCGGGCGGCGCGGCGGCGATCGGCGAGACCTCCTACCAGCTCGGGGCGGGCATCGGCATCGCCCTGCTGGGCAGCGTGATGAACGCGGCGTACGCGCCCGGACTGTCCTCCGTGCCCGGGGTGCCGGCGTCCGCGTCGGCGGCCGCGGGGCATTCGCTGGGCGAGGCCTACGAGGTGGCCGGACAGCTCGGCGGGCCGGCCGGGGCGGCGCTGCGGCGGGTCGCGAAGGACAGCTTCGTGCACGGGCTGCATGTCACGCTGTTGGTCAGCGCCGGGTTGCTGCTGCTGGGGGCGGTGATGGCGCTGAGGCTGCCGCGGGTGATGCAGTGCGAGTCGGTCGCGGTGGAGCTGCCCGCTCCCCGCGAGGTGTCTCCCACCCACGCATCGCCCGTGACCGTTCGCTGACAGGGTGACCTTTCCGGTGGGGCGTGTCCGCCGTCGGCGGCTTTCCGCAGTGCCTTGAGTGGTACCTTCGAGCGACATCGTAACTAGCGGTGCTAGTTTTGTGCTGCCGGAGGAGCTCGTCATGGCCGCGTCCTCGAAGTTGCCCCCCTTCGACCCCGCCGATCCGCTCGGGATCGACGATCTGCTCGAGCCGGAGGATCTGGCGATCCGCGACACCGTGCGGAGCTGGGCCGTGGACCGGGTGGAGCCGTTCGTCGCCGAGTGGTACGAGCGCGGGGAGCTGCCGGTGATCCGGGAGCTCGCCCGGGAGCTCGGGGCGATCGGGGCGCTCGGGATGTCGCTCGACGGGTACGGGTGCGCCGGGGCGAGCGCCGTGCAGTACGGGCTCGCCTGTCTGGAGCTGGAGGCCGCCGACTCCGGGATCCGGTCCCTGGTCTCCGTGCAGGGCTCCCTCGCCATGTACGCGATCCACCGGTTCGGCTCCGAGGAGCAGAAGCAGACGTGGCTGCCGCGGATGGCCTCCGGCGAGGTCATCGGCTGCTTCGGGCTGACCGAGCCCGACCACGGGTCCGACCCGGCCGGCATGCGGACGTACGCCAAGCGCGACGGCTCGGACTGGGTGCTGAGCGGGCGGAAGATGTGGATCACCAACGGGTCCGTCGCCGGGGTCGCCGTCGTCTGGGCGCAGACCGACGGGGGCATCCGGGGATTCGTCGTGCCCACCGACAGCACCGGCTTCTCCGCGCCGGAGATCAAGCACAAGTGGTCGTTGCGGGCGAGTGTGACCAGTGAGCTCGTGCTCGACGAGGTCAGTCTGCCCGGCGACGCCGTGCTGCCGGAGGTCGTGGGGCTCAAGGGGCCGCTGAGCTGTCTCTCCCACGCGCGGTACGGGATCGTCTGGGGCGCGATGGGCGCGGCCCGCACCTGTTTCGAGGCCGCAGTCGACTACGCGCGCACCCGCGAACAGTTCGGGCGGCCCATCGGAGGGTTCCAGCTCACCCAGGCCAAGCTCGCCGACATGGCGGTCGAGCTGCACAAGGGGATTCTGCTCGCCCACCATCTGGGGCGGCGCATGGACGCCGGCCGACTGCGTCCCGAACAGGTCAGCTTCGGCAAGCTCAACAACGTGCGGGAGGCCATCGAGATCTGCCGCACGGCGCGGACGATCCTCGGGGCCAACGGGATCTCGCTGGAGTATCCCGTCATGCGGCACGCGACGAACCTGGAGTCGGTGCTCACCTACGAGGGCACCGTCGAGATGCACCAGCTCGTGCTGGGCAAGGCGCTCACCGGACTCGACGCCTTCCGCTGACCCGGCCCGGGGGGCCGAGGCGGGGCCGGCGAGCGGCCCTGCCTCAGCTCTGGTTGAAGAAACCGTCCGTGCGGCGCCCGGCCGGGTCGCCGTTCACGATCTCCGTGTTGGACGGGGTCAGCAGGAACACCCGGGTCGAGACGCGCTCGATCGAACCGCGCAGTCCGAAGATCAGCCCGGCCGCGAAGTCGACGACGCGCTTGGCGTCGGCGGCCTCCATCGCGGTGAGGTTCATGATGACCGGCACGCCCTCGCGGAACAGCTCACCGATCAGCCGCGCGTCCCGGAAGCTGTCCGGGGTGACGGTGCCGATCCGGCGGCCCTTCTCCTCGGCCGTGTCCGAGGCGACCTTGACGCGCGGGTCGGTGACCCAGGCGTCTTGCGAGTCGGCCCCCTCGGAGTAGTCGTCGTCGTAGTAACGCTCGTCATCGTTGTCGTCGACGAGGCCAAGCCAGGCACTTGCCTTGCGCACCGATCCCATGGACGCCTCCTCTCACAGCGGTCTTTCTTCCTTTCCGCATTCCCATGGTCGTCCATGATGCGGATGTCGCGCCAAGTGGATAGACGCCGCGCGGGGGGTTTGTGACGGTACTGGTGCACAGAGAATCCGTCGAGAGCCCGCGTCTCCCAAGGGTCCTGCTGTGTACGGCTGCTGACTGAGAGTGAAATATGACTGTTCGTGGCGTACGGGTGATACAGGGTGCGTACGGGTGAACGGGGCAGAGCGTTCAACGTCGATTATCGGCCGATAGCATGCGGCAGCTCAATGTCTTAAAGGCCCCGCTCTCAGGGCAGGGGAACACGGACTGCGGACCACGGGGGTTGTCATGTTCGGAATCGTCAGACCGTGCAGCCATCGGCTCGGTGAGCGGCTCAAGAGCCAGTGGATGGCGCATCTGTGCGGACTGTGTCTCGCGCTGCGCGGCGATCACGGCCAGTTCGCCCGGGTCGTCACCAACTACGACGGGCTGCTCATCTCGGTCCTGACGGAGGCTCAGGCCGAGAAGGCCGCCGGCCGGCGGCGTACGGCCGGCCCGTGCCCGTTGCGCGGGATGCGCACCGCCTCCGTCGCCCAGGGCGAGGGGGCGCGGCTCGCGGCGGCCGTCTCGCTGGTGCTCGCCTCGGCCAAGGTGCGCGACCATGTCGCCGACGGGGACGGACTGCTGGCCCGGCGTCCGGTCGCCGTCGCCGCCCGCCGGGTCGCCAGGAGCTGGGGACGGGCCGGGGAGCGCGGCGGCGCCGCGGTCGGCTTCGACACGGCGGTCCTGGTGGACGCCGTGGACCGGCAGATCGGGCTGGAGGCGCTGGCCGGGCCCGGCACTCCGCTGCTGACCGTCACCGAACCGACCGAGACCGCCACGGCCGCCGCCTTCGCGCACACCGCGGTCCTCGCGGGCCGGCCGGGCAACGCCGTCCCGCTCGCCGAGGCCGGGCGGCTCTTCGGGCGGCTCGCGCATCTGCTCGACGCCGTCGAGGACCGGGACGCCGACGCGCGGGCCGGCGCCTGGAACCCGCTCACGGCCACCGGGACCCCGCTCACCGAGGCCCGGCGGCTCGCGGACGACGCCCTGCACGGGATCCGGCTCGCCCTCAAGGACGTCGAGTTCAGCGAGGGACGGCTGGCGCATCTGCTGCTCGCGCACGAGCTGGAGCGGTCGGTGGACCGGGCGTTCGGGACGTCCTCGTGCGGGCACCCGCATCCGGGGGCCGCGCAGGAGGGCCGGGCCGCGTTCGGGCCCCCGCCGCAGATGCCCGCGCCGCCCAAGCAGCCGCGGGGGCTGCTCGCCGGGTGTGCCGTCGCCCTCGGACTGTTCTGCACCTGCCAGGTGTGCTGTGCCGACGAGTTCGAGGGGCCGTGGTCGCGGAAGAAGCACGAGGGCTGCTGCTCCAACTGTGACTGCGGGAACTGTGACTGCGGGTGCGGTGACTGCTGCAACTGCGACTGCTGCGACGGGTGCGACTGCTGCGGCTGCGACTGCTCCTGCTGACACACGGTCACCCGCCGTGCGCCCGGGGCGGTGTGAGGGGGGTCACGGTGAGCGCCGAGCACCTCCGGGACGTATCTCCTGTCGAGACACGGAAGCTCGAAAGGATCACAGATCATGCCCGGGCGCTCAGAGAAAACCGTGCCGCTTGCCGTGAAGATCGTGGTGAGCGGGGGGCTCGGGGTCGGCAAGACGACCTTCATCGGGGCCGTTTCCGAGATCGAACCCCTCGACACCGAGGCGGCGATCACCCAGGTGTCGGTGGGGGTCGACTCCCTGGAAGGGGTGGAGACCAAGACCAGGACCACCGTCGCGCTCGACTTCGGGCGGATCACCCTCGATCCGGCCATCGCGCTGTATCTGTTCGGGACGCCCGGGCAGGGGCGGTTCTCGTTCCTGTGGGACGACCTGGTGGAGGGCGCCCTCGGGACGGTCGTCCTCGCGGACACGCGCCGGCTCGAGGAGTGCTTTCCGGCTGTCGACTACTTCGAGGCCCAGGAAGCGCCGTTCGTTCTGGCGGTCAACCGGTTCGACGGGGCCGAGCGGTGCGAGTTGGAGGAGGTGCGGGGGGTGTTGGGGCTGGACCCCGATGTGCCGGTGCTGGAGTGCGACGCTCGGCAGCGGGGGTCCGTGCGGGATGTTCTGGGCGTGCTGATGGACCGGGTGATCGGGGTGCGGGCTTCTTCCGGGGTGCGCTGAATCGCCGTACGGGCGCGGACGTACGGCGGGTGCGGGTGGTGGGTGGTTGATCGCGCAGTTCCCCGCGCCCTGGGCGGGGTGGGGGTGAGCGCGCGTGTGAAGCGAGGGGAGGGGTGTGAAGGCTTGAAGGGGGCACGCGGAAGCGTCCCCGGCGCGCATGGGGTCAGCTCAACAGGAACAGGACCACACGCGACCGAAGTCGATGTGGGAGCGGGTGACCAGCCACTGCTGCGGATGCATGGGCCAAGTGGAACAGGTCTCCGGTTACCCGTCAACCGACATGAGACGTACGGCTCACAGTTCGGACAGCCTTGACAGTGAGGGGAAACACCGCCGTACTCTCGCTGTACGGCCCTGCTGAGGGGCTCGGCCGTAGCTCTTGCCGTGTGAAGGCACTCCACCGTGTTCGACCGATGCGTCACGGAGCCTTCGCATGTCTTCCGACACCCTTGCCCCCACCCCGGCCGCCCCGGACCTCAGACCGTCCCTCGTGATCGTCGGGGCCGGGCCGCGCGGGACCGGTCTGATCGAACGGATCGCCGCCAACGCGCCCGAGCTGTACGCCGGTTCGGGCCTCGACATCCATCTCGTCGACCCGCATCCGCCGGGCGCCGGACGGATCTGGCGGGCCGCCCAGTCACCGCTGCTGTGGATGAACTCGCACGCCGAGGACGTCACCATGTTCACCGACGAGACCGTGGTCATGGACGGGCCGGTGCGGCCGGGGCCCACCCTGCACGAGTGGGCCGGCGTCGACGGGCGGCTCTTCGCCGACCGACAGCTCCAGGGCGCCTATCTGAGCTGGGTGCACGAACAGGCCGTCGCCGCCCTGCCGGAGAAGGTCACCGTCCACCACCACCCCCGGCGCGCGCTGCGGGTGAGCGGTCCGCGCGAGGGACGTCAGCAGGTCTGGCTGGAGGGGCGGTCCCGGCCGCTGCCCGCCGACCTCGTCGTCCTGGCCCTCGGCCACCTCGACGCCGAACTCGACGTCGAGCAGCGGGAGTTGGCCTCGTACGCCGATGAGCACGGGCTCGTCCATCTGCCGCCCGACTTCACCGCCGACAGCGATCTGTCCGCGCTCCGGCCCGGCGAACCCGTCCTGGTGCGCGGCTTCGGGCTCGCCTTCGTCGACCTGATGGTGCTGCTCACCGAAGGGCGCGGCGGACGGTACGAGGGGGACACCTATGTGCCCTCGGGGCGGGAGCCGGTGCTGTACGTCGGGTCGCGGCGCGGAGTGCCGTACCGCTCGAAGATCGGCTACGACTGGACCGGCGAGCGGCCCCCGCTGCCCAGGTTCCTCGGACCCGCCCAGACCGACGAACTCCTCGCCCGGCCCGGGGGGTTCGACTTCCGGCGGGACGTGTGGCCGCTGGTGGAGAAGGAGCTGGGCTTCGCCCACTACCACCGGCTGTTCGCCGCCCACCCCGAGCGGACCGCGATCGCCTGGACGGACTTCGAGGAGAAGTACGCGGCCGCCTCCGGGGAGGCCGAACGGGAGGCCCTCGTCGCCTCCGCCGTCCCCGATCCCGCCGACCGGCTCGACCTCGCCGCGCTCGACCGGCCGCTGGACGGGGTGCGGTACGCCTCGCACGAGGAGTTCCAGGACGGTCTGCGACGGTACGTCGAGGACGATCTGAGCCGCCGGCACAACCCTGAGCACAGTGCCGATCTGTCCGTGTTCCTCGGGCTGCTGTCGGTCTACGGGCAGCTCGTGCGGCTCGGGGACATCGGGTCCTGGTGGCACGGGTTCTTCAGCTATCTCGCCTCCGGGCCGCCCGGGCCCCGGCTGCGGCAGCTCCTCGCGCTCTCCCGGGCGGGAGTGCTGAAGTTCGTCGGCGCCGACATGGCCGTACACGCCGAGGACGGGGTGTTCCGGGCGTCCAGTCCGACCGTGCCCGGGTTCTCCGTCGAGGCACGCGCGCTGGTGGAGGCCCGGCTGCCCGAGCCGACCCTGCGGCGGGCCCTCGACCCGCTGCTGCGCGACCTGCACGCCGGGGGCGCCGGGGAGACGGCCGACGGACTGCTGCGGGTGGACCGGCTCGACGGGCGGGTCCTGGACCGGGCCGGCCGGCCGCATCCGCGGCGCTTCGCGCTCGGCCCGCACACCGACGGACGTACCCCCGGCGCGTTCACCCGCCCCCGCACGGGCGGTCCCGCGTTCCGGCAGAACGACGCCACCGCGCGCGCCGCCCTGGTGTTCCTGCGGGACCTCGGCGCCGACGCCGCCGCCCGAGCCCCCTTCCGGCCCGGCAAAGGATGCTCACGATGACCGTCAGGGTCGACATCAGGTCCGCGCACCGGAGCCCAGGCCCGGGGCCGTTGCCGTCGAAGGCGCGGTGAGCCATGGGACTGCTGCATCTGGCCGCCGCCGTCGACCTGCCCGGGGTGGACGAGGCCGCCCCCTACGTGGAGCTGGCCCGGCTCGCCGAGCGCGGCGGGCTGGACTTCGTGACGCTGGACGACCTCCCCGGCCGGCCCGGGCTCGACGCGTGGGCCGTGCTCACCCGGGTGGCGTCGGCCACGCGCCGCGTCGGACTGGTGGCCGGGTTCGGCGAGCCCCACGCCGCGGCGGCTGCCGTCGCCGCCCTCGACCGGCTCAGCCGCGGCCGGGCCGGCCTGCGGATCGACGTCTCTCCGGATGAGGCCCTGTCAGAGAACCGCCGGCTGTCCGGGGCCCGCAGGCTGTCCGGGGCCCGCAGGCTGTCGGGGTCCGGCCCGCTGTCGGGGTCCGGCCCGGTGTCCGGGTCCGGCCCGCTGTCAGGGGCCGGCAGGCTGTCGGGGTCGAGCCCGCTGTCGGGGTCCGGCCCGCTATGGTCCCGTCCGGACGCGCTCCGCCCGGAGTCGCCCCGCCCGCCGTCGGGGTCCCGTCCGGACGCGTCCCACCCGGCCGAGCGCCGCCCGGTCGCGCCCCGCCCGCCGTCGGGGTCCCGTCCCGACTCGACCCGCCCGGCCGAGCCCCGCCCGGAGTCGCCCCGCCCGCCGTCGGGGTCCCGCCCGGACTCGACCCGCTCGGCCGCCCCCCACCCGGAGGCCGACGAGGGTGGCGGTGGTTCGGCCGGATGGGGGGACCTGAACATTTCCCCGCAGGGCCACCCCGTACGGGTCGTCGACGCCACCGAGGCGGCCGCGCGCCCCGCCGCCGCCCGGTACGCCGAGGTGGCCCTCGTCCGGGTGGCGGGTTGCGCGCAGGCCCGTGCCGTACGCGGACACCTGCGCGCCGAGGCCGCCGCGTACGGACGGGACCCGGACTCCCTGCGGGTGATGGTGAGTCTGCTCGCCGACCTCGGGGACGGCGAGCACGCGGCCGAGCCGGGCCACGGTGGGGGCGGCCCCCGGCAGACCAGCCGGGGCCCGCTCTACCGCGGCGGCCCCGTCGACCTCGCCGAGCTGATCGCCTCCTGGCACCGGGAAGACGCCGCCGACGGCTTCCACCTCGTCCCCGTCGAACCCCACCGCGACCTGGAACGCCTGGTCAACGGCACGGTCGCGCTGCTCCAGCACCGCGGTCTGTTCCGCACCTTCTACCCGGGCGGCACCCTGCGCGAGCACCTGGGCCTCGCCCGCCCCGCCCCTCAGTACGCACCGAAAGGCTGACCACATGACGACGGACGCGCCGGACCTCTGGAAGCAGTGGCACGCACACCGGCTGGAGACGCTGGCGGCCCCCTACGGCCCGCTCGCCCTCACCGGCACCCACTGGTTGGAGGACTTCCCGGACGGTCGGCTTCCGGACATCCCCGGGGTCTGGGTGGCCGAGGAGGACGGGGTGGTGCTGACGGCAGCCGGGACCGATGGGCTGATCCTGGACGGAGGGCCGTTCGGCGGAACGGTCCGGCTCGGCGCCGACCCGGGAGCGGTGGACGCGGCCCGGGTCGCGCACGGCGAGCGGCGGCTGGTCGTGTTGGTGCGGGAGGGGGTCTGGGGGGTGCGCGACTTCGACCCCGGGGCCGAGGCCCGGCGCCTGTTCCGGGGCGTCGAGGCCACCCCGTACGAGGCGCGCTGGTCGGTGCCGGCGCGCTTCACGCCGTACGACGGGAACCGGACCGTGCGGGTGCCGAACGCCGACGGACGGACGCGCGGCCTCGGGCTCGGCGGGGAACTGACGTTCGCCCTCGACGGGCGGGAGCACACGCTCCGGGTGGCCGTGCAGGGCGACGGCTTGCTGTGGGCGGTGTTCGCCGACTCCACCAGTGGGGTGAGCAGCCACCGGTTCCGGTTCCTCCACTCGGGTGCCCCCGACGACGAGGGGCGCACGACGGTGGACTTCAACCGTGCCGTACTGCCTCCGTGTGCATTCGCCGACGCTTTCATCTGCCCCTTCCCGCCACCGGGGAACACTCTCGACGTGGAGATCGAGGCAGGGGAGCGCAACCTGGTCTGAGCTGGGGCAAGAGGCCTCGAAGAGGGCTCAACTCACGTAGTTCGTTCAAGGTCTGACGGCCGAAAGGCGCCCTTGCGCCGACCGGCCGTTCGGCCGAATACTCCCCCTCAGCGCTTGTCAGGGTCACGGCGTGTCCGGAATCCGGGCGAACGTCTGATCCTGGCTGCGCCTCACGGGCCCCGACCCCACACGACGGGCCCCCGACTTCCCCTGGGAGGGAACGAAACGTGAGGATCAAGCGCACCACCCCCACCACCCGCGGTATCTCGAGACGGAGCCGGCTGATCGCCGTCACCACCGGACTCGTGGCCGCGGCCGCCATCGCGATCCCCAACGCGAGCGCGGCGGACACCGCCACCTTCAGCTCCGCCCAGCTGAAGAGCGCGGGCAACTCCGTGCTCCAGGCGGACGTCCCGGGCACCGCCTGGGCCGTCGACAGCAAGACCAACCGCCTTCTCGTCACCGTCGACAGCACCGTCTCCGACGCCGAGATCGCGCAGATCAAGGAGGCCGCGGGCAGCAACGCCGGCGCCCTCACGATCAAGCACACCCCCGGCAAGTTCAACAAGCTCATCGCGGGCGGCGACGCCATCTACGGCGGCGGCTACCGCTGCTCGCTCGGCTTCAACGTGGTCAGCGGCAGCACCTACTACTTCCTGACCGCCGGTCACTGCGGCGAGGTCGCCTCGACCTGGTACTCCAACTCCGGGCAGACGACCACGCTGGGCACGAACGTCAGCTACAGCTTCCCGACCAACGACTACGCGCTGGTCCGCTACACCAACAGCTCGGTCACCAAGTCCGGCACCGCGGGCAACACGGACATCACCAGCTCGGGCACGCCCAGCGTCGGCACCACGGTCTACCGTGACGGCTCGACCACCGGCATCCACAGCGGCCGGGTCACCGCGCTGAACGCCACCGTGAACTACGGCAGCGGCGACATCGTCTACGGCATGATCCAGACCAACGTCTGCGCCGAGGGCGGCGACTCCGGTGGCCCGCTGTACTCCACCAGCGGCATCGCCTACGGTCTGACCTCCGGCGGCAGCGGCAACTGCACCTCCGGCGGTACGACCTTCTTCCAGCCGGTGGCGGAGGCCCTGAGCGCGTACGGCGTCAGCGTCTTCTAGTACGCCCGGCAGGACCGGCTCCACGGATCGGCGAGCCCCCGCACGTGAACCGCCGTGCGGGGGCTCCCTCTTGTACGGGGGCGGGGTTACCGTCGTAGGGCGGGAACTGGACGGGAACGGGACGGGAACTTACGGGAAGCGCTTCGGACCCCTGGGGGCCGGCATGGTCGAGGAGCTGGTGGCGGCGGGAGCCGGGCTCGTGTCCGCCGGAGTGGTGTACGTGATGGCGGCGGCGCGGGTCGTCAAACAGTACGAGCGGGGGGTGGTCTTCCGGCTCGGGAAGCTCCGGCCCGCGGTGCGCGGACCCGGGCTGACCCTGATCGTGCCGGGCGTCGACCGGCTCCGTAAGGTCAACATGCAGATCGTCACGATGCCGGTGCCGGGCCAGGAGGGCATCACCCGGGACAATGTGACGGTCCGGGTGGACGCCGTCGTCTACTTCAGGGTGACCGCGCCGGCCGAGGCGGTGGTCCGGGTGGAGGACTACCGGTTCGCCGTCTCGCAGATGGCGCAGACCTCGCTGAGGTCCATCATCGGCAAGAGCGAGCTGGACGATCTGCTCTCCGACCGCGAAAAGCTCAACCAGGGGCTGGAGTTGATGATCGACAGCCCGGCCGTGGAGTGGGGCGTCACCATCGACCGGGTCGAGATCAAGGACGTCTCCCTGCCCGAGACGATGAAGCGGTCCATGGCCCGGCAGGCCGAGGCCGACCGGGAGCGCCGGGCGCGGGTCATCAACGCCGACGCCGAGCTCCAGGCCTCCAAGAAGCTCGCGGAGGCGGCCCGCGAGATGTCCGAGCAGCCCGCCGCGCTCCAGCTGCGGCTGCTGCAGACGGTGGTGGCGGTCGCCGCCGAGAAGAACTCCACGCTGGTGCTGCCGTTCCCGGTGGAGCTGCTGAGGTTCCTGGAGAAGGCACAGCAGCAACTGCCCGCGACGCCCGCACCCCCACCCCCACCCGCGCCCGCACCGGCACCCGCACCCGCACCCCCACCGGAACCCGCATCCGCACCGGAGCAGGGAACCGGTCAGCAGTAGCGCCCGGGGCGTTTGCAGTACGAACGGGGTGGTGAAGGCGCGAAGGGCGTGAAGTGCTCACCCTGTGCGCGTCCCGGAGTCAACCTTGTGTGCTCCCTGTGTCCTTCGGGAGAGTGACTTTTCGTCAACCAGCCACTCTTCGGTGCGGTACGGCCCCCACAGCCGTCCGGGCCGACCCCCACAGGAGGACGCGAGTTGCAGCACCGACGCATATCCCGGCGACGGACGGTCATGGCGGGCGCGGGTGTCGCCGCGCTCGTCGCGGCGGGAGTCACCTTCCAGACCGCGAACGCCAGTGAACCGGAGAAGGGCCCGCGGCCGGCCGCTCTCACGGCCTTCGCGGCCGGAAAGCTCGCCTCGACCCTCGGCGAGGACCTCGGCGCCGACACGGCGGGCACCTACTACGACGCGAAGAGCCGCAGCCTGGTGGTGAACGTGCTCGACGCGGCCGCCGCGAAGACCGTCGAGGCGGCCGGGGCCAGGGCGAGAATCGTCGAGAACTCCCTCGCCGAACTGGCCGGCGCCCGGACCGCCCTCAGGGCGGACGCGGCCGTCCCCGGCACCGCCTGGGTGACCGACCCGCGCACCAACAAGGTCGTCGTCACCGCCGACCGCACGGTCTCCGCCGCCGTGTGGGCGAAGCTCGCCAAGGTGGTCGACGGGCTCGGAGGGACCGCCGAACTCCGGCGCACCAAGGGGGAGTTCAAACCCTTCGTCGCCGGCGGTGACGCGATCACCGGTGGCGGCGGCCGCTGCTCGCTCGGCTTCAACGTGGTCAAGGACGGTGAGCCGTACTTCCTGACCGCCGGGCACTGCACCGAGGCCATCTCCACCTGGTCGGACTCCTCCGGCACCGTGATCGGCGCCAACGCGGCCTCCAGCTTCCCGGGCGACGACTACGGCCTGGTCAAGTACACCTCCGACGTCGACCACCCCAGCGAGGTAGACCTCTACGACGGCTCGGCCCAGCCGATCACCGGCGCCGCCGAGGCCACCGTGGGCATGCGGGTCACGCGCAGCGGCTCCACCACCCACGTCCACTCGGGCACGGTCACGGGTCTGGACGCGACCGTGAACTACGGCAACGGCGACATCGTCGACGGACTGATCCAGACCGACGTCTGCGCCGAGCCCGGCGACAGCGGCGGCTCCCTCTTCTCGGGCAGCGGCGCGGTCGGTCTGACCTCCGGCGGCAGCGGCGACTGCGCCTCCGGCGGGGAGACGTTCTTCCAGCCGGTGACGGAGGCGCTGTCGGCGACGGGCACCCGGATCGGCTGACTCCGGGTGGGTGGTTTTTGCCCACGTTTCCGCAGGTGACTCGGGCGTTCCCGCAGGTGGGGGACGCCCGAGCGGCGGTCGTACAGATGTTCGGAATTTGGTCTATGGTGGGGGTGAGGGATTAGGGAACTGATGTTCGAAGCGTGATCGTGGGAGGTGCGTGTGCCAGGCTTCACGCATCTGCACACCGTCTCCGGGTTCTCGCTGCGGTACGGGGCCTCGCACCCGGAGCGGCTGGCCGAGCGCGCCGCCGAACGGGGCATGGACGCCCTCGCCCTCACCGACCGCGACACCCTGGCGGGCACGGTCCGCTTCGCCAAGGCCTGCGCGAAGGCGGGCGTGCGCCCGCTCTTCGGCGTGGATCTGCCGGTCGCCGGGCCCGTACGGCAGGACAGCGACGTACGACGGGAAAGGCGCCGCACGCCTGTGCGCGGCGGTGCCTTCATCGACGAGTCGACCCCTCGCGTCACCTTCCTCGCCCGCGACGGCGCCCGGGGCTGGGCCGACCTGTGCCGGATCGTCACCGCCGCTCATGCCGACGGGGACGTCCCGGTGCTGCCCTGGACCGGCAACCACGGCGACGGCCTGACCGTCCTGCTCGGCCCCGCCTCCGACGTCGGCCGCGCCCTGGCCGCCGGACGCCCGGACCGGGCCGCGAAGCTCCTCGCCCCCTGGCGCGAGGTGTACGGCGACGCCCTGCGCCTGGAGGCCGTCTGGCACGGCCGCGAAGGCACCGGACCGGGCTCCCTGCGGCTGGCCGCCCGTACCGTCGGCTTCGCCGCCGACCAGCGGATCCGCCCGGTGCTCAGCAACGCCGTCCGCTACGCCGACCCCGGCCAGGGCCCGGTCGCCGACGTCCTGGACGCCGCCCGCCGACTGGTCCCCGTCGACCCGGCCAAGGAACTCGACTCGGGCGAGGCCTGGCTGAAGGGCGCGGACGCCATGGCGGCGGCGGCCGAGCGGATCGTGGAGGCCGCGGGCTTCCGGCGGGACACCGCCCACCGGTTGCTGGAGCAGACCCGGGCCACGGCCGCCGCATGCCTGGTCGACCCCGAGGACGACCTCGGCATGGGCACCGTCCACTTCCCGGAACCGCATCTCGTCGGCGCGGGCCGCCGCACCGCCCAGCGGGCGCTGGCCTCGCGGGCGACGGCGGGCATGGTGCGGTACGGCTATGCCGGCCGGCGCGCCTACTGGGAGCGGATGCACCACGAGCTGGACATCATCGCCCACCACGGCTTCGCCTCCTACTTCCTCACCGTCGCCCAGGTCGTCGACGACGTACGGCACATGGGCATCCGGGTCGCCGCGCGCGGCTCCGGCGCGGGCTCCCTCGTCAACCACCTCCTCGGCATCGCGCACGCCGACCCGGTCGAGCACGGGCTGCTGATGGAGCGCTTCCTGTCGAAGGAACGGGTCGTGCTGCCCGACATCGACATCGACGTGGAGTCCGCGCGCCGGCTGGAGGTCTACCGGGCGATCATCGGCCGGTTCGGCGCCGAGCGGGTCGCGACGGTCGCGATGCCGGAGACGTACCGGGTCCGGCACGCCGTCCGGGACGTCGGCGCGGCCCTGTCCATGGACCCCGCCGACATCGACCGCATCGCCAAGTCCTTCCCGCACATCCGGGCCCGCGACGCCCGCGCGGCGCTGGCGGAGCTGCCCGAACTCAAGGCGCTGGCCGAGGAGATGGGCGGTCGCGGCAGGCTCTGGGAGCTGGTCGAGGCGCTCGACGCCCTCCCGCGCGGCATCGCCATGCACCCGTGCGGGGTGCTCCTGTCCGACGCCTCCCTGCTCTCCCGTACGCCGGTCATGCCGACCAGCGGCGAGGGGTTCCCCATGGCCCAGTTCGACAAGGACGACGTGGAGGACCTCGGGCTGCTCAAGCTGGATGTGCTGGGCGTGCGGATGCAGTCGGCGATGGCGCACGCGGTGGCCGAGGTGGAGCGGGCGACGGGGGAGCGGATCGACCTGGACGCGGTGGCGCCGGGCGACCCGTCGACGTACCGGCTCATCCGGTCCACCGAGACGCTGGGCTGCTTCCAGATCGAGTCGCCGGGCCAGCGCGACCTGGTCGGGCGGCTCCAGCCGGCCACGTTCGACGACCTGGTCGTCGACATCTCGCTGTTCCGGCCCGGCCCGGTCGCCGCCGACATGGTGCGCCCGTTCATCGAGGCGCGGCACGGGCGGGCGCCCGTCCGTTACCCGCACCCCGATCTGGAGGAGCCGCTGAGGGGGACGTACGGGGTCGTCGTCTTCCACGAGCAGATCATCGACATCGTCGCGATCATGACCCGCTGCGGGCGCGGCGAGGCGGACCGGGTGCGGCGCGGGCTGTCCGATCCGGAGTCGCAGGGGCGGATCAAGGTGTGGTTCGCCCAGCACGCGACGGCCAACGGCTACGACGCGGAAACGATTCGGCGGACCTGGGAGATCATCGAGGCCTTCGGCTCGTACGGCTTCTGCAAGGCGCACGCGGTCGCCTTCGCCGTCCCGACGTACCAGTCGGCGTGGCTGAAGGCGCACCACCCGGCTGCCTTCTACGCCGGGCTGCTCACCCACGACCCCGGGATGTACCCGAAGCGGCTGCTGCTGGCGGACGCGCGGCGGCGCGGGGTGCCGATCCTGCCGTTGGACGTGAACCGGTCGGGAGTCGCCCACCGTATCGAACTGGTGTCTGAATCCCCTGGTGCGCACGGGCGTTGGGGGCTGCGGCTGGCCCTCTCCGACGTGCACGGCATCAGCGAGGCCGAGGCGGCACGGGTCGCGGACGGACAGCCGTACGCCTCGCTCCTCGACTTCTGGGAACGGGCCCGTCCGAGCCGGCCGCTCGCCGGGCGGCTGGCGCAGGTGGGCGCGTTGGACGAGTTCGGCGCCAACCGGCGTGACCTGCAACTGCACCTGGCCGAGCTGCACCGGGGCGCCCGGGGCGCGGGCGGTGGTCAACTCCCCCTGGCGGGCGGGCGGCGGACCGCCGCCGCCGGGCTGCCGGACCTGTCCCCGGCCGAGCGGCTCAGCGCCGAGCTGGGCGTGCTGTCCATGGACGCCTCACGCCATCTGATGGACGATCACCGGACCTTCCTCGACGAGCTGGGCGTGGTCCCGGCGCGGCGGCTGCGCGAGGCGCGGCACGGGGAGACCGTGCTGGTCGCGGGCGCCAAGGCGGCCACCCAGACCCCGCCGATCCGATCCGGGAAGCGGGTCATCTTCAGCACCCTGGACGACGGCACGGGCCTGGTCGACCTCGCCTTCTTCGACGACTCCCACGACGCCTGCGCGCACACCGTCTTCCACTCCTGGCTGCTGCTGGTGCGCGGAGTGGTGCAGCGGCGCGGGCCGCGCAGCCTGAGCGTGGTGGGCTCCGCCGCCTGGAACCTCGCCGAACTCGTCGCACTGCGCGCCGAGGGCGGGCTGGACGAGGTGGCGGCACGGCTCGCGGCGCCGACGCCTACGCCGGAGCCAGGGGCGGGGGCGGGAGCGGGGGCGGGGGCGGATGAGGGGGCGGGGGAGTCGGCCGGGTCCGGTGATTCGACCGGGGGCAGGCGAATCCATCTGCCCACCGGATACGAACTCCATCCGTGGGCCGATCTACGGCCCGCGGGACAAGAGGCCTCTCAAGGGCCTGCGACGGTACGGAAGTTGTGGCACCAGAGTCCGGGGAGTGCGGGATGACCATCCTCTGCGTACGTTTCCAGCTGCCTGCGCGGTACGAGGCCGAGGCGGCCCTGCCCGGGCTGCTCGGGCTGCTCGAGGAGTTCACACCGGTCGTCGAGGCGCTGCCGCCGGACGGGGCGCTGGCCGATCTGCGGGGCGCCGAACGGTACTTCGGGCGCAGCGCCGTGGAGCTGGCGTCGGTGATCCGGGTCCGCGCCCTCGCGCTGTACGGCGTCGACTGCGTCATCGGAGCCGGTCCCGGCCCGATGCTGGCCCGGGTGGCGCTGCGGGACGCCCGGCCGGGGCTGACCCGTACGGTCCCGGAGGGCGTGGACCAGGTGCGGGAGTTCCTCGCCGAGAGGCCTGTCGCCGCGCTGCCCGGCGTCGGTACGACCACCGCCCGCACGCTGTGCGAGTACGGCCTCGACACCCTCGGCCGGGTCGCCGCCGCGCCCCTGTCCACCCTTCAGCGTCTGGTCGGCGCGAAGGCGGGCCGCGAGCTGCGGGAGAAGGCGAGCGGGATCGACCGGGGCCGGGTCGTCCCGAACGCCGTCTCCCGCTCCCTGGCCGCCGAACGGCCCTTCGACCGCGACGAGCTGGACCCCGACCGGCACCGCCGGGCCCTGCTGTCCGCCGCCGGGGAGCTGGGCGCCCGGCTGCGCGCCCTGGAGAAGGTCTGCCGCACCCTGACCCTCACCGTGCGCTACGCCGACCGCTCCTCCACCCTCCGCAGCCGCACCCTCAAGGAACCGACCGCGCACTCGGCGGCCCTGACGAGGACGGCGTACTCCCTGTACGAGGCGCTCGGGCTGCAGCGCGCCCGGGTCCGGGCGATCGTCCTGCGCGCGGAGGCCCTCGGCCCCGCCGACCAGGCCTCCTACCAGCTCACCTTCGACCCCGCCGACGAGAAGGTCCGCCGGGTCGAGGAGGTCGCCGACCGGGTGCGGGCCAAGTTCGGGCCGGGGGCGGTGATCCCGGGGGCGCTGGCGGCGTGAACAACCGAAGGCCTTCGCGGTACGAGGTGACATAAGGTGCCCGGATGACGTGGAGGCGGCCGACCTGGCGGATCGTGGACGGGGAGAGAATCAGCGGGACCTGGACCCATGTGTGGCGCCGGGTCCAGGGGACGGACCGGTACTACGTCGACGATCTGTTCGTCTACGCCGACGGTGCGGTCGGCTGCTCCGAGCTGGCCGATATGGCCGGCCTGGAGCGGATGCTGGACTCGGGCCGGATCGCCGTACGGGATCCGGCGGCGCCGCCCTTCGAGGAACCCGGGAACCGCTGGCGGGCCCGCTGTCCCGAGCCGCTGACCCCGGAGAACTTCCTTCTCGAAGTCGCCGACGTCATGGCGGAGTTGGCGGGGCGGCCGACGACCTCCGAGCGCTGCCGGGACACGATCGAGGTGTTCCGCGCGGAGCCCACCGAGGCCCACCGGGAGCTGCTCAGGGAGGCCTATCTGGCGATTCCGCCGCACCGGCGCGTCTACTTCCTCGGGGACATGGACCATCAGGACCGCCCCGTGAAGATCCTGCTCACCGCGCTCGGGGAGCAGGTCGACGGGGACGGTCCGGTGGCGACGGACGAACTGCACCGGTGGGCGCTCGACTACTTCACGCGCGGGGACGAGGGCGTCGAGCGGGAGAAGGAGCGGCGGGCCGTCCGGTACGCGGACGATCCGGCCACGGCGGGCCGCCCGGCGGTCGTCCTGCATGAGACGGTCTTCCCGAAGGGGCACCCGGCGAAGCTCGGCCTGTTCGCCCTGTACAACGACTTCCCGGTCCCCCTCCGGTACGCGGGGGACACCTACGCGTCCGTCCTGCACGGCTACTGGGCCCTGTCCACGGCCCACGAGGCCGACCGGCTCGCCGTCCGGGACGCCCCCACCCCCGCCGAGGCCCAGGAACGGGGCGGCCGGGCCGTACGGCGCGAGGACTGGCCAAAGATCCGCCTCGCCGTGATGGCCGGGCTGCTGCGGGCCAAGTTCACCCAGCACCCCGGGCCGGCGGAGGTCCTGCTCGGCACCGGGGACGCGACGATCGTCTACACCGGGTTCTCGGAGTCCCCGTACTGGAGGGACACCCGCGCCGAGGGCGGTCGCAACTGGGCGGGCCGGCTGCTGGAGCTGGTCCGCGCCGAACTCGGCGCCGAACGCGTCAGTTGGCCCACGGCGGGCTGATCCGCGAGCCGTCGGCCAGCTCGGCCTCCAGCCCGATGGACGTGGTGACCCACGACAGCGCGGTGTGCCCGGTCGGATTCTCGACCGCCAGGGTCGCCCCCGGGTTGATGATCAGGGTGTCCCCGGCGGAGATCCGCTCGGTCCGGCCGTCGAGGGTGACGATCAGCTCGCCGACGAGCAGATGAAAGATCTCCTCCCGGTTGACGGTGTGCGCGGGCGCCTTCGTCCCGGCGGGAATCTCCCCGCGCCAGGCGCACAGTTCCTTGCTGCCGGTGAGGGGGGTGGCGTACGAGACGAAGCGGGCGCCGTGGATCTCATGGGTGGTGGCCTCGGAGGAGCGGACGATCGGCATGGGGGCCTCCCTGGGGATATGGTCAAGCTGCTTGACTACTTCACTCGCCTCTATGGTCAAGCTGCTTGACCATCTCGTCAAGGGTGTTTCAATGCCTCCGTGCACAACTCCGAGGCCATGGCCCTGTCCGCAGCCCTGCTCGCCGCAGCCGGTGAGCTGACCCAGCGCATCCATGAGGGGGTCGTCGCCCGCGGTTTCGAGGGGGTCAGGCCCGCCCATGGCTTCGCCTTCGCCCGGCTGGCCCCCGGCGGCGCCACGGTCACCGACCTCGCCGTCCATCTCGGGTTCACCAAGCAGGCGGCGAGTCAGCTCGTCGACGAGCTCGTGCGCAAGGGCTATGTCGAGCGGCGGGTGCATCCCGGCGACGCCCGGGCCCGGCTGATCGTGCTCACCGGGCGGGGGTGGGAGTGCACCCGGGCGGCGGAGGCGGCGGCGGCCGAGGTCGTGCGGGAGTGGCTGGACGTGCTGGGGGAGGGTGAAGTGCGGGTGCTGGGCGATCAGTTGCGGCGCATCGCCCCCTACGGCCCCATCCGGCCCGCCTGGTGACGGATTGTCAGCCGTCCCGGCCGCCGCTTACTACCACTGGAAGTTTTTACTGACGCGTAACTTCACACATCAGCTACTCGTTCGTAACTTGATGAGTGAACAGCATCCTGGTGATCCGGATCACAGGGCGTAAGGCCATCGCACCTCCCTTGAGCCGCAAGGAGATCACCCGATGCTGCCCTGGAAGCGCCTGCTCGGACCCCTCACCGCACTGCTGCTGGCAGCCGCTGCCGCCACGGCCCCCGCCTCCGCCGCCCACGCCTCCTCCGCCGCCGCGACCTCGTCGAGCGGCTGGAACGACTACAGCTGCAAGCCCTCCGCCGCCCACCCCCGCCCCGTCGTCCTGGTCCACGGCACCCTCGGGAACTCGATCGACAACTGGCTGTCCCTCGCCCCCTACCTCGAGGACCGGGGCTACTGCGTCTACTCCCTCGACTACGGCCAACTGCCGGGCGTGCCGTTCTTCCACGGTCTCGGCCCCATCGACGAGTCGGCCGAACAGCTCTCCGCCTTCGTCGACAAGGTGCTCTCCGCGACCGGCGCCGCCAAGGCCGACCTCGTCGGCCACTCCCAGGGCGGCATGATGCCCCGCTACTACCTGAAGTTCCTCGGCGGAGCCGCCAAGGTGAACGCCCTCGTCGGCCTCGCCCCCGACAACCACGGCGCCACCCTCAGCGGCCTCACCAACCTGCTGCCCTACTTCCCCGGCGCCGAGGACCTGATCTCCGCCGCCACCCCCGGCCTCGCCGACCAGATCCCCGGCTCGGCCTTCCTCGCCAAGCTCAACGCCGGCGGCGACACCGTCCCCGGCGTCCACTACACGGTCGTCGCCACCAAGTACGACGAGGTGGCGACCCCCTGGCGCAGCCAGTACCTCAGCGGACCGGACGTGCGCAACGTCCTGCTCCAGGACCTGTGCCCGCTCGACCTCTCCGAGCACGTGGCGATCGGCCTGTTCGACCGGATCGCCTTCCACGAAGTGGCCAACGCACTCGACCCGGCCCGCGCCACCCCCACCACCTGCGCGTCCGCGCTGAGCTGACCAGGAGGTCCCCCGCCGGGGCCTGTCCGGCCTGAGCCGCCGGTCAGGCCCCGAAGTCCTGTCGACCGAGGGTGCCGGAACCAAGTAACCGTAGAAAACGCCTGCCGGGCGAGGCCCGGAGCGATCTTTAGGGCTGCCTTAAGGAAGCGCTGAGGCGCAGATCAGGTAGCTACGGTGTCCCGCATGACGAGCGAGATGACGAGCGAGGAGATCCGGCCCGCCACGGCGGCCGACGTGACGGCCGTGAAGGCGGTCACCGACGCGGCGTACACGCCCTACATCGAGCGCATCGGCGTCGTACCGCTGCCCATGCGGGTGGACCACGCGGCGGAGGTGGCCGCGGGGAAGGTGTTCGTGACCGGGGACCCCGTGGTGGGCCTGGTCGTCGTCGAGGCGTTCCCCGACCATCTGTTCCTCGACAGCATCGCCGTCCGTCCCGACGCCCACGGAAGGGGTGTCGGGCGGCGGCTGCTGCACTTCGTGGACGCACACGCGCGTGCGCTCGGCCTGCCCGAGGTCAGGCTCTACACGAACGCGCTGATGTGGGAGAACCAGAAGATCTACCCGAGGTACGGCTACGAGCTGGTGGGGCGGCGCGTCGACGGCGGCTACGACCGGCTCCACTACCGCAAGCGGCTCGGCTGACCGGGGCAGCGGGGTGTCTCACCCGTCCGGCCACCAGGTGCGCGCGATGTCCTTTCGCACCTCGGGGCGCCCGGCGGGGCGCTCGTCCGCCTCTTCCCGGATCCGGCGGGAGTCCGTCTTCTTCAGGGGCTTCTGCACAGTAGTGCGGCGCATGGCTGCCTCCTTCGGAGCTACCTGGTTCCGTGATCCCACGGAGGTAGACCCTTTCCGGGAGGGTTCCTCATCGAACCTCGCTCTGTCAGTGGCGGGTGTCACGATTCGAGTGTCAGTGGCGGGTGTCACTCTGGGGCACACGGGGTGGAAAGGTGACGAAATGACTTCAGCGCGTGTCGACTGGGACGCGGAGGCGGCGAGCTTCGACGAGGAACCGGATCACGGACTGCGCGACCCCGAGGTGCGGGCCGCCTGGGCGGAGCGGCTGCTCGGCTGGCTCCCGGGGCGCGCCTGCGACCTGCTCGACCTCGGCTGCGGCACCGGGAGCCTCTCGCTCCTCGCCGCCGAACAGGGCCACCGGGTCACCGGGGTCGATCTGTCCGAGCCCATGATCGAGCGGGCCCGCGCCAAACTCGCCGGGCGCGACGCGGTGTTCCTCCTCGGTGACGCGGTGGCGCCCCCGGTGGGCGAACAGCGCTTCGACACCGTGCTCGTCCGGCATGTGCTGTGGGCCCTGCCCGACCCCGCCCGCGTCCTGCGGCACTGGCGGAGCCTGCTGCGGCCCGGCGGACGGCTCGTCCTGGTGGAGGGCGTCTGGGGGACGGTCACCCCGGTCGGCATACCGGCGGACCGCCTCACCACCCTCCTCACCCCGCTCGCCGGGCACACCCGCCTGGAGCGGCTCTCGGACGACCCGCGCCTGTGGGGCGGACCGGTGGAGGACGAGCGGTACGCGGTGGTGGCGACGGTCTGACGCCGCTCAGCCGCTCAGCCGCTCAGCGTCGTGAAGAAGTCGCCCTCGCGTGCCAGCGCCTCCAGCTCGTCGAGGGCGGCTTCGGCGGCCGCGGCCGCCCCGGGGTCGGTCCGGGCCAGACCGCTCTGCGCGAACTCGTCCTCGTCGAGGCGTCGAACGTCCGTGCCGTCGGCGGAGCGCCACAGGTCCAGGTCGAGATCCTCCACGACCAGCTCGCCCCGCCCGCCCCCGGAGAACACGGCCGGCCGGGTGACATCGCAGTACCAGCCCTTCAGGGCGCCCGTCGCGGTCCTGACCTCCTTCACCGCGTACCACCGGTCCCGCCAGTAGTACTCGGTGAAGACATCACCCGTCTCGAACCGTACGAAGCCGAAGTCACGCACACCGTCACCGGCCCAGGGGGCGCGTACGGCGATACGCGTGCCGTCGTCCGACAGCAGCTCCGCCGAGTAACGGATCTTCGTACGGCCGCCCTTGACCAGGACGACCTCCACCGGGCGGGCCGGGTCAGCCGAGTGCGCGGACATACCGCACCTCCGTCGCGCGGATCTCGTATCCGAACCACTTGTTGATCGCCAGCATCGGCCCGTTGTCCGAGTCGTTGCCGGTGTACGCCTCCGTGTACCCCGCGGCGCGGGCGCGGTGCAGGGAGTCGTTCTTGACGAGCTTGGCCAGGCCCCGGCCGCGGTGGTCGCGGGCGGTGCCGGTCATGCCCGTGCCGTACCGGCCGGCGCCGTTGGTGTGGGCGACGCTGAAGGCGACGGGCCGGCCGTCGGCCACGGCGACCGAGGTCAGCTCCAGGTCGAGGTGGGGATACCTCCAGGTCTCCTCGACCCAGGCCTCGTAGTCCGTGAATTCGATGTCGATGTCGCCCGGTTCGTCGGCCGCGACGGCCGCGTCCAGGGCGAACAGCGGACGGGGGTCGTCGGCGAAGTCGGCGGCCGTGCGCAGCTCCACACCCGGCGGAGGGCCCTGGAGCGGGGGCAGCGGGGTGTTCGCCAGGTCCAGGCGCAGGAAGTGCGCGGAGCGGCTCGGCCGGTAGCCGTGCCGCTCCGCGAAGGCGCGGTTGCCGGGCTCGTCCACGACCCAGGCGAACAGGTTCGTCGCCCCGTGCGCCGCCAGATGCTCCTCGGCGGCCCGCACCAGCAGCGTGCCCGCGCCCCGGCCGGTGCGGGCCGGGTCCACGTACACATTGAGGAAGCCCTGGCCGGGCACCGGGCTCTCATGGGCGAGGCCCACCTGGGCGGTGCCGATGATCTCGCCGTCCTCCTCGGCGACCAGCTTGCGGGCGTGGGCGCCCGGGCGGGACAGGGAGATGGCGTGCCGCAGGGACTCCGGGCTGAAGAACACGTACGGCAGGGCCGCGTGCCGGACCCGGATGAAGCCCTCGATCTCGGCAGTCGCGTCGGGTCGCAGCTCGCGCACGATGACGGTCATGGGAGCGCACGCTACGGGCGGGCGATGTGCTCGTGCCTCTCATTTTCCACTGAGTGGCGGACAGCGGCGGACAGTGGGGGACAATCGGGCCGTGACCTTGAAGATCCACATCGATGAGAGCGCGGCGCCGTACGAGCAGGTGCGGGCGCAGATCGCCGAGCAGGCCCGGTCCGGAGCACTCCCGGTGGGATACCGGCTGCCCACGGTGCGGGGGCTCGCCGAGTCGCTGGGGCTGGCGGCGAACACCGTGGCCAAGGCGTACCGGGCGCTGGAGACGGAC
This sequence comes from Streptomyces sp. NPDC005820, assembly GCF_040630255.1. Lineage (NCBI taxonomy): Bacteria > Bacillati > Actinomycetota > Actinomycetes > Kitasatosporales > Streptomycetaceae > Streptomyces > Streptomyces sp. NPDC005820. The sequence continues at coordinate 82,139 of NZ_JBEXXE010000028.1, forward strand.
GGGGTGATCGAGACCCGCGGGCGCAACGGGACCTTCGTGGCCGCTGCCGGGTCGGCGGCGGAGCGCGAGGCCGCGCTGGCCGCGCAGGCCTATGCCGAGCGGGCCGTGCGGCTGGGGCTGAGCGAGGAACAGGCCTCGGCGGCGGTACGGGACGCCCTGCGGGCGGCCTATCAGGGGTGACGGGCGGGTCGGCTCAGGGGTGACGGGCGGGTCAGCGTGAGCGGGTGGCCAGGGCCCGTGGGGTGCGGGTCACCGTCAGGCCCGCCCGCTGGGCCGTTCTGCCGAACAACGCCGCGTCGCCCACCGCCGCGCCGCCCGGGTCGTTGTTGAAGTAGGCGTACACGTCGTCGCCGTCGGACCAGGTCGTCGCGATGCGGTCGATCCAGGTCTCCAGGGCGTGCTGGCCGTAGCGGGGCCAGGGGCTGGCGCGGCCCTCGTGGAAGCGGACATAGCCCCAGTCCGCGGTCCGCCACAGCGGGGTGGCCGGACGGGACTGGACATCCGCCCAGCACAGGGCCGCGCCCCGGGCCCGCAGGATCTCGCGGACCGGCGGGATCCACCACGACGGATGGCGCGGCTCGACCGCCACCCGGGTGCCGGCGGGGAAGTGGGACAGGCAGGTGTCCAGCAGTTCGGGATCGGCGCGCAGGGTCGGCGGGAGCTGAAGCAGCACGGGGCCCAGCCGGGCGCCCAGACCGGCGGCGTGGTCCATCAGGCGGTGCACGGGCTCCTCCGGGTCGCGCAGCCGTTTGATGTGGGTCAGATAGCGGCTCGCCTTGACCGCGACCACGAAGTCCGACGGGACGCGCTCGGCCCAGGACGTGAAGGTGTCCCGGGACGGCAGCCGGTAGAAGGCGTTGTTGATCTCGACGGTGGCGAAATGCTCGGTGTACTCCTCCAGCCACCGCCGCACGGGCACGTCGGCCGGGTACAGGACCTCACGCCAGTCCTTGTACTGCCAGCCGGACGTACCGACGTACAGGGTCATACCTCCATCAAAGCACCTCTACAGGTAAAGCCCCGCGTCCGAGCGGCCCCTCGGCTCCGGCAGCGAGGTCGGGGAGGTGCCCCGCCGCAGCGCGTACAGCTCCGCCAGCGTCGCCCCCTCGCGGCCGACCCCCTCCTCGGAGCCCAGCCAGCCGACCGCCTCCGGGCGGGTCAGCGGGCCGACCTCGATCCGGGCGAGACAGCGGCCCGGGCGGACCACGGCCGGGTGGAGACGCTCCAGGTCCTCGTTGGTGGTGACGCCCACCAGCACGTTGCGCCCCTGGCCGAGCAGGCCGTCGGTGAGGTTGAGCAGCCGGGACAGGGCCTGGCCGGCCGTGTGCTTGGCCTCGCCGCGGATCAGTTCGTCGCAGTCCTCCAGCAGGAGCAGGCGCCAGCGGCCCTTGCCCGCCGCGTCCTCCTCGCCGATCGCGATGTCCATCAGATAGCCCACGTCGGAGAAGAGCCGCTCGGGGTCGAGCACGCAGTCCACCTGGCACCAGTCCCGCCAGGACCGGGCCAGGGTGCGCAGCGCGGAGGTCTTGCCGGTGCCGGGCGGGCCGTGCAGCAGGAGCAGCCGGCCGGCGATGTCCTCCGGGGTGGTGGCCATCAGCCCGTCCATGGCCTCGGCCACGGGGGCCGTGTAGTTGGGGCGGACCTCCTCCCACGTACCGGCGGAGATCTGGCGGGTGGTGCGGTGCGGGCCACGCCTCGGGGAGACGTACCAGAAGCCCATCGTCACGTTCTCCGGCTGGGGTTCGGGCTCGTCCGCCGCGCCGTTCGTGGCCTCGTCCAGCACCTTCGCGGCGAGTTCGGCGGTGGTCGCGGTGACCGTGACGTCGGCGCCGCGGTTCCAGCGGGAGACCAGCAGGGTCCAGCCGTCGCCCTCGGCGAGGGTCGCGCTGCGGTCGTCGTCACGGGCCATGCGCAGCACACGGGCCTGCGCGGGCAGCAGGGTCGCGCCGGAGCGCACGCGGTCGATGTTCACCGCGTGCGAGTACGGCTGCTCGCCCGTCGCGAAGCGGCCGAGGAACAGCGCGTCGACGACGTCGGACGGGGAGTCGGAGTCGTCGACGGTGAGCCGGATCGGCAGAGCGTCGTGTGGGTGCGCGGACATGCCGCCATGATCCGGCACGAGGCGGCCCCGTGCACCCGGTTTCCGTGGTGCGCGCGGTGTGTCGGTCCTGTCCGGTAGTTCCGGAGTGCGCCGGGGAGCCGACGCCTCCGGAACGCCTCCGTCATACGAGTCGGTCATACGAGTCGGTCATGCGAGCCGGTCGGACGAGGGTGTGCAGCGCCCGGTCGCGCAGCCGGCGCGTTCTGCGCACCACCGCGTACACCTTCGTCATCACCCGGTCCCGGGCGAACGTACGGCCGACGGCCCGTCCGTCGAGAAGCCGTTCGAACTCCGCGGCGTCCGTGCTGCGCCGGACCGTCACCCGCCGCAGGGCGTACGGCCCCTGGGTGCGGCGGGCGAGGGAGTTGCCGACGGCCAGCGCCTGGGCGAAGCCGTGCGCGCGGACCGCCGTACGCACCCGGCGGCTGGAGTAGCCGTAGGGGTAGGCGAACGACACCGGCAGGGCGCCCAGTTCACCGGCGACGATGTCCCGGCAGCGGGTCAGCTCGGCGCTCAGCGCGTGGTCGTCGAGCTGGTCGAGCTGCGGATGGCTGTGGCTGTGCCCGCCGATCTCGACGCCCGCGTCCGCCAGTCGGCGTATCTGCGGCCAGTCCAGCATGGCGTCCAGGGCGCCGCCGGTGTCGTGGGCGCCCTTGATCCAGCCGGTGGAGACGAACAGGGTGGCGGTCAGTCCGTGCCGGGCCAGGGCGGGGAGGGCGTGCCGGTGCACCCCCTCGTAGCCGTCGTCGAAGGTGATCAGCACCGGCCGGGCGGGCAGCGGCCGGCCCGCCCGCCAGCGGGCCGCGAGAGAGGCGGTGGTGAGCGGGGTGAGCCCGCGGTCGGCGATCAGCGCCATCTGCTCGGCGAAGGCCTCCGGAGAGACCGACAGGGCGTGGGTGGCGTCGTTCGGACGGGCGGCGACCGCGTGGTACATCAGGATCGGGACACGCGCCTGTGTCATACGGCGCGCTCCTCGCCCGCCACGGCCCCGATCGGCACCACCTCGAAGGCGGTCCCGTTCCGGCGCGCCCGCACGCTGCCCACGACGTACCCCCCGGCCGCCGTCAGGACCCCCGCGAGGATCGCGCCCGCCCGGCCGGCCCCGCCGGGTCTCGCGAGCACCAGGTCCCGCAGCCCGCGCAGCACCCCGGCGGGCAGCACCCGGGTGGTGTACCGGCGTTCGGACTCCAGCCCCTTGCCGGTGCCGACGCTGCGGGCGACGAGCGCCTTGGACAGCCCCTCGGCGTAGGTGCGGGTGCGGAAGTAGCCGAAGTGCTCGCGTGCCGCGGGCACCTTGTGGTGGATCACCGCGCGGTCGTCGACCAGCAGGATCGCGTCGGGTCTCGCCTGGCCGAGCCGGATGCACAGCTCCGTCTCCTCGCCGCCCATCGGCCGTTTGCCGCCGTCGCGTCCGATACCGCCGGCGAAGCCGCCCGCGATGTCGAAGGCGGTGCGCCGGAAGGAGGCGTTCCCGCCGAGGATGTTGCGCACCCGGACGCGGCCGGGCGGCAGGCCCCGGTAGGAGCAGCCCACCACCCAGTCGAACTCCTCGGGGAACCAGGCGGGCCGCCGGCCCGAGGACCAGACGGGCTCGCACCGGCCGCCGACGGCCATGACCCGCGGGTCGGAGTAGGGGTCGGCGAAGCGGCGCAGCCAGTCCCGTTCCGCGACGGCGTCGTCGTCGAGGAAGGCGATGATCTCGCCGCGGGAGGCGGCGATCCCGGTGTTGCGGCCGGCCGACAGTCCGCGCGGGCCCGCGTTGGGCAGCACCCGCACCTCGTCGTCCGCCTTGTACTCCCGGGCCAGGCGGTCCAGGAGGGCCGGGTGGTGGTCGACGACGAGCAGGGTCTCCAGGGCCGGGTGGCTCTGGGCGCGCACCGAGGCGACCGCCGCGCGGATGTCCTCCCAGCGCTCCTCGGTGTACACGCAGATGACGACGGAGATGACGACGGGGATGCCGGGCGTGCTCAAGACACCTCTCCCCGCGCCGAGTCGAGCAGCGGGGAGCGGCGTGCGGCGCGGCGCAGGGCGCGCCGGTTGGAGCGCTCCCGGAGGATGACCCGCAGCACGCGCAGCCCGTCGCGCACCGCCCGCAGGTTGCTGACGCCGTGGATGCGCAGGTACTCGTGGCTGGGGATCTCCTGCACCTTCAGTCCGGCCTTGACGACCCGGATGTTCATCAGGGTCTCCACCTCGAAGCCGGTGCAGTCCAGCTCGATCTTGTCCAGGCAGTGCCGCCAGAACGCGTTGTAGCCGTAGCAGAGGTCGGTGTAGCGGGCGCCGAACTTGCGGTTGACGACCGCGCACAGCACGCGGTTGCCCAGCCATCGGACGAAGGTCATGTCGTCGGTGCCGCCGCCGTTGGCGAAGCGGGAGCCCTTGGCGAAGTCCGCGCCGGAGACCAGCGCGGAGACGTATGACACGATCTCGTTGCCGTCGGCGGAGCCGTCCGCGTCGACCATCACGATGATGTCGCCGCTGCACGCCTCGAAGCCGGTGATCAGGGCGTCGCCCTTGCCGCGGCCCTGCTGCCCGACGACCTTGACGCCGGGCCACAGTTCGCGGGCGACCTCGACCGTGTCGTCGGTCGAGTTGCCGTCGACCAGGACCACCTCGTGGATCCAGTCGGGCAGGGTCTTGAAGACATACGGAAGGTTCTCGGCCTCGTTCATCGCGGGGATGACCACGCTCACCGGCGGTGTGATCGCCAGATGGGAGGTGATCGGCCGGTACTCGCCGGCAGGCGCCGGCTGCAGAACGGAACTCATGGGTCTGGTCCCTCTCGTCCGGTGGGCCGCCCGCCCCTGGGCGGCCCGGATCCACGTCCGGTTCGAAAGGAGGGTTTCTGGCAAGCTTCACCGGCCACCGGCGAAAGGCGGCGGCCGACCGCGCGGCACGGCCCGGTCACCCCTTGGGTCACCGAGCACGGCACCCCCCTACCGCGCTCTCGCCCCGGATGCCGTCGCGGTCCCTGAGCCCTCCCCTGGAGCCGTTGCCGACGGTCCGCTGCGAGTGAGATGTATGACGGTATTGATGATTACGCCCGGATGGCAAGCCCTTGGCGGTCCGCTTACCTTTTTGTTCTTTTGACCGTTACACAAGGGTGTGTCCCTTTGGCAGGAAGAGAAAAAAGTGGCCCCCGGAGGCGGTGGGGCGCCCCCGGGGACCGGCGGTTCCGCGGCTACGGGACCAGCTTCAGGAGCTTGTTGGGTGAGCCGGTGCCGACGCTGGTGAGCGCGTTGGACGTGGCGCCGGCGACCAGGGCCGCGGCCACCGTGGCGGGCGTGGCCGAGGTGTGCCCGGCGAGGTGGACCGCCGCGGCGCCCGCGACGTGCGGGGTCGCCATCGACGTACCGGAGAGGGTGGCGGTGGCGGTGTCGCCGGTGTTGTAGCCGGCGACGATCGACGAGCCGGGCGCGAAGATGTCCAGGACCGAGCCGTAGTTCGAGTAGCCGGCCTTGGCGTCGGAGCTGGTGGTGGCGTCGACCGTGATCGCGGTGGAGACGCGCGCCGGGGAGTACGAGGAGGCGTTGGCGGCGCTGTTGGCGGCCGCGACCGCGTAGGTCACGCCGTCGGCGATGGAGTTGGCGACCGCGGTGTCCAGCGAGGTGGAGGCGGAGCCACCGAGCGACATGTTGGCGACGGCCGGGGTGGTGTGGTTCTCGGTGACCCGCTCGATGCCGTCGATGACGCCCGCCGTGGTGCCGGAGCCGCTGTTGTCGAGTCCCCGCGATCGTGGTGGCCACATGGGTGCCGTGGCCGTTGCCGTCGGAGGCGGTGGTGTCGCCGTCGACCGCGTCGTAGCCGTAGGAGGCGCGGCCGCTGATCCGGGTGTGGGTGATGCGGACGCCGGTGTCGATGACGTACACGGTGACCCCGCTGCCCGCGGTGTCCGGATAGGTGTACGTGCCGGAGAGCGGCAGCGCGGCCTGGTCGATGCGGTCCAGGCCCCAGGGGGCGCTCGACTGCGTGGTGTCGGTGAGCCGCACGGTCTGGTTCTGCTCGACGGAGGCCGCCGCGGGATCGGCGGCCAATTTCCGTGCCTCGGCCGCGGACAGCGTGGCGGAGTAGCCGTTGAGGACCGTGTCGAAGGTCTTCCGTGCGGTGCCGCCGTACTCCTTGACGAGCGCCTTGCCGTCGCCGGAGGCCGCCTTGAAGCCGGCCGAGCCCGACTTGAGGGTGACGAGGTAGCCGTCCTTGACGGCCGTGGCGGAGCCGGCGTGCAGGACCTTCATTGGCGGCGCGCGCCGAAGTGGGGGGCGCGCGTCGTAGAAGAAGGGAGTTGAGGGGCTGTCAATAAATCTGTCATGAGCACGTAATCAACCATGGGGGACGCACAGGAAACACGCGGTGGGCGCCCGGAAAGTCTTGGCATGGACACTTCCCGTCAACACGCGTAGTTGCTACGACGGTTGGGGCAGAGATCCTGCTAAAGGGAGGTTCCATGAGACGTTCCCGACTTGTCGTATTCCTGAGCTCACTCCTCCTCGCCGCAACCGCCGCCCTCACCGGGGCGACCGCCGCGCACGCGTCCCAACTCGCCGCGACCGGCGGCTATGTGGCGCTCGGTGACTCCTACTCCTCCGGGGTCGGAGCGGGCAGCTACATCAGCTCCAGCGGCAGCTGCAAGCGCAGCACCAAGGCGTACCCGTACCTCTGGAACGCCGCCCACTCACCCTCCTCGTTCACTTTCGCCGCTTGCTCGGGCGCCCGAACGGATGAAGTTCTGGCCAATCAGCTCGGCGGCCTGAACTCCTCCACCGGCCTCGTCTCGATCAGCATCGGCGGCAACGACGCCGGCTTCGCCGACGTCATGACGACCTGCGTCACCAGCTCCGACAGCACCTGCGTCAGCCGCATCAACACCGCCCGGGCGTACGTCGACTCGACCCTCCCCGGCAAGCTCGACACCGTCTACTCGGCGATCAGCTCCAAGGCCCCCAACGCCGAGGTCGTCGTCCTCGGCTACCCCCGCTTCTACAAGCTCGGCACGGTCTGCCTCGGCCTGTCCGAGACCAAGCGCTCCGCCATCAACAACGCGGCCGACTACCTCGACGCCGCCGTCGCCCGCCGCGCCGCCGCCCACGGCTTCACCTTCGGCGACGTCCGTACGACGTTCAGCGGCCACGAGATCTGCTCCGGCAGCTCCTGGCTGCACAGCCTCAACCTGCTCAACATCGGCGAGTCCTACCACCCGACCGCCTCCGGCCAGTCGGGCGGCTATCTGCCGGTACTGAACAGCGCGGCCTGAGTCATTCCATCGGTGACGACGTCACTCCGTCGGTGACGACGAGGGGGAGGCCTCGCCCGACGGGGTCTCCGTCTCACAGGTCACCGAGAACGGGACGTACGCGGACGTCGCCTTCACCGGGTCGCTCACCTCGACACCGATGGCGTTCTCGTACGTCCCGCTCTCCGCGTACGTCGACAGCACCACCTTGTCCTGCTTCGACTTCCCGCCCCCCGACGGGAAGGTGAGGGTCTTCCAGGTCTGCCCGGACAGGTCGCCGCTCTTCGCCACCCAGCGGTAGGTCACCGTCGCGGGCAGCCTGCCCACCGTGATCGTGGCCGTGAACGTGGGCGCGGAGTCGTTCGGTGGCGGACACGAGCCCCGGTAGTCCGTGTTGGCGCCGGTGACGGAGACCGAGACGGTCTGCTCGGGCGCGGCGGACGAGGCGCTGTGACTCGGGCTCGGCGACTCGCTCGGCGACTCGCTGCTCTTCTTCGGCGAGGGCGTCGCAGTCACGCCCTGCGTCGGATTGCCGGTGCCCCCGCCGTTGGTGTCCTTGTCGTCGTCGCCCCGGTTCAGCAGTCCGTACGTCAGCCCGGCGACCGCCAGCCCGAGGACCACCACCCCGACGACGAACACCGTGCGGCTCCGCCGGTCGGGCCCCGGCTCCGCCCGGCGGGCGCCGGTGTCCGTCCACGGCGGCGGCGCCTCCTGACGGAAGGGCTCGACGGGGGTCGGCGGCGTCGAGACGGTCGGCGCGTAGGGCTCGTACGGCGCCGGAGGGACCGGGGCCGGGCGCGGGCCGCCTCCCCCGGAGGGGGTGCCCCCGGCCGCGACGAGCCGCAGATCCCGCTCGGCCTGCCCGGCCGGCAGCCGCTCCGCCGGGTCCTTGCGCAGCAGCCCCTCGATCACGGGCGCCAGCGGACCGGCCCGGTACGGCGGCGGCAGCTCCTCGTCGACGATCGCGCGCAGGGTGCTCAGCGGGGTGTCGTGGCGGAACGGCGAGTTCCCCTCGACCGCCGCGTACAGCAGCACGCCCAGCGACCACAGATCCGACTCCGGCCCCGGCGTACGCCCCAGCGCGCGCTCCGGCGCGAGGAACTCGGGGGAGCCGATCACCTCACCGGTCATCGTCAGCGCGGAGGTGCCCTCGACGGTCGCGATGCCGAAGTCGGTGAGCACCACCCGGCCGTCGTTCGACATCAGCACATTGGCCGGTTTCACATCGCGGTGCAGCACCCCGGCCTCGTGCGCGGCCCGCAGCGCGGACAGCACCTCCGCGCCGATGTGCGCCGCGCGCGCCGGCTCCAGCGGACCCTCGGCGTCCAGCAGCTCGGCGAGCGAGATCCCGCGCACGATCTCCATGACGATCCACGGGCGCCCGTCCTCCAGGGCCACGTCGTACACCGTGACGACGTTCCGGTTGGCGACCCGGGCCGCGGCCCAGGCCTCCCGCTCCAGCCGGGCGTACATCCGCTCGACGTCCGAGGCGGGCAGCCCGGCCGGGGCGCGCACCTCCTTGACCGCGACCTCGCGGCCCAGCACCTCGTCGCGGGCCCGCCACACCGTCCCCATGCCGCCCTCGCCGAGCGGGGTCAGCAGACGGTAGCGGCCCGCGATCAGACGGTCACTGCCCGGTTCTTCGGACACGGCGTCCCCCATTCGCACATCGCATCCGGGCGAAATCCTCCGCAACTCAACAAACGTAGCTCAGCCGAGTACGGATGCGGCCCCCTTGAGCACCAGTCCGGCCCCGAGGGCCACGACGAGCAGCGCGGACCAGACGGGCAGGTTGCGTTGGACCAGCGTCAGGGCGGGGTGGGTCGTCCAGCGCGGTCGCCGGTCCAGGAGGCGGGTCGCCCCGGCCCCGAGCCTGACCACGGCGAACCCGGCGGCCGTCAGCGTCAGCGCGAGACCGATGCCGTACGCGACGACGAGCAGCAGCCCGAACCAGGCGTGACCCAGTGCCGCCGCGCCGACCAGCACCACCACGGCGGAGGGGCTGGGGACCATACCGCCGGCGAAGCCGAGCAGGATCGTGCCGCGCAGGGTGGGGGCGACCTCGTGGGTGTGGGTGTGACCGCCGTGGGTGTGCGTGTGACCGCCGTGCGTGTGGGAGTGGCCGTGGTCGTGCTCGTGGGAGTGACCGTGCTCGTGGTCGTGGTCGTGAGTGTGTTCGGGGTGGTGGTCGTGTTCGTGCTCGTGACCGTGGTCGGGGTGAGCCGGGGCCTTCTTCGTGAGGCTGTGCGCGTGGGTGGCGGGGGCGCCGGCGAGGACGAGCTCGCGGCTGGGGGCGGGGGAGTGGTCGTGGTCATGCGCATGGTCATGGCCGTGGTCGTGGCCGTGCGTGTGGCCGCCGTCGGGGCCGTGGGTGTGCGTGTGACCGCCGTGGCTGTGTCCGTGTCCGTGCCCGGGTCCACGGTTGCGCCAGGCCCGGCGGGCGAGGGTGACGCCCGCGCAGAGCACCAGGGCGCCGCTCGCCAGCCCCAGCCAGGCGATCACCGAGGGGGCCGCCGCCGAGCCGGCGGTGACCAGCACGCCGAGGGCGACCACGCCGAGGGTGTGGGTGATGGTGACCGACGCGGCCAGCGGCAGGACGTCCTTCATCCGGGCCTTGCCGCCGCGGGCGGCCGCCGTCGCCGCCATGATGGTCTTGCCGTGGCCCGGGGCGACCGCGTGCATCGCGCCGAGGACGACGGCGATCACCAGGGCCAGCGCGGCGAAGCCGAGGGTGAGGTCCTGGCGGGCGACGAGATCGTCCAGGGCCCGCGTCCACCGGTCGGCGCCGCGCGGCAGCACGGACGCGGCGGGCGCGTCCCGGCCGGCGTCCTCGACGAGCGCCGAGCCGCCCGGGCGCACCGTCAGCGCGGCGGTCGCGGTGTCGGCGGGCGAGGAGAGCAGTTCCTTCGGGTACGTGGTCAGTTCGTCCGACACCGACTTCTGCGGCACGTCGGACTTGGTGAGTGTCATCCGGTCGCCGCGCGCGGTGATCTCGCGCCAGCCGGGGCCGGTGGAGGCGCCCTCGCTGTGGAAGGAGAGCGAGAACGTCCGCTTCCCGGGCAGCTCCGCGGTCAGCCGGCACTCCACCCGGAGGGTGTTCAGTCCGGCCTGGCCCGGCCGCAGCACCGCTTTGCTGCGGCCGGCCGTGAGGGGGACGGCCTCGCCGTCGACGGTGACCTTGCTGCCGCTCGCGGCGCTCTCGCACCGCTGCCGGGCCCACTCGGTCGTGCCGAGCCGCTTCAGATCGGGCTTGGCCTGGGTCGCCGGGATCTCGGCGAGGTCCTCGACGTGGTCGACGCGCAGCTGTCCGGGCGCGGCGACGAGACCGTCGTAGCGGTTGACGGTGAAGTTGCCGAGGGGGTGCGCGCTCGCGCTGGTGGAAGGAGCCAGCGCGAGCGCGACGCCGGCCGTGAGCACGGCCGCGCAGGAGGCGAACAGACGACGGGTCTTCACTTGTCCGCCTCCAGCGTCTTGAGCGCCGTACGGGCCTCGCGGGCGCCCAGCGGGGAGAAGCCGGGGTTCAGCTTCAGCGCGGCGGCGAGGTGGGTACGGGCGTCGTCGGGGTGTCCGGTGGCCTTCTCGATCACACCGCGGTGATAGAGGAAGCTCGCGTTGCGGTAGCCGGTGGCCATGGCCTGCCGGGCGTAGGCGAGGGCCTCGGCGTCCTTGCCGTTGACGTGCAGGGCCCAGGCGAGGGCGTCCGCCGTGTGCACGGTGTGCCGGCGGGACCAGTCGTCGCGGGCCGCGCGCAGGGCCGTCGCCCTGTCCCCGTGGTCGGCGGCGGCGAGCGCGGTGTCGAGGTCGACGTTGACGCCGTTGGCGCGGGCGATCGCCGTCCAGGCGTCGACCAGGGCGTACTGGTTCTGCGCCTTCTCCTCGTCGCCCTGCGCGCCGCGGGCCTCGTACAGCTCGCCGAGGGCGACGAGCGGGCCGGGCAGCGGGTAACGGGCGACGACCGTCTCCAGTCCCTTGATCGCCTCGGCCCGCTGTCCGCTCGCGGCCTGGGCGCGGGCCCTGCCCTCCAGTGCCGGGAGGTAGGTGTCGTCGGCGGCGAGGGCGCGGGCGTAGTAGGTGAGGGCCTCCTCGTACTGCCCCTGGTTCCAGGCGAGTTGGCCGAGCTGGGCGGCCACGTAGGAGAGGTCGCCGGGGGTGGTGGAGGCGGCGAGCGCCCGTTCGAGGACACGGCGGGCGGCGGTGACGTCGCCGCGCAGTTCGTGGACGTACGCGTAACGGGTGAACACCGGGACGCCGGGCCGCCGTTGGTCGGCGAGGTTCACGGCCTTCTCGGCGTCGTCGTAGCGGCCGAGCTCCACGAGGGCGTCGATACGGGAGCACAGGGCGCGTTCGCTGTACGGGTTCTGCGCGAGCGCCTGGTCGGCGTACTTCAGCGCGCCCGCGAAGTCATGGCGGGCGGCGGCCAGCGCGGCCCGGCCGGCCAGCGCCGCGTCGTTGTCCGCCTTCAGGGACAGGGAGCGCTTCAGGGCCTGTTCGGCCTGGGGGTAGCGGGAGGGGTCGCCCTTGGTGCGGGCCTGCTCGACGTAGGCGAGTCCGAGGGTGGCCCAGCTGCCGAAGTCCTTGGGCTGGGCGCGCAGATGGGTCTGGAGCGCGGCGATGGCGGCGTCCAGGTTCCCGCTCGCGAGCAGGCCGGGGGACACGGCGGCGGCGGTGGCCACGTGGGGGGCCTGCTGCCCGTCCCGCACGGCGCCGATCGCGATCGCCCCGGCGGTCAGCCCCACCGCCATCATGGCGGCACAGGCCCCGAGCTGAACCCGCCGCCACCGCCGCCCAGCAGCACCGACCCGCCGCACGGCCTCGACCCGGACGTCGGCCTCGCCGGAGCCAGAGCCGGGGCCCGACGCGGAGGTGATGTCGGCGTCGGTGTCCGGGACCGAGTCGGTGTCGAGGTCGGTGTCGGAGTGGGCGTCGCCGGTGGAGGTGGCGTCGGCCGTGGCGTCGGCCGTGGTGTCGGCACCGGCGGCGGTGGCCTCCGCGGTGGTGTCGGCGTCGGCGTCGGCCGTTTCGTTCTCCCGCGGCTCCGGGGCCAGGTCCGCCACGGTGGCGTCCTCGGATGCCGGTCCGGATGCCGGTCGCTCGTGCTCCGATGCGCCGTCGTTCGTACGCGGGGACATGCCCTCTCCTAGGTCGCCTGGGTGGATCGGCCTGCGGTGTGGGGGAGGTGGGGGTGGCGCGGCCCGCGCCGTGGGGGATGAGTACGCGGGCCGCGCCAGATTGTGGGGGGAGTGAGGTGGGCCGAGGAGCGCAGGATTCTCCGCGGCCCACCGGGCGATGGGTCCGGCCGGCGCCTCAGTGGCGGCGGTACGACGGACGCTGCATCCGGCGCCACCACATCAGCGCACCGCCGATGAGGAGGATGCCCGCGGCGCCGGCGCCCGCGGACGCGGCGATCAGCGGGGTGTTCTCGGAGGTGGTGGTCAGGCCGTCGCCGAGGGCGCTCTTGGTGTCGGCGCCGCTCTTCACGGTCTTGCCGCGCGAACCGGCGGTCGGCAGGGCGATGTACGGGAAGTAGTTCTCGAACTTCTTGTCGTTCTTGTCGACCGCGTCACCGAGGTCGTTCTTGGAGCCGACCAGCTCACCCTCGACGACCTGCAGCGAGGCGTCGATCACGTCGTCGGTGAGGCGGCGTCCGTTCGGGAAGCCCGCGTTGTCGCCGTCGAGCACGCCGAGCCGCTTGGGGCTCTTCGCCGGCTGGATGGAGGTGTTGAGGCGCAGTTCCTCGGACGGCGTCACGTACGGCGGCTGGTTGAGGTCCTTGACGCCCTTGAGGAACACGTCGACCAGGTCGTTGCGGGGCTCGGCCGGCGCCTTGATCTTGAAGATCGCCTCGATGAGCTTCGGCAGCTCGGGGTTGGTGACGTTCTTCAGGAACTGGCCGTCGTCCTTGGGCTTGGACGCGTTGAACTTGTCCTTGTCCTTGATCGGGTTGACGACCTCGTTGACCAGCGGGTTACCGAGGCGCGAGACCTGCTCGTAGTAGCCCTGCGCGTTCTCGCGCTGGATCGTCGACCACATGCCGACGATCGGCTGCTTCTTCGACTCGGTGATCAGGTCGTTCGGCACCTGCAGGGCGATCGTGTTGACGTTGTAGCCCTTGAGGGTGTCCCGGCCGACCTCGGAGAGGTCACCGCCGTACAGCAGGTCGAAGACGCGCAGGTCGGCGAAGAACGGGTCGTCGGCCTGGCCGGCGAACGTCTTGGCGCCGTTGGAGAGCTTGTAGATCGCCTGGTCGCGCAGCTTGGAGTACTTCGGCATCGAGGCCTTGCCCACGTTGGACGGCGCCACCGGCACATCGTCCGCGAGCTTGGTCTCGTGCTCGACCTTGCCGTTCTTCTCCTTGATCAGGGTCAGGTCGTAGGTCTGGGTGACGTTCAGGTCGGGGTCGTACAGGCTGTCGACCACACCGGTGTTGTAGAGGAAGGACTTCCGGTTCTTCACGTTCGTCTTGAACGTGTAGCGGAAGACCAGGTCCTCCTTCGCGTCGCCGTTGTTGTCGATGCGGACGTCGTACTGGGCGTCCTCGGCGAACTGGTAGAAGTTCGGGCCGCCACCGGGCTCCTCGAACGGGATCACGTTCGCGATGATCGTGGTCGTGTCCGGGTGGTCGGGGCTGACGAACGCGTAGAAGTCGGTGTTGTCGTACTGCGGGGTCCCCGAGATGAGGGGGGCCTCGCGGTGGCTGGAGGCGTTCGCCGCGCCGGGGGCCAGAACGGCGACGCCGGCGGCGGTGAGCCCCCCGGCGGCGAGCGCCCCACAAATGAGAGTCGCGACGCCCTTGCGCCCCGAGCCGCTGTTGGAGATAGCTGCAGTCATGCCGTCCTGCCGTCCGTCCTCTGTGCCAACTTGCCTGACGGACAGTGATACGGACCGGAAGGCCGATCGGATTGGTCGAAAACAAAAAACTTTTTTTCGCTGCTCGACCCGCGTTTCGGCCGTTCGGATCCGTACCCCATCCGGAGGTGTGTCCGTTGCGAATGCCTGGTGTGACGGGACGGCCCGGGTGCGGCCGTGGAGAGGGGGACCGGATGGAGGCGGACGAGCTGCTGGTGCTCGTCGCTGGCGGGGACCAGAGGGCATTCGAGCAGTTGTACGGACTGGTCTCCGGACCGGTGTTCGGGCTCGTGCGCCGTGTCGTGCGCGATCCCGCCCAGTCGGAGGAGGTCGCCCAGGAGGTGCTCCTGGAGGCCTGGCGCTCCGCCGCCCGCTACGACCCCGGCCGGGGCAGCGCCCTGTCCTGGATCCTCACGCTCGCCCACCGGCGCGCCGTCGACCGGGTGCGCAGCGCCCGCGCCGCCTCCGACCGCGAGCAGCGTGAGGGCCGGCGCTACCACGACCCGGCCTTCGACCAGGTGGCGGAGGAGGTCGAGGCGGGCCTGGAGCGCCAGTTGGTGCGCCGCTGCCTGGACCGGCTGACCAATCTCCAGCGGCAGTCCGTCACCCTCGCCTACTACGACGGCTATACGTACCGTGAGGTCGCCGAGCGGCTGAAGCTGCCGCTGGGGACCGTGAAGACCCGGATGCGCGACGGACTCACGCGGCTGAGGGACTGTCTGGGAGGCGCCGCGTGAGTGTGTTCGGAAAACTGTTCGGCCGGGGGGACCTGCATTCGCTGGCCGCGCCCTACGCCCTGGACGCCCTCGAGCCCGACGAGCGCCGCCGCTTCGAGAAGCATCTCGCTTCCTGCGACCGCTGCGCCGCCGAGGTGCGGGCGCTGGCCGAGGACGCCGTGCGGCTCGCCTGGTCCCAGTCGGCGCCGCCGCCGGCCGCGATGCGCGGCCGGGTGCTGGCCGCCGTACGCGCCACCCCGCAGGAGCCGGGGCGTGCGCCGGAGCGGGCGTACGAGCCTCAACTGCCCCCACACGTCTGGGGTACGCGGCCGGCGCCGGGACGCTCCCGTGCGCCCCGCGCGCGCCGACCGGTGTTCGTGCCGTTCGCCACGGCCACCGCCGCCGCGGCGCTCGTCGTCGCCTCGCTCTTCGCCGTCCAGGCGAACCGCACCCAGGACCAGTTGAACGCGGAGCGGACGCAGGCACGTGAGATCGCCCACGTTCTCGCGGCTCCGGACGCCCGGGCGAACACGGGTACGGACGCCAAGGGCCGCAGTATCGGAGTAATCGCTTCCGCATCCGAGGGTGAGGCGATCATCACCTTGAGCGGATACGGGGAGCCGGCCGGCGGACGGGTGCATCAGCTCTGGCTCATGCGCCCCGACGTGCAACCACGCTCCCTGGGGCTTTTCGACGGCGACACGCCCTTGGTCGCGACCGGTCTCGACAAGACCTCGACATCACTGGCTGTGACCGTCGAGCCCGACGGGGGCTCAGCTCAGCCCACCAGCCAGCCGATTGTCCAACTCACCCTGAAATCGGTCGGATTCGGAGAGTGATCGAAGAGGGTACGTCAACCCCCTTGCGGGGAAGGTGATTCCTGAGAGCTCGATACACGCGAGCCCGGACGGAGCGATAGGGTTACCCTGCCCGGGCCGGGTGGACTCGTACGGGTGGGGAGTGACATGGAACAGATAACGATGCGCAGCAGGGCGAGGGTCCCTGCGATCACTTGCGGGAGCAGCGCGACCAAGGCGCGGCTCGACCGCCATCTCTCGGTGCTGGCGGGTCCCGCCATACCGCAACGGGAGACGGTCGAGGCTACCTCGCTCATGCTGGAACTGACCGCACGCGAACCCGCTCACGCACGCAACAGGACCGCCCGCGTCTCGCTGTTCGCACCCCTGCGACGGCTGCGCCGCTCCCTGTTCGGCGGACACAAGCACTGAGCCCGGCGCTCAGGAGGCCACACCGTCCCGGCACAGCGCTGCGATCCCGTCGTCCGTCATCCCCGCGGCACGCAGCAGCGCTTCGGTGTGCTCCCCGAGCGCGGGTACGTCCCCCATCCCCGCCTCCGTCCCGCCCGGCGACCCCCCTTCCCACCACCGCTCCGGGGCCGCTCACCGACACGGCCCCGCACCGCACCGCACCGCACGGGTGTGTCATGCCCGGGGGTGTGCGTACCGCCGTACGGCGAGCGGCGCGAACACCGCGATCAGTACCGCGCACCAGGCCAGCGAACCGGCGACCGGATGCGCCACCGGCCAGGCGGCGCCCTCCGGGACGGGCGCGTTGCCGAACAGGTCCCGCAGCGCCGTCGTCACCGCGCTGATCGGGTTCCACTCGGCGAGCGTGCGCAGCCACCCCGGCAGGTTGTCCGTGGGGATGTAGGCGTTGGACAGCAGCGGCAGCATGAAGGTGGCGCTGCCGAGCTGGCCGGCCGCCTCCTCGCTGCGGGACACCAGCCCGAGGAAGATCCCGGCCCAGGTGCACGCGAGCCGGAACAGCAGCAGCAGGCCCACCGCGCCGATCGCCCCCGCCGCGGAGCCCTCCACGCGCCAGCCGACCGCGAGCCCCACCAGCAGGAAGGGCACCGTCCCCGCCGCCGTGACCACCACATCGGCCGCCGCCTGCCCCAGCGGCACCGCCGCCCGGCTGATCGGCAGGGTGCGCAGCCGGTCGGTCACGCCCCGGTGGACGTCCTGCGCCGCCTGGAACATCCCGGTCATGATCCCGTTGGCGGCGGTCGCCACCAGCAGCCCCGGCACCAGGAAGGAGCGGTAGGCGGCGCCCGGCATCGCCAGCGCGCTGCCGAAGACGTACCCGAAGAACAGCAGCATCGTGATCGGCATGGTCTGCGTCAGGATCACGAGCGCGGGGTTGTTGCGCACCCGCAGCAGCTGCCGGCCCAGCATGGCCGTGCCGTCGTACGCCAGTGCGCTCATGCCGCCGTCTCCTTGTCGCCGCGGCCGCCGGTGTGGCCGTGGTCGCCGCTGTCGCCGGTCAGTCGCAGGAACACGTCGTCGAGGGTGGGCGGTTTCAGACTCGCGTCGAGCAGCGGCACGCCCGCCGCGTCGAGTTCGCGGACCAGCCGGGGGAGGGTGAGCGTGGCATCGCGGGTGACGGCGCCGACGGAGCCCCGGTCGTGGTCGAAGGACGGTTCGGCGCCGGTGAGCCGGTCGAGCACGGCGGCGGCCCGCGCCAGCTCCCCCCGGTCGGCGACGACCACCTCGGCGTAGGAGCCGATGAGCGCCTTCAGATGGGCGGGGGAGCCGGTCTCGGCCACCTCGCCCCGCTCCACCAGGGCTATGTCGTCGGCGAGTTGGTCCGCCTCCTCCAGGTACTGGGTGGTCAGCAGGACCGTGGTGCCGTCCCGCTTCAGCTCGCGCACCGCGTCCCAGATGTCGTTGCGGGAGGCCGGGTCGAGGCCGGTGGTCGGCTCGTCCAGGAACAGGACCGCCGGACGGCGGATCAGGCTCGCGGCGAGGTCGAGCCGGCGGCGCATCCCGCCGGAGTAGGTCGAGGCGGCGCGGTCGGCGGCCTCGGCGAGGCCGAAGCGGGCGAGGAGGTCGTCGGCGCGCCCGGCGGGGCCGCGCACCCGGTGCAGCCGGGCGAAGAGGCGGAGGTTCTGGCGGCCGGTGAGGTCCCCGTCGACCGACGCGTACTGACCGGTGACGCCGATCGCCCGGCGTACGGCCGCCGCCTCCCGGACCAGGTCGTGCCCGGCGACCCGGGCCGACCCCGCGTCCGGGCGCAGCAGCGTGGTCAGCAGCCGAACCGCGGTCGTCTTGCCCGCCCCGTTCGGCCCGAGGAGCCCGCACACCGTGCCCTGTGGCACGGCCAGGTCCAGGCCCCGCAGCGCACGCACCTCGCCGAACCGCTTCTCCAGGCCTTCACTAAGTACACCGTACGTAGTTGTCATGGGTCGACCATAGCGCACTACGTACGGTGTACGTAACTACGATGGTGGGCGAGGTGATGATCGATGGCGGGCCGAGCGGCCGTACCCGAAGTGATCTGGGCCCGTCCCGAGCGGACGGGCCGGGGGCCGAGGCCCGCGTACACCCGTGCCGACATCGCCGCGGCGGCGGTGCGGATCGCCGACGAGGGCGGGCTCGACGCGGTGTCCATGCGGCATGTCGCCGCCGCGCTGGGCTGCGGGACCATGTCGCTGTACAACTACGTCCCCCGCAAGGAGGACCTGTACGAGCTGATGGTGGACGCGGTCAGCGGCGAGCACGAGGCGTGGGAGCCGAGCGGGGACTGGCGGGCCGACATGCGCAGGGTGGCCGACGACACGCGGGCGCTGATGCACCGGCATCCCTGGCTGCCGAAGCTGATGTCACCCGTGTACGGGTTCAGCCCGCACGCGCTGCGGTATCTGGAGCACTGCCTGGCCTGTCTGGATCCGCTGGAGACGACGTACGGCGTGAAGATGCAGCTCGTCGGGATGGTCAACGGGGTGGTGACCATGTACGTCGCCAACGAGCTGGCCACCGCCGAGCGGGTGCGGTCGTTGCCGTGGTCGGAGGAGCAGGAGAACGCGGTGCGGATCGGCTATCTGGGGAGTCAGGTGGCGAGTGGGGCGTATCCGCGGATGGCGGCGGCGTTCCTGGAGGATCCGGGGCCCATAGATCTGGAGGCGGTTTTCGGGTTCGCGGTGGAGAGGGTGCTGGACGCGTTCGCGCCGCGGGGGTGAGGGTGTGTTGGCCCCGCAGTGTGTCAAAAGTCCCGTCTGGGAAGGCTCCTCTCCGCACGGAGTCGAGGGGGTGGGGGCTTGGAATCCCTGGGGGCGGAGGATCCTGGGCGCATCGGTCGGTACCAGCTCCTCGCGCGGCTCGGCGCGGGGGGCATGGGGCGGGTCTATCTCGCCCGGTCGGAGACGGACGAGCAGGTCGCGCTCAAGGTCATTCAGCCCGAGCTCGCCCAGGACCCCGCCTTCCGCAGGCGGTTCGCCCGGGAGGTCGAGGCGTCCCGGTGCGTCGCAGGGCCCTTCACGGCCGGGGTCGTGGACGCGGATCCGCACGGCAGTCCGCCCTGGCTGGCCACCGCCTACATCCCCGGGCCCTCGCTGACGGAAGCCGTGCGGGGTGGGGGGCCGTTCGGTGCGGCGGCGGTCTGCGGGCTGGGGCTCGGGCTGGTGCAGGCGCTCGGCGCCATCCACGCGGCCGGTGTGGTCCACCGTGATCTCAAGCCGGGCAATGTGCTGCTGGCGTCCGACGGGCCTCGGGTCATCGACTTCGGGATCTCGAAGGTGACCGACGCCAGCGCGCTGACCCACACCGGGACCACCATGGGTTCCCCGGGGTACATGGCACCGGAGCAGATCCGCGGCGAGGGCACCGGGGCCGCCACCGACGTCTTCGCGCTCGCGGCCGTCCTCGTCTTCGCGTCCACCGGCACCGGGCCCTTCGGCGAGGCCGCTCCCGACGTGCTGCTGTACCGCATCGTCCACGAGGAGCCGTCTCTCGAAGCGGTCCCGGACCGGCTGCTCGGCATCGTGGCCGCCTGTCTGGCCAAGGACGCGGCCCGGCGTCCCGGCCTGGGCGAGGTCGCGGCCGCCCTCGGGGCGACGGGCCCCGTCCGCACCGGCGATCCACGGCACCTCCTGGTACGGGGCGCGGGGACGGGCCGCCGGGACCCGGACGGCGTCGCGGCGTCCGCCCCGCACGGCCTTCCCCACCCGCCTGCCACGGCCCCCGGCCCCGGTTCCGGGCCCGCTCCCACCCCCGACCCGCCACCCCCCGCCCCCACCCGCCGTCGCCTCCTCCTCGCCGCCGCCGGGATCACCGCCTCCGCCGGTCTCGGGTTCACCGGCTGGAAGCTGCTCGACGACGGGCCCCCGGCGAAGGCGGGCACACGGCTGTGGCGGTTCCCGGTCACCGGTGTGCTCGTCAACCGTCCGGGGGTCGCCGGGGACCTGGTGTACGCGGCGAGCAACGACGGCACGCTGTACGCCGTCGACGTGGCGTCGGGGGCGCGCAGCTGGTCGTACACGACCGGTGCGGCGCTGGGCTCGGCGCCCTGGGTGCTCGGTGGGGTCGCCTATCTGGGGAGCGACGACGGCCGGCTGTACGCGCTCGACGCCCGTTCGGGCGGCAAACGCTGGGCGTTCCGGACGGGCGGGATCGTGCACTCGCCGATGGTCACCGGGGGAGTGGCGTACATCGGCAGCTCGGACGGCCACCTGTACGCCGTCGACGTCTCGGACGGGAGCCGGCGGTGGCGGTTCAGGACGGGCCACGACACCCACTCGCCCACGGTCGCCGGCGAAACCGTCTACGTGGGGTGCAGCGACACCTGCCTGTACGCCGTCGACGCGGCCACCGGCGAACTGCGCTGGCGGTTCACCACGGCGGGCGCCGTCTCGTGGTTCCCCGTGGTGACGGGCGGGCTCGTGTACTTCGGGAGCACCGACCAGAACCTGTACGCCGTCCGGGTCGCGGGCGGCAAGGAGGTGTGGCGGGCGAAAGGGGTCTCCGCCCAGGCCGGACCGCTCGTGGCGCGGGGGACCGTCTACTGCGGGAGCGGCCGCGAGCTGCGCGCCTGGGACGCCCGGACGGGGGAGAGACGCTGGTCGTTCGCCACGGACGGGGACGTCGGGGCGCCCGCCGTCGCCGACGGGGTCGTGTACGTGGGCAGCAGCGACCAGCGGCTGTACGCGCTCGACGCCGGCAGCGGTGAACGGCGCTGGACCTTCACGGCCGGCGCGGAGGTGGGCCCGCCCACGGCCACCGCCGACGCCGTGTACTTCGGGGGCGCGGACAGCCGGCTCTACGCCGTGCGCACCTGACGTTCCCCCGCGCGCTCCACCCGCACTCCCTCGCGCCCCCGGTGGCCGGAACCGGCCCTCGGCGGCGCGTGTCTGAAGCGGTGCGTGGCGTACGGCCGGAGTTCTTCGCAGGGGGAGGTGCGACGCCGGTGTCCGGGATCGCAGAGAGGAAAGCGGGGGCGCAGGCGGGGGCGGAGACGGAGACGGGGGCGCGGGCGTCGTACCGGCGCTGTGCCCGGCTCACCGGGCCGTTGGAGGTGCCGAGGAGCGGCGGCCCGGAGCAGGTCCGGTTCCGGTCCGTCCTGAGCGTCTCGCAGCGAGTCGTCCTCACCGCTCTGGCGCTGCTCACCGCGGGCAGCGGACTCGCGCTCGCCGGGTGGCTGCTGCTGCCCCGGCACGTACCCGGCGGCGCCGCCCCCGCGTTCGGCGACTGGCGGCTGATCCTCGCCCGGCTGGCCTTCTGCGTGGTCGTCACCATCGAACTCGTCAAGGTGGTCCAGGTCTTCGCCGTCTGGACGTTCGCCCGGCACGCCCGCGACCCCGTGCCGCTCACCCCGCCGCTGGGCCTGCGGGTGGCGATGCTGACCACCATCGTGCCCGCGAAGGAACCCCTCGAGGTCGTGGAGCGCACCCTGCGGGCCATGCGGCAGGTCACCTACTACGGCGGCGGCGTCGACGTGTGGATCCTGGACGAGGGCGACGACCCCGCCGTACGCGCCCTCGCCGCGCGCCTCGGCGTCCACCACTTCACCCGCATGGGCCGCCCCGAGTACCACCGGCCCTGGGGCGTCTTCCGGACCCGGACCAAGGCCGGGAACCACAACGCGTGGCGCGCCGAGCACGAGCGCGGCTACGACGTGGTCGCCCAGATGGACCCCGACCACGTCCCGCTGCCCTGCTTCCTGGAGCGCACGCTCGGCTACTTCCACGACCCCGACGTCGCGTTCGTCGTCGCGCCCCAGGTGTACGGGAACATGGACGACCACTGGATCGCGCACGGCGCCTCCGTCCAGCAGTACCTGTTCAGCGGCATCGTCGAGCGCGGCGGCAACGGCCTCGGCGCGCCCCTGCTCATCGGCACCAACCACCTCTACCGGGCCACGGCCTGGCGGAGCATCGGCGGCTACCAGGACTCGATCATCGAGGACCATCTGACCAGCATGCGCGTCCAGGGCACGGTCAACCCGGCCACCGGCCACCGCTGGAAGGGCGTCTACACCCCGGACGTGATCGCCGTCGGCGAGGGCCCCACCAGCTGGACCGACTACTTCAACCAGCAGAAGCGCTGGGCCTACGGCGTCTGGGAGATCAAGCTCAACCGCCGCCTCACCGAGGGCATCCGGCTCGACCGGCGCCAGCGGCTGCTCTACACCCTGGTCCAGTTCTACTACCCGAGCGTCGCCGCGACCCTCCTCCTCGGCACGCTCGCCACCGCCCTCGCCCTGCTGCTCGGGGTCATGACCGCCGGTCTCGAGGGGCCGACCTGGCTGGGCCTGTGGTCCGCCGGGATGGGCAGCTGGCTGTGGCTGTGGTGGTGGCTGCGCCGCTTCAACCTCGCCGAGCACGAGCGGCGCGAACTCGGCGCGAGGGGTTTCGTCCTGGCCCTGTTCGCCGGCCCGGTCTATGTGTCGGCCGCCCTCGCCGCGCTCCTGCGCCGCCCCCTCGGCTACGCGGTCACCGCCAAGGGCGAGCTGCGCAGCCCGGACTCGCCGCGCACCTTCCGGCTCCATCTGCTCTGGGCGGCCCTCATGGCGGCCCCGCTGGCGGCCAGTTACGTCCTCGGCCACACCAACCCGGCGCCCCGGCTGTGGGCGGTGCTGGCACTGCTGACGGGACTGCTGCCGCCCCTGCTCGCGGCCCGGGAGGACCGGTGAGGCTCACGGTCCCCCGGGTGCTCGCCCTCGTCCTCGCCCTCCTGCTCGGCGGGTACGTCTTCGTCCTGGGACCGCATCTCGCGGGCGAGCGGGACCGGCGCCGCGCGGCCGCGATCGACGCGGCGCTGCCGCCCACCCCTCCTCCGCTCCAGCGGGGGGCGCGGGGCACTCGGGGCACCTTCCCGGCCCGAGGGGACGCCTTCGTCGGCGTCATGACCGACGCGGGCGTCCACGACCTCACCGAGGCGGCCCGCTTCACCCGCGCCACCGGACACCTCCCGCAGGTCTACGAGTTCTCCCTGGACTGGGCGAACGACACCTTCGACGCCGGGCCCGTCGACGACGTGGCCCGGCGCGGCATGATGCCCCTGCTGGCCTGGGAACCCTGGGACCACCGGGCCGAGCCCGACGAGGAGCGACTGCGCGGCGTACAGCCCCGCTACCGGCTCTCCCGGATCGTCGACGGCGCCTTCGACCCGTACATCCGCGCCTGGGCGAAGGGCGTCGCCTCCCTCGGCTACCCGGTGGGGATCCGCTTCGCCCACGAGATGAACGGCTACTGGTACCCGTGGTGCGAGGAGGCCAACGGCAACCGGCCCGGCGAGTACACGCGCGCCTGGCGGCATGTGCACCGCCTCTTCGAGCAGGCGGGCGCCGACAACGCGGTCTGGGTGTGGAGCCCCAACGTCCACTACGAGAACGCCACCCCGTTCGAGGAGCTCTACCCCGGAGACGCGTACGTGGACTGGGTGGGCCTGTCCGGCTACTACGGCACCGTGGGCCTGGAGGACTACCAGTCCTTCGACCGGATCTTCACCGCCTCGGAGAAACGGCTGCGCCGGCTCACCGCCAAGCCCCTGGTGATCACCGAGGTGGGGGCCACGGACGCGGCCGGCCGCAAGGCGGAGTGGATCACCGACATGTTCCGCTCGCTGCCCCGCCACCCGGGGATCATCGGGGTGATCTGGTACGAGGCGGTCCGGGTGATCGACTGGCGGGTCACCACGTCCGCCGCGAGCGTGCGCGCCTTCACGGCCGGAGTGTCGGCGCCGCGCTACCGCACACCCTGGTCTCCCGGCGCCGTACCGCGCACCCGACCCTGAGTCAGAGCAGCGCGAACTGCCCCTCCGGGCCCTCCTCCTGATGGTCCAGCACGGAGGCTGGACGCCGTGCGGAGTCTGGGACCGGCAGCACGCCCGCCGCCCGCAGCTCCGCCGCCGTGACGGGGTCCGTCACCGTCAACTCCCGCTGCCACTCGCGCACTTCGGCGAACAGCGCCAACACCGTGATCAGTTCCAGGAGTTCGGACGTCCACGTCTGCTGCCAGGCCGCCGGGCGGATCGCCGCCAGGGTGCCCGGCTCGGCGCTCTCGGCGGTCCGGGCCGTGAACCACTGCTCCAGGACCCGTACCCCCGCGCCCGTCTCGACGTCCCAGGCCTGCGGCGGGACCGGCGAGATCCGGCCTTCGTCGAGATGCAGGGCTTCCTCCTCACGGTCGTAGAGGAGGGTCAGCGGGTGGGCCGGGAGCGGGGCGCGGACGTAGGGGCGGCGGCCGCCGGGCAGCTTGGGGCGCTCGCCGTCCCGCCGCAGCAGCCACAGCGCCCGCCGGCCCGACTCGACACCCCGGGCCCACAGCGCGGGGTCCCGGGGGATCGGGACGGTGAGATCGGGGCGGACGGCCGTCAGGGTCCAGGCCAGGAAGTCCACCGGATCGGGGGAGTGGCCCAGGTGCTCCAGGAGGCCGGGCGCCAGATTCGGCTCGGCGCCGCCCGGCCGCCGGTACAGCGGGCGGACACGGCCGGGCCGCAGCAGGGGCAGCAGGGAGGTGGCGAGGAGCGGGGCCTTCGGCAGCTCGGGGGTCTCCACCACGAACACCTGCCGTTCGTCGGCCACCCGCCACAGTTCGGGGCGGGCCGCGTCGATCAGCCGGTGGTCGGGGATCAGCCACCGCTCGTCGAAGGGGGCGGCCAGCACCCGTACCGGCTCCGGGCAGGGGCCGGACGCCCGGACCAGCCGTTCGGTGCCGCCCGTACCGCCCGGCAGTTGGCCGACCGCGGTGTGCAGGGTGCGCGAGCGCGTCGGCTCGAACAGGGCCTCGCGCTCCGGTCCCTCGGCCGTCACCAGGGCGTCCCACCGGGCCTTCAGGGACGCCGGGTCGGCGGCCGTCGGCCACCCCCGGCCGAGCCGCGGCGGTGCGACGGACCACGGCATGAGGTCCGCCAGCGGCGGAGCGTCGTCGTGCGTCACGCTGGGCATGGTACGTGGTGCTCAGGTCGCGGCGGGGGTCGAGTCGAGAGCGGAGTCGGGGGTCGCGTCGAGGGTGACCGTGAAGGAGAAACGGTCCCCCCGGTAGTGGATGACGGCCGCGTCGAGCACCCGCCCGTCGCCGTCGTAGGTGACCCCCGTGTAGTGCAGGATCGGGCTCAGCAGCGGCACCCGGAGGAGCTGGGCGGTCTCCGGGTCCGCGAGCCGGGCCTCGACCGTGTCCGTGATCCGGGCGATGTCCGCGCCCACGACGTCCCTGAGCACCTTGGTCATCGGCCAGCGCACCAGGTCGTCCGGGTCGATCCGGGCGGCGATCTCGGGACGGACGTAGTTGCGGGCGTGGTTGGTCGGCTCGCCCGTCTTCTCGTCGCCGCGCAGCCGGTGGTACGTCGCCACCTCGGCCAGGTCAGGGAAGTGCTCGGCGAGTTCGGCGGGCACCGGGGCCCGCCCATGGCCGAGGAGCTGGGTCACCATGCCGGACTGCTGGGCCACGATCGCGTCGACCGAGCCCAGCAGCCGCACCGGCGCACCCCGGCGCACGTCCGGCTCGATGAACGTGCCGCGCCGCCGGTGCCGGCTGATCAGCCCCTCGTCCTCCAGCTCCTTCAGCGCCTGCCGCATGGTCAGCACGCTCACCCCGTAGTGCTCCGCCAGCTGCTCCTCGGTGGGCAGCCGCAGCGGGTCGCGGGGTGAGCGGCCGAGTATCGAGGCGCGCAGCGACTGCGACACCTGGTACCAGAGCGGCAGTTTGCGGTTCAGGACGATCGAGTCCGGGGCGAAGGAGGTCACGGGCCATCCGTACCGGTCGCAATGAGTCAGGGCAAGGGGCGGAAGTGGCGTTCGAGGCCGTTCCACACGTCGTCGTACCGCCGTTGCAGATGGTCCGCGCCGGCCGCGTGCGGGGTGAGGGTGAGCGGCCACCGCGTCTCGAACATGAACGCGAGGCCGTCGTCGACCCGCTGGGGCCGCAGCTCGGCGGCGCTCGCCCGGTCGAAGGTCTCCCGGTCCGGGCCGTGCGCCGACATCATGTTGTGCAGCGAGCCGCCGCCCGGCACGAAGCCGCCTTTTCCGGCCGTCTTCGCGTCGTAGGCGCCCTCGATCAGCCCCATGTACTCGCTCATCACGTTCCGGTGGAAGTACGGCGGCCGGAAGGTGTCCTCGCCCACCAGCCAGCGCGGCGCGAACACCACGAAGTCGACCCCGGCCAGGCCCGGGGTGTCCGACGGGGACGTCAGCACCGTGAAGATCGACGGGTCGGGATGGTCGTACGAGATGGTCCCGATGACGTTGAAACGGCGCAGGTCGTAGACGTACGGGACATGGTTGCCGTGCCAGGCGACCACGTCGAGCGGCGAGTGGCCGTAGGTCGCGCTCCAGAGGTGGCCGCAGAACTTGTTGACCACCTCCACCGGGCCCTCGACGTCCTCGTACGCGGCGACGGGCGCGCGGAAGTCGCGGGGGTTGGCCAGTCCGTTGGCGCCGATCGGGCCGAGCTCGGGGAGGTGGAAGGGGGCGCCGTGGTTCTCGCAGACGTACCCGCGCGCGGAGGCGTCCAGGAGTTCCACGCGGAAGCGCACCCCGCGCGGGATCAGTGCCACCTCGCCCGGCTCGGCCTGCAGCAGCCCGAACTCCGTGCGCAGCAGCAGCCCGCCGCGCTCGGGCACGATCAGCAGCTCGCCGTCGGAGTCGCCGAAGACCCGGTCCATGGAGGCGTTCGCGTGGTAGAGGTGCACGGCCATGCCGGTGCGCCGGGCGGCGTCGCCGTTGCCGCCGAGGGTCCACAGGCCGGCGAGGAAGTCGGTGCCCTCGGCGGGCTCGGGCAGCGGGTCCCAGCGCAGCCGGTTGGGGTCGGCGACCGTCTCGGTGAACGGCCCGGTGCGCAGCGTCCCGTCATCGGCGCGGGTGAACGCCGGGTGCGCGGCCGAGGGGCGGATCCGGTACAGCCAGGAGCGGCGGTTGTGGGCGCGCGGCTCGGTGAAGGCCGTACCGCTGAGCTGTTCGGCGTACAGGCCGAGCGGGGCGCGCTGCGGCGAGTTGCGGCCCTCGGGGAGGGCGCCCGGCACCGCCTCGGAGGCGTGCTCGTTGCCGAACCCCGGGAGATAGGACAGCCCCTCGGCGGTCTTGCGTGCGTCCCCGCTGCTCATCGTCGCTCCCTTGCGTGGCGGTTCCTTGCCCGGCCGATTCCTATGCATCACCGTAGGATTGCGTTTTCGAGGGCGCAAGAGGTCCGCCGCTCCTCCTCACTGAGGACGATCACACCCGGCCAGAACCAGACCCCAGGGGGATCCGCGTGTCGGACAGGTGCTCTAATCTCCCGGGCATGTCCTGGAAGCGCGCAGCCGTCGCCGCGCTCACGGTCTGTGTCCTGCCGCTGGCCGCAGCCGTGGGCTGCGGGTCCGGTGATGCCCGGGAACAGGGGACCGTGGTGTCGCCCTCACCCGTCGGCAAGGTCCTGGACGACACGGACGACGACGGGCGCCACTACCGCGAGGTGGACAAGAAGGGGGCGCCCGGGGTGGGCGTCGAGGTCCAGCCCGACAGCGACGGCAGCTGGGACGTCCGGCTGCGCCTGACCGACTTCCGCTTCACGCCGTCGGGCGCGCCGGCCAAGGCGGTCACCGGCCGCGGCACCGCCCGGCTCTCGGTCGACGGCCAGCCCGTGGCCGATCTGCGCACCCCGGCCTACCGCATCCCGGCCGGCTACCTCCCGCACGGCACCCACGAGGTCACCGCACGGCTGTACGCCGACGACGGCACGGTCTGGGCGGTCGACGGCAAGCCCGTCGAGAGCACGGCCGACATCACCGTCTCGGAGCCGTCCCCCGGCGCGTCGGAATCGGGTTGAGCGCAGGGTGAGAGCAGGTTGAGTGCATCTGTCACCTTTCTCCGTACCGAGGGGCGAGGTTCCACCAGGCCGCGACGGAAAGGCATCATGAAGTCCGTGCCCCAAGCGACATCGCTCCGCCGCGCGCCGGTCCAGCGGCGCAGTGCCGAACGGCTGACCAGGATCCTGGACGCCTGCGCCGACCTGCTGGACGAGGTCGGCTACGACGCCCTGAGCACGCGCGCCGTCGCCCAGCGCGCCGGCGTGCCCATCGGCTCCGTCTACCGCTTCTTCGGCAACAAGCGCCAGATGGCCGACGCCCTCGCCCAGCGCAACCTGGAGCGCTGGTCCGAGCGGGTCACCGAGCGGCTGAAGGGGGCCCGGCACGGTGACTGGCGGGCCGCCATGGACGCCGTGCTCGACGAGTACCTGGCCATGAAGCGCACCGCGCCCGGCTTCTCCCTCGTCGACTTCGGCAACCAGATCCCGGTCGGCGCCCGCCAGGCCGAACCCAACCACCGCGTCGCCGACCGCCTCGCCGACCTCCTCTCCGTCCACCTCGACCGCACCCCCGACGACGACCTGCGCCGCACCTTCCTCATCGCCGTCGAAACCGCCGACACCCTCGTCCAGCTGGCCTTCCGCGTGGACCCGGAGGGCGACGCGAAAGTGATCGCGGAGATGCGGGAGCTGCTGCGGGCCTATCTGGGACGGGTGCTGGACTGACCCGCCTCGTCGGCGCCGGCAGCGGTGTGATCCTCATCGGCCGAGTCGGGGGACCCCTCGCCGTTGCCCATACCGCTCGGTATGCTCGGCCGCACCAAGGCAACGCCGCCGCCCCCCGGGAGGACCCGTGTCCCGCACCGCCCTGCGAATCTGCCCCCTGTGCGAGGCCACCTGTGGCCTCACGCTGACCATCGAGGGGAGCAAGGTCACCGGTGCCCGCGGGGACCGGGAGGACGTGTTCAGCAAGGGGTTCATCTGCCCCAAGGGCGCCAGCTTCGGGGCCGTGGACGGGGATCCCGACCGGCTCCGCACCCCCCTCGTCCGCCGGGACGGGGAGCTGCGCGAGGCCACCTGGGCGGAGGCCTTCGACGCCGTGGCCGCCGGGATCCGGCCGGTCGTCGAACGGTACGGCCCGCACTCCGTCGGGATCGTGCTCGGCAACCCCAACGTCCACACCGTGGCCGGCGCCCTCTACCCGCCGGTGCTGGTCGCCGGGATCGGCACCCGCAGCCTGTTCACCGCCTCCACGGTCGACCAGATGCCCAAGCACGTCTCCAGCGGGCTGCTCTACGGCGACGCCCTCGCCATCCCCGTGCCCGACCTGGACCACACCGACCATCTGCTGCTGATCGGCGCCAACCCCCTGGAATCCAACGGGAGTCTGTGCACCGCCCCCGACTTCCCCGGCAAGCTGAAGGCGCTCAAGGCCCGCGGCGGCACGCTCACCGTCATAGACCCGCGCCGCACCCGCACCGCCAGGCTCGCCGACCGGCACCTCGAGATCAGGCCCGGCACCGACGCCCTCCTCCTCGCGGCGATGACGTACGTCCTCTTCGAGGAAGGCCTCGTGGACCTGGGGGAGTTGGCCCCGCACGTCGAAGGCGTCGACGAAGTCCGGGACGCCGTACGGGAGTTCACCCCCGAGGCGGTCGCCCCGGCCTGTGATGTCGACGCCGGTGTCATCCGGGCCCTCGCCCGGGAACTCGCCGCCGCCCCCACCGCCTCCGTCTACGGCCGCATCGGCAGCTGCACGGTCCCCTTCGGCACCCTCGGCAGCTGGCTCGTGGACGTCCTCAACATCCTCACCGGCAATCTGGACCGGCCCGGCGGCGCCCTCTTCCCGCTGGCCGCGACCGACCGGACGCCCCGCCCGGCCGGACCCGGCCGGGGCTTCGCGCTGGGCCGCTGGCACTCCCGGGTCAGCCGGTACCCGGAGGCGAAGGGCGAGCTGCCGCTCTCCGCGCTCGCCGAGGAGATCGACACCGCGACGGACGAGGGCGAGCCGATCCGCGCGCTCATCGCCGTCGCCGCCAACCCCGTGCTGTCCGCGCCGGACGGCGACCGCCTCGACAAGGCGCTCGGCGCGCTCGACTTCATGGTGAGCGTCGACCCGTACCTCAACGAGACCTCCCGCCACGCCGACGTCGTGCTGCCGCCGCCCCCGCCCTCCCAGAGCCCGCACCACGACTTCGCCTTCAACGCGCTCGCCGTGCGCAACCAGGTCCGCTACTCGCCCCCGGCCGTCCCGCTGGAGCCCGGCCGGATGGCCGAGAGCGAGATCCTCGCCCGGCTGGTCCTGGCCGCCACCGGGATGCACGGCGCCGACCCGTCCGCCGTCGACGACCTGGTCATCGCGCAGACCCTCGGCAAGGCCGTCAAGGAGACCCACTCGCCCGTGCACGGCCGCGACCCGCAGGAGCTCGCCACGCGGCTCACCGGCGAGACGGGCGTCGAACGCCGGCTCGACCTGATGCTCCGCCTCGGCCCCTACGGCGAGGGCTTCGGCGCCGACTCCGAGGGACTCACCCTCGCCCGCCTCCTCGACCACCCGCACGGCATCGACCTCGGACCGCTCGCCCCGCGCCTGCCGCAGCCGCTGAAGACCAGGAGCGGGCGGATCGAGCTGCTGCCCCAGCCGATCGTCGACGATCTCCCCCGGCTCACCGCCGCCCTGCGCGAGCGGCCCGCCGGACTCGTCCTCGTCGGCCGCCGTCATCTGCGCTCCAACAACAGCTGGATGCACAACGTCCCGGCCCTCACCGGCGGCACCAACCGCTGCACGCTGCACATCCACCCCGAGGACGCCGAGCGGCTGGGCGTACGGGACGGGGCGCCGGTGCGGGTGAAGGGCGCCGGGGGAGAGGTGACCGCCCCGGCCGAGGTCACCGAGGGCGTGCGCCGGGGCGTGGTGAGCCTGCCGCACGGCTGGGGCCACGACCGGCCCGGCACCCGGCTCGGCCACGCCGCGACGGACCCCGGTGTCAACGTCAACCAGCTCCTCGACGGCAGCCTGCTGGACCCCCTGTCGGGCAACGCGGTCCTCAACGGCGTGCCCGTCGAGATCGCCGCACTCGTCGCAACGCCGTGACCTGGAGTATTGCGCTTATTGCTCGCGCGTCAACGTCTTGTTAACGCCGATTGAACGGACCTAACGTCAACGCACCGCCGACCCCCAGGTGGGATGTTCAAGGGCGAACGTTAGGTATCCATTCATGTTGACCATCCTCGGCTTCGCCATGATCGCGACCTTCCTGGTCCTGATCATGATGAAGAAGATGTCGCCGATCGCGGCGCTCGTGCTGATCCCGGCGCTGTTCTGCGTCTTCGTCGGAAAGGGCGCCAAGCTCGGTGACTATGTCATCGCAGGCGTCGGCAGCCTCGCCCCGACGGCGGCGATGCTCATGTTCGCGATCGTCTACTTCGGTGTGATGATCGATGTCGGCCTCTTCGACCCGATCGTCCGGGGCATCCTGAAGTTCTGCAAGGCCGACCCGCTGCGCATCGTCGTCGGCACGGCGCTGCTCGCCGCGATCGTCTCCCTCGACGGCGACGGCTCCACCACCTTCATGATCACCGTCTCGGCGATGTACCCGCTGTACAAGCGCCTGAAGATGAGCCTGGTCGTGATGACCGGCGTGGCCGCCATGGCCAACGGCGTGATGAACACGCTGCCCTGGGGCGGCCCGACCGCCCGCGCCGCGACCGCGCTGAAGCTCGACGCGAGCGACATCTTCGTGCCGATGATCCCGGCGCTGGCCGTGGGCCTCCTCTTCGTCTTCGTCCTCTCGTACGTCCTCGGCCGCCGCGAGCGCAAGCGGCTCGGCGTGCTGACGCTGGACCAGGCGCTGGAGCCCCAGGAGGCCGAGACCGTCCTCGTGGGCGCCGGCGCCGGCACCGATACGAAGGCCACCGGGGGCAACGGCGGCGCGTCCCTCCCCGAGGAGCCGCAGGACGAGGGCTTCCAGGGCCTCGACCCCGACCGGGCCACCCTGCGCCCCAAGCTGTACTGGTTCAACGCGCTGCTCACGGTCACCCTGCTCACCGCCATGATCATGGAGTGGCTGCCGATCCCGGTGCTGTTCCTGCTCGGCGCCGCCGCCGCGCTCACCGTCAACTTCCCGCACATCCCGGACCAGAAGGCCCGGCTCGCCGCCCACGCCGACAACGTCCTCAACGTCTCCGGCATGGTCTTCGCCGCCGCCGTCTTCACCGGCGTCCTCCAGGGCACCGGTATGGTCGACCACATGGCCAAGTGGATGGTCGACGTCATCCCCTCGGGCATGGGCCCGCACATGGCCCTCGTCACCGGTCTGCTGAGCCTCCCGCTCACCTACTTCATGTCCAACGACGGCTTCTACTTCGGCGTCCTGCCGGTCCTCGCCGAGGCCGGCGCCGCGCACGGGGTCACGCCGCTGGAGATGGCCCGCGCCTCGCTCGTCGGCCAGCCCCTGCACATGTCGAGCCCGCTCGTCCCGGCCGTCTACGTCCTGGTCGGCATGGCGAAGGTCGAGTTCGGCGACCACACCCGCTTCGTGGTCAAGTGGGCCGCCCTGACCTGCCTGGTGATCCTCGGGGCGGGCCTGCTGTTCGGCATCATCTGACACACACCCGCTCTCCGAGCACAGGGAGGACCTCGTGAGGCCCGGCAGGAACCGCGGCTGGCTGCTCCGACTCGTCATCGCCTTCTCCTTCGCGCAGGGGGCGGTGTCGATGGCCCGGCCCGCCGTCTCCTACCGGGCCCTCGCGCTGGGCGCCGACGAACGGGCCGTCGGCGTCATCGCGGGCGTCTACGCGCTGTTGCCGCTCTTCGCCGCCGTACCGCTCGGCCGCCGCACGGACCACGGCCGCTGCGCCCCGCTGCTGCCGGTGGGCGTGGTCCTCATCTCGGGCGGCTGCGCCCTGAGCGGCCTCGCCGGCTCCCTGTGGGCGATGGCCCTGTGGAGCGGGGTGATGGGCCTCGGCCACCTGTGCTTCGTCATCGGCTCCCAGTCGCTCGTCGCCCGCCAGTCCGCCCCGCACGAACAGGACCGCAACTTCGGTCACTTCACCATCGGCGCCTCCCTCGGCCAACTCGTCGGCCCGGTCGCGGCGGGCGCCCTGATCGGCGGCGACGACATGGCGCACAGCAGCGCGCTCGCCCTGCTCGTCGCGGGCGCGGGCTGCGCGGTCGCGTTCACGTCCCTGTGGCGCATAGAGGACCGCGATACGACGTCCAAGTCCCGTACGGCGGACGGCGAGCGCGTCCCCGTCGGCCGCATCCTGCGCGCCCGGGGCGTCCCGGCCGGCATCTTCGTCAGCCTCGCCGTGCTCTCCGCGACCGACATCCTCACCGCCTATCTCCCGGTGGTCGGCGAACACCGGGGCATCGCGCCCGCGGTGATCGGCGTCCTGCTGAGCGTCCGCGCGGCGGCCACCATCGCCTGCCGGCTCGTCCTCACCCCGCTGCTCAGGCTGCTCGGCCGGACGCTGCTGCTCGCGGTGACCTGTCTGCTGGCGGCCCTGCTGTGCGCGGGGATCGCGCTGCCGGTGCCGGTCTGGGCGCTCGGCGTGATCCTCGCCGTCCTCGGCTTCTGCCTCGGGGTCGGGCAGCCGCTGTCCATGACGACGGTCGTGCAGGCCGCGCCCGACGGCGCCCGCTCCACGGCCCTCGCGCTGCGGCTCACCGGCAACCGCCTCGGCCAGGTCGCCGCGCCCGCCACGGCGGGGCTGGTCGCCGGGGTCGCGGGGGTGGCGGCGCCCTTCGTGATGCTGGGCGCGCTGCTGTTGCTGTCGTCGGGGGTGGCGCTGCGCTCCCCGGCGAAGCCGGCCGAGGTGGCCGAGGGGGCGGAGAGGGCGGAGAGGGCGGAGAGGGCCGGGGCGCCGGAAGGGGGCGCCGGGGCACGCAGTTCCGGGTCGAGCGTGGGCCGGACGAGGGACAGTTGACGGAGCGTAGGGCGAGGCGCCCCTCGTAGGGCGCGCGCATGTGACAAAGAGTCAGACGAAGAGTGATTTGTATGAAAATCATCTGACTCGGAGGAGCCTGCATGCACGTCACGCCCCGCCCCCGCCGCGCCGGCGCCCGTATCGCCGCCCTCGCGGCCCTCACCGTCGCGGGGAGCGCCCTGACCGGGGTGCACGCCTTCGCCGCCGCCAACGGGGACATCAAGATCCACGACGCCGAGACCGGCGTAGAACTGCCGGAGAACGACCCGCACGTCTGCCTCTTCTACCTGGACGCCTTCAACTTCGACCCGAACGAGCACGCCTCCTGGACCATCGTGACCCAGCCGCCGTCGTCCGGACCGGACGGCGCCAGCGGCGAGATCACCCTCGACGCCACGGGGGCGGGTCGCAGCGAGGACATCTCGCTCCCCAACGGGCACTACAAGCTCACCTTCACGACGGCCGACGGCGACGGCGCGGGCAAGCAGAAGGTCTTCTGGGTCGACTGCCCCTCCGGCTCGCCGAGCCCCACGGGCACCCCCACCGGCACTCCCACGGGCACCCCCAGCACACAGCCCCCGACCACGGAGCCCCCGACCACTCAGCCGCCCACCACCGAGCCCCCGACCACCAAGCCGCCGCACGGCTACCCCGGCGGCCCCCACGGCGGTCCGCCCGCCGGCGGCGGCGGTCTCGCCCGGGACGCGGCCTTCGGTCCGGTGGCCGGTGCGGCCGCCGTAGGCGTGGCCGCGGTCGGCGGAGTGGTCTGGTTCCGGCTCCGTCGCCGTCCGCATGGCGCCGCGTAGACGGCGGCGCAGGCGCAGGCCCTGGTACCACACGCGCGCCTACCGCCTGACCCGGACGGTCGTGCTGACCGCCGCGCTGGTCACGGGGTGCGTGCACTGGACCCAGGACGAGGAACCCCCGGGCGCGGCGGCGGCCGGCCCGGGGGGCTCCGCCCGGGTCGCCGGAGCGGAACCCGGCGACCCCGCCGACGGCCGGGGCCCGCTCGCCTCGCCCCGCCCCCAGGACGGCGACTCCCGCCCCCGGAGCGCGCCTTCCCCCGGCGAACCCCACGACTCCCCGGGCGGATCCCCCGGAGTACGCCCGCAGCAGCCCACTGCGGGCCCCCCGCCCCGGCCCGCCCAGCCGACCCAGGCCGGCCCCGGCCGCCCGGGAACGACCTCGGCCGGCCCCGGCTCCACCGCGGCCGTCCCCCCGTCACTCCCCTCCCTCCCGCACTCCCGTGCCCTCCGACTCCTCATCCCCTACATCAGCGTGGACGCCCCGGTCCTGGACCTCCGGCTCGACGACCGGCGTCGGCTGCCCGCGCCCGCCGAGAACGACGCCCACCGTGTCGGCTGGTACGCGGACGGTCCGGGGCCGGGCGAGCGGGGGACCGCCGTGGCCGTCGGGCACCTCGACACCGACAGCGGTCCGGCCGTCTTCGCGGGCCTGTCGGAGCTGAAGCGGGGCAAGCTGATCGAGGTCCGCCGGGCCGACGGCCGTACCGCCGTCTACGCCGTCGACGCCCTGCGCAAGTACGAGAAGGCGCACTTCCCCAACGGCGAGGTGTACGGCGACCGCGGCCGCCCCGAGCTGCGGCTGATCACCTGCGGCGGCGCCTTCCACCGCAGGACCGGCTACGACGGCAACCTCGTCGTCTTCGCCCACTTCACCCGCGTACTCGAACCGGACCCCCGCCCCCGCTGACCCGAACCAGACCGTCCGGTTTCTCACCGTCGGGCACTCACCCGTGGTGGCGCAGTCGCCCGGAGGCCCCTGGTGCCGGAAAACTAACGACGCTAGTTTGGGGCGCGGACGACCACCCCCGCCGGAAGGAACGCGATGAAGGCACACGACGGCATCTATCTCGACGGCGCCTGGCGCCCCGCCGCGGGCCGGGACGTGATCGAGGTCGTCGACCCGGCCGACGAGCAGGTGATCGCCCGGGTCCCGGCCGGTGACGCCGAGGACGTCGACGCCGCCGTACGGGCCGCCCGGGCCGCGCTCCCCGCCTGGGCGGCCACCCCGCCCGCCGAGCGCGCCGCCCGCCTGACCGCGCTCCGGGACGCACTGGCGAGCCGCAAGGACGAGATCGCCGAGACCGTCACCGCCGAACTCGGCGCGCCGCCCGCCCTCGCCCAGGCGGTCCACGCGGGCCTGCCGATCGCGGTCGCGGGCTCCTACGCCGAACTCGCCGCCACGCACTCCTTCGAGGAGAAGGTCGGCAACTCCACCGTCCTGCACGAGCCGATCGGCGTGGTCGCCGCCATCACGCCCTGGAACTACCCGCTGCACCAGATCGTCGCCAAGGTCGCCCCGGCCCTGGCCGCCGGCTGCACGGTGGTCCTCAAGCCCGCCGAGGACACCCCGCTCACCGCCCAGCTCTTCGCCGAGGCCGTCCACGAGGCCCGGGTCCCGGCCGGGGTGTTCAACCTCGTCACCGGCCTCGGCCCGGTCGCGGGCCAGGCCCTCGCCGAGCACCCCGGCGTCGACCTGGTCTCCTTCACCGGCTCCACGGCCGTCGGCAGGCGGATCGCCGCCACGGCCGGCGCCGCGATCAAGAAGGTCGCCCTCGAACTCGGCGGCAAGTCCGCCAACGTCATCCTGCCGAGTGCCGACCTAGCCAGGGCGGTCAACGTCGGCGTCGCCAACGTGATGTCCAACTCCGGCCAGACATGCAGCGCCTGGACCCGCATGCTGGTCCACCGCGACCGGTACGAGGAGGCCGTCGAGCTGGCCGGGGCCGCCGCCGCCAAGTACGGCGACCGCATCGGCCCGCTGGTGAACGCCAAGCAGCAGGCACGCGTGCGGGGTTACATCGAGCAGGGCGTCGCCGAGGGCGCCCGGCTGGTCGCGGGCGGCCCCGAATCCCCGCGCGAGCGCGGCTACTTCGTCGCACCCACCGTCTTCGCCGACGTCACCCCCGAGATGACCGTCGCCCAGGAGGAGATCTTCGGCCCGGTCCTGTCGATCCTCCGCTACGAGGACGAGGAGGACGCCCTGCGCATCGCCAACGGCACGGTCTACGGACTGGCCGGCGCGGTCTGGGCGGGGGAGGAGGCCGAGGCGGTCGCCTTCGCCCGGCGCATGGACACCGGCCAGGTCGACATCAACGGCGGCCGCTTCAACCCGCTCGCCCCGTTCGGCGGCTACAAGCAGTCGGGCGTCGGCCGTGAGCTCGGCGCGCACGGTCTCGCCGAGTATCTCCAGACCAAGTCCCTGCAGTTCTGAGGAGATCGCCGCCATGGTCCGCGCCGCCGTACTGCCCTCCTCGGCTGCGCGGTCCTCACCGGATACGGCGCCGTCCACCACTCCGCGCGCGTCCGCGCCGGTGAGACCGTCGCCGTGTTCGGCGTGGGCGGGGTGGGTCTGGCCACCCTGCAGGCCGCCCGGATCGCCGGCGCCTCCACGATCGTCGCCGTGGACGTCTCCCCCGAGAAGGAGGAACTGGCGCGGGCGGCGGGCGCCACCGCGTACGTGGTCGCCTCCGATCGGACGGCCCGCGAGATCCGCGGCCTCACCGGCAAACAGGGGGTCGACGTGGCCGTGGAGTGCGTGGGCCGCGCCGTCACCATCCGTACGGCCTGGGAGTCCAGCCGGCGCGGCGGCCGCACCACCGTCGTCGGCATCGGCGGCAAGGACCAGCAGGTCACCTTCAACGCCCTGGAACTCTTCCACTGGGGCAGGACCCTGTCCGGCTGCGTCTACGGCAACTCGGACCCGGCGCGGGACCTGCCGGTGCTCGCCGACCACGTCCGCGCGGGCCGCCTCGACCTCTCCGCGCTGGTCACCGAACACATCGCCCTCGACGGCATCCCGGCGGCCTTCGAGAACATGCTCGCGGGCAAGGGCGGCCGGTCCCTGGTGGTCTTCTAGGGACACCCCCCGGTCCTTTTCCGACTCTTTCCCCTCCCTTTGGCCGGGCCCGGTTGCGGGTCCGGCCGAAGAAGCTCCGCACAGCCCGTTGACCACATACCGTCCGGTCAGTATGTTCCCCGGAACGTCCCCAGAGCACCCCCTGGAGTGTGCACGCATGGACACGTTCCCCACCGCTCACCCGACCCCCACCGCGGCCCCGGCGCCCCCCCATCGCCGCCGCGTCGCCACCGCCGCCGCCCTCGCCTCGGCCGTCGAGTGGTACGACTACTTCGTCTTCGGCATCGCCGCCGCCCTCGTCCTCGGCGATCTGTACTTCCCGGCCGGCAGCTCCACCGCCGGCGTCCTCGCCGCCTTCGCCACCTTCGCCGTCGGCTTCCTCGCCCGCCCGATCGGCGGCATCGTCGCGGGCCAACTCGGCGACAAGCGCGGCCGCAAGCCCATGCTGGTCCTCGCGCTCACCCTCATGGGCCTGGCCACCACCGCCATCGGCCTCCTCCCGACGTACGACACCATCGGCGTCGCCGCGCCGATCCTGCTCGTCCTCCTCAGGGTCGTCCAGGGCGTCGCGGTCGGCGCCCAGTGGGGCGGCGCGATGCTGCTGGCCACCGAGTACGCCCCCGAGGGCAAGCGGGGCCTGTACGGCAGCGTCGTCCAACTCGGCGTCCCCATCGGCGTGGTGACCGCCAACACCGCCTTCCTCCTCGCCGGCGCCCTCACCACCGACAGCGCCTTCGCCGCCTGGGGCTGGCGCGTCCCCTTCGTGGTCGGCCTGTTCGTCCTCGTCCTCGCCCGCTACATCCACACCCACGTCGAGGAGACCCCCGAATTCCGGGCCGCCGAACGGGCGTTGAGCGAGCAGGAGAAGTCCGGGCAGAACTCCCCGCTGCGCATGATCCTGCGCGAGCACCTCGGCACGGTCCTGCTCGCGGGCGGCTCCTTCGCCGTGAACACGGCCGCCTTCTACATCCTCATCACCGGCGTCCTCGACTACACCACCCGCGAGCTCGGCATGGCCCGCGGGCCCGTGCTCGCCGTCTCCCTCGGCGTCAGCCTCACCCAGCTGGCCCTGATCCCGCTCTCCGCCGCCCTCTCCGACCGTCTCGGCCGGATCCGGATCTACGCGTTCGGCGCGGCCGGCATCGCCCTGTGGGCCGTACCGATGTTCCTGCTGATCGACACGGGCTCACTGCTGTGGCTGGCGGTCGGCAGCTTCGTCGCCGGCTGCTTCCTCAGCATCATGTACGGCCCCCAGGCCGCCCTCTTCGCCGAACTGTTCACCCCCGAGATGCGCTACACCGGCGCCTCCCTCGGCTACCAGATCGCCGCCGTCGCGGGCGGCGGCCTGGCCCCCTTCGTCATGGTCCTGCTGCTGGAGGCGACGGGCACCTCCCTCGCGGTGTCCGCCTACATCGTCGCCCTCGCCGTGCTCGCGCTGATCTCCATCAAGGTCCTCGCCGGCCGGGCGGCCCGCTCACGCTGACACGTCCTCCTCCTCGGGCCGCGGCTCCGCCGCCGCGGCCCGCCGCGTCCTCGACCGCGACACCGCCACGCCCGCCAGACACAGCGCCCCGCCCGCCAGCGTCAGCAGCCCCGGCACCTCGCCGAGCGCCAGCCACGACATCAGCACCACCACCGCGGGCACGGCGTACGTCGTCGCCCCCATCCGTCCGGCCGTCGTCCGGGCCAGCGCGTACGCCCAGGTCGTGAAGGCCAGCGCGGTCGGCACGACACCCAGATAGACCATGTTGAGGGTGGCGGACGCCGGAGCCTTTGCGGCCTCCCGGACCAGCTGCCCGGCGAACGGCAGACACAGCACCGCCCCCACCGCGCACCCGAACGCCGTCACCTGCAGCGCGCTCGCGTGCCCGAGCGCCGGCTTCTGCGCCACCACCCCGCCCGCGTACGCCACGGCCGCCACCAGACAGAGCACCACCCCGAGCAGCGAGGACCCGCCCCCGCCCGACATCGACAGCCCTACGGTCACCGCGCCCGCGAAGGACACCGCCATCCCGGCCAGCAGCCTCGGCGGCAGCGCGTCCCCCAGGAACCGTGCGCTCAGCAGCGCGATGAGCAGCGGGCCGATGTTCACCACCAGGGCCGCCGTCCCCGCGTCCACCTGCTGCTCGCCCCAGTTCAGGACCACCATGTACACGCCGAACCAGAGCGCGCCCGAGACCGCGATCCCACGCCGGGCGGCCCTCGGCGGCCACCCCTCACGCCGTACGGCACACAGCACCCCCAGCACCAGCGCACCGGCCAGCAGCCGGCCCAGCGCCAGTGCGCCCGGGGAGTACGCGCCCCCGGCACTGCGGATCGAGACGAAGGCGGAGGCCCAGGCCAGAACGGTGAAGCCGGCCGCACCCGCGGCGAGCAGCTCCGGACGACGAGCGGTGTTCATCATGCTCCCGAGGCTAGAAAGAGGAGGGGCGAGTCGGCTCGCGGATTTCGGACGCGTGCGTCAGCGCAGAGCGGCCCGCTCGACGCCCAGCAGATCGGCGAGGGCCCGTTCCCCGTCCGCCGTCACCCGGACCGCCCGCTCGGAGCCGATCCGTTCGCACCAGCCGGTGTCGAGGGCGTGCCGGCACAGGGCCGCGCCCGCGACCCCCGCGAGGTGGGGGCGGCGTTCCGTCCAGTCCAGACAGGCCCGGGCCAGCGGGCGGCGGCCCGCCCGGTCGAGCGGGATGCCGGCCGCCGCGAACCAGCGCAGTCCCACGTCGGTCAGCGCGAAGCCGGTGTCCTGGCGCAGGAGCCCGCGTGCGCCGAGCGCGTCCGCGAGGGCGATGCCGAGGCGGCCGGCGAGGTGGTCGTAGCAGGTGCGGCCGCGCGCCATCGCGGACCTCGCGGTCGCGGCGCGCAGAGTCTTCGGGCGTGCGTCCGGGGCGACCTGGGCGGCGAGGTCCTCCACGAGCTCGGCGATGCGGGGGTCGGCGAGGCGGACGTAACGGTGTCTGCCCTGCCGTTCCTCGGCCAGGAGTCCGCCGCTGACCAGTTTGCCGAGGTGCTCGCTGAGCGTGGACGGGGCGACGCCCGCGTGGCGGGCCAGCTCGCCGGCCGTCCATGCCCTGCCGTCCAGCAGGGCGAGGAGGCAGGTGGCTCGGGTTTCGTCGGCGATCAGTGCCGCGAGGGCGGCCAGGCCCCGTGCCCTTGTGTCCCTGGTGGTCATGTTTTCCAGGATGGGGGACGGACGGTTCGGTGGGCGCCGAAGTGTTTTGGCTGCGGGTGCGTGAGGGCCGGTCGCGCCCACGCGGCGGAGCCGCATGTCGATACGGCCCCGCGCCCCTTCGGATCAGGACAGGTCGCGGTG
Source organism: Streptomyces sp. NPDC005820 (assembly GCF_040630255.1). Taxonomy (NCBI): domain Bacteria; kingdom Bacillati; phylum Actinomycetota; class Actinomycetes; order Kitasatosporales; family Streptomycetaceae; genus Streptomyces; species Streptomyces sp. NPDC005820. The sequence goes on from NZ_JBEXXE010000028.1 coordinate 123,164, forward strand.
TTGCATGGCCAGGCCGTCCAGCAACGCCGTCAAGCCCGTCTCGAAGGCCCGTTCGTCGATCTTCTCCTGTTGGTCGGCCAGGAGGTGGGCCTGGCCGAGGTGGGGGTAGTCCGCGGGGTCGTAGGCCTCGGCGTCGTCGACGAAACCGCCGGCGAAGGAGCCCAGTGCGGAGCCCATGATGAAGTAGCGCATCAGGGCGCCGATGGAGGTGGCCTGGGCGGGGGGCCAGCCCGCGGCCACCATCGCGCCGTAGACCGCGTCGGCGACCCTGAGGCCGGCCGGGCGGCGGCCCGGGCCCTGGGCGAGGACCGGGACGATGTTCGGGTGGTCGCGCAGGGCGGCGCGGTAGGAGACCGCCCAGTCGTGCAGCGCGGTCCGCCACTCGCGGCCGTCCTCGAACATCGACAGGTCGATCTGGGCGCTCACCGAGTCGGCGACGGCCTCCAGGATCTCGTCCTTGGTGCGGAAGTGGTTGTAGAGCGAGGGCCCGCTGACCCCCAGTTCGGCGGCGAGCCGGCGGGTGGAGACGGCCGCCAGGCCCTCCCCGTCCACCAGCGCCCGTGCGGTCTCGACGATCCGGTCGGTGCTGAGAAGGGGCTTGCGCGGTCGGGCCATGGCGCACATAGTAGGGCTGCGACCAGAAACTAGCAGTGCTAATTTAAATGTCCGGCTTTCAAGTGAGGTGTTCTCGTGGTGCATCTGGGGCTCAGTGACGAGCAGGAGGCCGTCCGACGGCTGGCCCGGGACTTCGTCGAGCGCGAGATCACCCCCCATGTGATCGCCTGGGACCGTGCCGAGGAGGTGGACCGGGGCATCGTGAAGAAGCTCGGCGAGGTCGGCTTCCTGGGGCTGACGATCGACGAGGAGTACGGCGGATCGGGCGGTGACCATCTCGCGTACTGCCTGGTCACGGAGGAGCTGGGGCGCGGCGACTCGTCCGTGCGCGGGATCGTCTCGGTGTCGTTGGGGCTGGTCGCGAAGACGATCGCGGCCTGGGGGAGCGAGGAGCAGAAGCGACGCTGGCTGCCCGGGCTGACCTCCGGCGCGCTGGTCGGCTGCTTCGGCCTCACCGAGCCCGGCACCGGCTCGGACGCGGGCAACCTCGCCACCCGGGCCGTGCGCGACGGCGACTCGTATGTGATCAACGGCAGCAAGATGTTCATCACCAACGGCACCTGGGCCGACGTCGTCCTGCTCTTCGCCCGCTCCACGGACGCCCCCGGCCACAAGGGCGTCTCCGCCTTCCTGGTCCCCGCCGACACCCCCGGCCTCACCCGCCGCACCGTCCACGGCAAGCTCGGTCTGCGCGGCCAGGCCACCGCCGAACTGGTCCTCGAGGATGTCCGGGTGCCCGCGTCCGCCCTGCTCGGCGCGGAGGGCAAGGGCTTCTCGGTCGCCATGTCCGCCCTCGCCAAGGGCCGGATGTCGGTCGCGGCGGGCTGTGTCGGCATAGCCCAGGCCGCCCTGGACGCGGCCGTGCGGTACGCGGGCGAGCGCGAGCAGTTCGGCAGGTCCATCGCCCACCACCAGCTGATCCAGGAGCTGATCAGCGACATCGCCGTGGACGTCGACGCGGCCCGGCTGCTGACCTGGCGGGTCGCCGATCTGATCGACCGCGGGCTGCCGTTCGCCGTCGAGTCCTCCAAGGCCAAGCTCTTCGCCTCCGAGGCCGCCGTCCGCGCCGCCAACAACGCCCTCCAGGTCTTCGGCGGCTACGGCTACATCGACGAGTACCCGGCGGGCAAACTGCTGCGCGACGCCCGGGTGATGACCCTGTACGAGGGCACCAGCCAGATCCAGAAGCTGGTCATCGGGCGGGCGCTGACGGGAGTGTCGGCGTTCTGAGTACCCGTCTGAGTACGCGTACGGATATGGCGCGCGCCACATCGGCGGGATCCTGTCGCCCATGAGTGACACACCGGTCAAACAGCAGAACACGGCCGCGTTCTACGGGCAGGCCGTCGCGTCCTTCGCCATCGCCATGGCGGCCACGGCGATCGGGATCTATCAGATGAACGCCGACGCCTGGGTGCGCGCGTTCCTGGCCATCGCGGTCCTGTACCTGGTGACCTCCACCTTCACCCTGGCGAAGGTGATCCGTGACCGGCAGGAGGCGGGGGCGATCGTGAACCGGGTCGACCAGGCCCGGCTGGAGAAACTGCTCGCCGAGCACGACCCCTTCGAGAAGATCTAGCGGGTTCGAGGGTTTTCCCTGGGCTGAGCGGCCACACTAAGCGGCCGCTCACCTTCGGCGGTATGGTGGACCGACTGTACCGAGAGGGGCGAGCGAGGGATGAGTACGGCTCAGGAGACGGCCGGCGGCGAGATCGAGCCGTGGGACGAGGTCACCCCTGACGCGGCCCGGCGACTGCTCGTCGCCGCCGTGGAGGCGTTCGCCGAACGCGGCTACCACGCGACGACGACCCGTGACATCGCGGGCCGCGCGGGCATGAGCCCGGCCGCCCTTTACATCCACTACAAGACCAAGGAAGAGCTGCTCCACCGCATCAGCCGGATCGGCCACGACCGGGCGCTGGACATCCTGCGCACGGCGGCGGCCGGCGAGGGCAGTGCGACCCAGCGGCTCGCGGAGGCCGTGAGCTCCTTCGTCCGCTGGCACGCCGGGCGGCGCACCACGGCCCGGGTCGTCCAGTACGAACTCGACGCCCTCGGGCCCGACGCCCGCGCCGAGATCCTCGGCCTCCGCCGGCAGGTCGACGCCGAGGTGCGCGGGATCATCCAGGACGGGGTGACGGCGGGGGAGTTCCAGGTCATCGACGTGCACGGCACCACGCTCGCCGTGCTCTCCCTGTGCATCGACGTGGCCCGCTGGTTCAACGTCGACGGACCCCGCACACCGGACGAGGTCGGCGCGCTCTACGCCGACCTCGTGCTGCGGATGGTGGGCGCGGCGGAGTAGGGGCCGCGCCCGGGGCCCTAGAGGTAGTACCGGGAGACGGACTCCGCGACGCACACCGGCTTGTCCCCGCCCTCGCGCTCCACGCTGAAGACGACGGTGACCTGGACACCGCCGGTGACGTCCTCGACGCCGGTGATCGTCGCGGTGGCGCGCAGCCGGGAGCCGACCGGGACGGGCGAGGGGAAACGCACCTTGTTCGTGCCGTAGTTGACGCCCATCTTCACGTTCTCGACGGTGATCAGCTGCGGTCCGAACAGCGGCAGCAGGGACAGGGTCAGATACCCGTGGGCGATGGTGGTCCCGAACGGGCCCGCGGCGGCCTTCTCCGGGTCGACGTGGATCCACTGGTGGTCACCGGTGGCGTCGGCGAACAGGTCGATCCGCTTCTGGTCGATCTCCAGCCAGTCGGTGTATCCCAGCTGCTCGCCCACCGCCGCCTTCAGTTCCTCGGCGGACGTGAAGATCCTCGGCTCTGCCATGTCGTCTCGGGCCCTCTCGCGCGGTCTCATCTGCTAAGCGACTGCTTAGCATGGTAGCGGACGGGGGCGGTAGGGTTCGAGGGGTGCCGCAGATTCCCGAGAAGGTTCACGAGCTGACGGTCGGGCAGCTCGCCGCACGCAGCGGCGCCGCCGTCTCCGCCCTGCACTTCTACGAGTCCAAAGGGCTGATCACCAGCCGCCGGACCGCGGGCAACCAGCGCCGCTACCACCGCGACACGCTCCGCAGGGTCGCCTTCGTACGCGCCGCCCAGCGGGTCGGGATCCCCCTCGCCACGATCCGCGAGGCACTCCTGGAGCTCCCCGAGGAGCGCACGCCCACCCGCGAGGACTGGGCGCGGCTCTCCGAGAGGTGGCGGGCGGAACTGGACCGACGCATCCAGCAACTGAACCGCCTGCGGGATCACCTCACCGACTGCATCGGCTGCGGCTGCCTCTCCCTGGACACGTGCGTGCTGTCCAACCCGGACGACGTCTTCGGTGACCGCCTGACGGGGTCGCGCCTGCTGGGCGAACGCCGGAGGTAGGGGGCGCGGCGTCCGTCGTACGGCTGCGGCGCCGTCGTGGCCGTTCGCGCGGTTCCCCGCGCCCCTGGGTCGGGACAGTCCCGTCCCCTTACTCGTACTCCGTCCCGCCCTTCCGGGTCAGATACGCGCCGCTCACCGCCTTCGCGATCGCCCGGCCGCCCGTCACCGGGCTGTACCGCTCGGTCGCGGGGCGGATCACCACGCCCTCCCGCAGATGCAGCCCGCGCCCGGACACGGTCTCCCGGCCGGTCGCGATCCCGAGGACGGCCTCACTGTCGTACGGCCCCTCGAACAGTCGGGGCACCAGCGGCAGGACCCCCTCCAGCAGCCCCGTCACCTCCGCCGCGTCCAGCCACCGCACCACACCCCCGACCTCCACGGACACATCGAACACCGCGTACCCGAGCGTCTCGCGCCGCCCGTCCGCGCCGTACGTCAGGTCCTGCACCCCGGCGCCGAACACCTCCCCGAAGACACCGACCCGCCGTGCCCCGAGCCGCTCGGCGACGCGGGCCGCCGCCTCCGCGACGCCGTGGCCGCGCACCGCCCGCCAGTACAGGTTCCGCGGGTCCTCCACCAGCGCCAGCGACTTCGCGCCGAAGCCCTTCGAGGACACATGCACCCGCCCGTCGCCCGCGACATACGTCAGCAGGCACGCCGAACCGTGCAGCTTCTCGGTGAGGACCACGGGCTCGCCGGGCTCGAAGATGCCCGGGTAGCGCTGGATGTTCTCGATGTCGACCCACGGCAGCAGATCCGCCGCCGCCTCGACGTCCCCGTTCATGGTGGGCGGGATCGGCGGCACCCACTTCACGATGCCGAGCCGCTCCGCGAAGTCCGTGCCCTCCGCCGCCGCCCGCACCAGATCGACCTCCGCCAGCGCCTTCGGCCGGCACACGATGCCCTGCGACAGCTCGCCCCGCAGTCGCACCGCCTTCACCCGGTCCGACCTGCTGCCCGCCAGTCGCCCGGTCAGCCCCAGCTCCTCGACCAGCGCCGACGGCAGCACCGCCTGCTCGGGGATGTAGAGGGCGGCCTCACCGGTGCGGTACGCGCCCTTGGCGACGACGGCCCGGTACAGGCCGACCTGGGCCAGTTCGAGGGCGTCGGCGTTGGGGTGCTCGTGCACGGTCAGGACTTCGGCGGTGACGCGCAGCGTCGACATCGAGGGGCTCCTTCGGTTCCTCAGCAAGGTTTCATCATCCCCAACTGTCCTTGCGGGAAAGGGGTGGAGCCAGTCGATTAGGGGCTGGTAACGTCGCGCTCTTCGGCCGCCGGCCGCGCCCTCGCGCAGCCGACGCGCACGGAGTCCCGGCAGGACGAACTCCCATGCCCTCCACGGCCCTCGCCGCCGCCCTCGCGGACATCGACACGGTCTTCAACGGTTTCGCCAGTCCGCACGAGACCGGCTGCGCACTCTGTCACCTGCCCGAGGAGACCGCGTACCTGCGCACCCCGTACACACGCGTCCCCCCGGACGTCCTGCGGAGGTACGCCTTCGAGGGCTCCCTCCACTTCGACGACCACACCGCGTCCATGCGCCGGCTGCTCCCGCAGACCGCACACGCCCTCGCCGACGGCACCCTGGACGGCATCGGCTGGGGTGTCCCGGGTATCGCGCGGGCGGCCTGGCGCACCTGGCCGGCCGAACAGGCGGCGGCGATAGAGGCGTTCGTGCTCGCCTGGTGGCAGGACACCCTTGCCACGCTCACCCCGCCGTACCCGGTCGCGTACGTGTTCGAGACCTGTGTCCTGATCCTCGACGACCTCGCCCCGCTCCTCGACCGCTGGGAGCCCGGCCCGGTAGCCGACGCGCACCTCGCGGACTGCGCCGTGCGATGGGAGTGCGAACTCGTCTTCGACGAGCTGCCGTTCTCCTGGTGGGCCCCGGACGACGAGCCCGCCGTCCTCGCCGCGCTCCAGGCCTGGCTCGCCGCACGCGCCCCCGCCTGCCTGCGCACGGCGGGTGAGCACGATCTCGCGCTGCGCGCCGAACTCCTGGCCCTGCCGCACGGCGAACGCTGGGCGCACCCGTACTGGTACGGCCCCTCCGTCGCCGACTGAGCCCCGGGCGCCGATCGGCATCGGTACCCGAATCGGTATCCAAGGGGGGTGCGGCATCCCCGGCGCACCCCCGGCGTGCTCTCGCGCTCCCGTGCTCTCAGGGGGACCTCAGGCCGACACCGACACCAGCAGCCGTCCGCGCCGGGCGTACGCCAGCGCCTCGGGGGTGAGGACGGGCCGCGGCACGAGGATGCCGCAGTCCGCGCAGACCGGCCCCGACGACGGTTCGTGGTCCAGGTCGTACTTCCACTGCAGGCGCTCGCCGCCGCAGACCGGACACGAGTGACCCGGTTCCCGTTCCAGCGCGCTGATCAGCCGGCGCAGCACCTCGGCCAGCGGTGCACGGGGGTGGACCCGCGGGTCGTCGCACCACGCCACGCCGAAGCCGCCCCAGGTGAGCCGGTGCCAGTCGTCGACGCTGCCCGGCCTGCGCAGCCCGTCGTGCTTCTCCTTCTTGCGGCGCTCGGCGAACTCGACCTCGTAGGCCAGCCAGACCGCCCGCGCCTCCTCCAGCTCGTCCAACGCGGCCACGAGCCGCGCCGGGTCGGGGGAGCGGTCCTCGGGCCCGAACCCGGCCCGGGAGCACAGATGGTCCCAGGTCGCCCGGTGCCCGTAGGGGGCGAACCGTTCAAGGCACTTGCGGAGCGAGTAACGCCGCAGTGCCAGATCGCACCGAGCGTCTCGCGCCTGTCTCGCCAGACTCCGGAAACCCGCCATCGCCTTGCACCTCCGTCACATCTGCACCTGTACTTCGGTCACTTCGGCGTCGTCGTACGGACGTCGTCGAATAGACGTATCGACATGCGATTCGGCTCCCTCCGATCTCCACGGGCCGCCACCTGCCGAAAACTTGACGCATGTTCATCTTCAATCCCGGGGATACCGCCGGTAACCTTCCGCCGATTCCCCCGCGTCGCTAGGAGCAGCCGATGCCACGGCGAACCCCCCGCTTCACTCTCGACAGACTGAGAACTCCCGGCAGATTCCCCGGGTTCCTGAAGACCGCATCCATATGCGCGCTCATTGCCGGTCTTTTGTCGCCCCTTGCCCAGACGACGGCCGCGGCGGCCGACGTCACCGCCGCGAACGACTACTGCGGCGGCCAGTGTTCCGACATCCTGCCGCCCGGCGAGAACGGCAACGCCACCCTCGCGCAGATCCTGGTCAACCAGGCCTTCGGCACCCAGCCCGACCACGCCGAGGACCAGCTCGGCCCCTACGCCAACCTGGCCAAGGGCTACTCCGGCCTCACCAACGCCACGATCAACACCTTCTTCAACGACGCGTCGTTCGGTGTCGCTTCCGATCAAGTCGCCTCCACCCTGAACCCCGCCGGCCGCACCGATGTGACGATCGTCCGCGACAAGAAGACGGGCGTTCCGCACATCACCGGTACCACCAGATACGGCACCGAGTTCGGCGCCGGGTATGCCGCCGCCCAGGACCGGCTGTGGCTGATGGACGTCTTCCGCCACGTCGGCCGCGGACAGCTCACCACCTTCGCCGGCGGCGACCCCGCCAACCAGGGTCTCGAGCAGCAGTTCTGGCGCAACGCTCCGTACACCGAGGCAGACCTCCAGGCCCAGATCGACAACGCCGTCGCGAACAACGGCACCCGCGGCCAGCAGGCCCTCGCGGACGCGAACGCCTACCTCGACGGCATCAACTCCTACATCGACGCCTCCGACAGCGGTCGCTACTTCCCCGGTGAGTACGTCCTGACCGGCCACAAGGACTCAATCACCAACGCGGGCACCATCGACCACTTCAAGATCACCGACATGGTGGCGCTCGCCTCGGTGATCGGCGCCCTCTTCGGCTCCGGCGGCGGGGGCGAGGTCAACAACGCCATCTCGCTGCTCGAGGCGCAGGAGAAGTACGGCGTGACGGAGGGCACCAAGGCCTGGGAGGCGTTCCGCGAACGCAACGACCCCGAGGCCGCCCTCACCGTCCACAACGGCGAGAGCTTCCCGTACGGCGCCAAGCCCGACACCGCGCAGGGCCAGGCGCTGCCGGACTCCGGCTCGGTCAGCACCCAGCCGCTGGTCTACGACGCCACCGGCACCGGCGGCGACCAGAGCGCCTCCGCCACCGCCGCGGCGGCCACCGCGACCGCCCTCAGCTCGGCCCGGCGCGGGATGTCCAACGCCCTCGTCGTCAGCGGCAAGTACACCGCGAGCGGCCACCCGATCGCCGTCTTCGGACCGCAGACCGGCTACTTCGCCCCGCAGCTGCTCATGCTCCAGGAGATCCAGGGCCCGGGCATCAGCGCCCGCGGCGCCTCCTTCGCGGGGCTGAGCATGTACGTCGAACTGGGCCGCGGCCAGGACTACTCGTGGTCCGCCACGACCTCCGGCCAGGACATCATCGACACCTACGCGGTCGAACTGTGCCAGGACGACTACCACTACCTGTACCACGGCACCTGCACGGCCATGGACGTGGTCGAGCAGAAGAACACCTGGAAGCCGACCACCGCCGACGACACCGCCGCGGGCTCGTACACGATGCGGGTGTACCGCACCAAGTACGGCCCCGTGGAGTACCGGGCGACCGTCGGCGGCAAGAAGGTCGCCTACACCACCCTGCGCTCGTCGTTCATGCACGAGGCCGACTCCATCATCGGCTTCCAGATGCTGAACGACCCGGACTACGTCAAGAGCCCGCAGACCTTCCAGAGCGCGGTGCAGCACATCAACTACACCTTCAACTGGTTCTACGCCGACTCCACCCACACCGCGTACTACAACAGTGGCAACAACCCGGTGCGCGCGAGCGGCGTCGACTCCGAGTTCCCGGTGTGGGCGCAGGCGGCGTACGAGTGGAAGAACTGGGTGCCGGCCACCAACACGGCCACGTACACCGCGGCCTCGGAGCACCCCAACTCCATCGACCAGGACTACTACATCTCCTGGAACAACAAACAGGCCCTGAACTACACCACGGCCTCCTGGGGCGACGGCTCGGTGCACCGCGGCAACCTCCTGGAGAGCCGGGTCAAGGCGCTGGTCGCGGCCGGCGGGGTCACCCGGGCCTCCCTGGTGAAGGCCATGGCGGACGCCTCCCTCGCGGACCTGCGCGCCGAGGACGTCCTGCCCAACCTGCTGAAGGTGATCAACAGCTCCACGGTCACCGACTCCACGGCCGCGGCGGCGGTCACCAAGCTGCAGACCTGGCTGACCGCGGGCGGCAAGCGCACCGAGACCTCGGCCGGCTCGAAGACCTACGCCAACGCCGACGCGATCCGCATCCTGGACGCCTGGTGGCCGCTGCTGGTCCAGGGCGAGTTCGAACCCGGTCTCGGCACCGACCTGTACACCGCGATCACCGCCAACCTCCCGATCGACGAGTCCCCCTCGGCCGCCCACGGGCCGACCGGGGCGCACGCCGGAAGCTCCTTCCAGTACGGCTGGTGGAGCTATGTCGACAAGGACATCCGGGCCGTGCTCGGCCAGACCGTGCAGGGCGGGCTGACGCAGAAGTACTGCGGCGGCGGCACGCTCAGCGGCTGCCGGGACGTCCTGATCAGCACCCTGAAGACGGCGGCCGGCAAGACCGCGGCCCAGGTCTACCCGGGTGACACCCTGTGCTCGGCGGGCGACCAGTGGTGCGCCGACTCGATCGTCCAGCGCACCCTGGGCGGCATCAAGCACTACAACATCAGCTGGCAGAACCGGCCCACCTTCCAGCAGGTGGTCGAGTTCACGTCCCACCGCTAGCCGGTACGACGGCGGGCCGCGTCCTAGGTGATGCGGCCCGCCGCCAGCACCACCCGCGCCAGCTCGGGGTGCACGATGTCACTGTGCGCCCCGGCCGGCGCCCCGCCCCGCCGGACCACCTCGGCCGCGTCGATGTTCACGCACCCCGAGGCCGGCAGCCTCCCGTCGGCCAGCGCCTCGGCGAGCCGGTACGCGCGCGTGTCCGGCACCGACTGCACCCCGTCGTGCCCCATGGCGCCCCACTTGGCCCCCAGGACCTCCCCGACGAGCCCCCGGGCGTCGCCGGCCATCCTGGACGCCAGCGGGTACATCGTGCCCAGCGCCTGGTCGAACCGCGAGTAGCAGCACACCAGGGGACCGTCGATCCGGTTCTGGTGTCCCTGGAGCACCCCTTGCGCGGCGAACGCGTAGTGCGAGAAGGCGCCCTGGAGCAGCGTCACCGACTTCACCGTGCGCACCCCCTCGGGCAGCCCGCGCAGCGCGAACGACACCAGCCGGCCGCCGAAGCTGTGGCCCACCAGATGCACCCGCACCCCGGGTGCCGCCTTGGCCAGCCGCCCGATCAGCGGCCCGAGCCCCCGCTCGCCGACCGTCCCCGCGCGCCGCTTCATCGCGTAGTACGTCGCCTGCCGCAGCAGTTCCTTCGCCCCGTCCCAGGGGTTGGGCAGCGCGAAGCCGCGTACCTCGCCGTCGCCGTCGCCGCCGAGGCCGGCCAGGGCCGTCGCGAACCCGGTGCAGGCCGCCGCCGTCGACCCGGTGAACATCTCCGGCTCGTCCTGCGGCACGCCCTCGGCGAGGGTGTCGGCGGCGAACGGCGCCTGCGGGCCCGGCGGGACCGCGTCCACCAGCTCCCGCACCAGCCGGCCGAACTCCTCCAGCTCGCTCTCCTCCGGGGGGCGCTGCTCCAGCAGCCGTGCGATGCTCTCGACCACCGTGGCCCGGCCCGGGAAGGTCTCCAGGAGCGCGTGCCGGGTGCCGTCGTCCAGGCCCGGGGTCGAGACCGCCGCCGCGGTGTGCGGGAAGTCCGGGATCGGCTCGTCGCAGAAGCGCATCGACGGCCAGACCACGCCCGCGTAGCCGATCCTCGCGGCCGGCGGGGCGAGGGCGGGGATCGGGGCGAAGAAGGCGCTGTAGAGGCGGGTGGCGCCGGAGCGGTCGTTGTTCCAGCCGTGGGAGAAGAGGATCAGGTCGTGGATCCCGCTCTTCCGCACCCCGGTCAACAGGCGGTCGCGCTGTGCGGTGTCCGTGTCGCCGTCCGCGTCGAAGGTCAGTTCCCAGTACGGGCTCACGCTCATCGTCGGCTGTGCCATGTGGCTTCGCTCCCGTCCCCCGGGCTTGTGCGATGTGCGGCGTATCGTCCTGCTAACCGGCGAACTTGGCCATACGTCATGGGTTGTGTTTCGGGTGCGGGTTCGTGGGGGCCGTTCGCGCCCACGCGGCGGAGCCGCATATCGATACAGCCCCGCGCCCCTTCGGGGGGCGCCTTCGGGAGCCCCTTTCCCGCAACATACCGACCGGTTAGTCTGGGCCCTGCTGAGCCGTGTCGCGTCGTGTCGAAGGAGACCGATGGTGGTTGCCGTGCAGGGTGCTGGAGTCGTCGTCACCGGGGCCGGAGGCGGGATCGGGGCCGCGTTGGCCCGGCGGTTCGCCGCCGAGGGGGCCAGAGTCGTCGTCAACGACCTGGACGCGGGGCGGGCGCAGGCCGTCGCCGACGAGATCGGCGGGGTCGCCGTGCCCGGGGATGCCTCCGCGATCGTCGGCCCCGCCCGGGAGGCGCTCGGCGGCACCGTCGACGTGTACTGCGCCAACGCCGGGGTCGCCTCCGGCGGTTCCGAGGCGGCCGGCGAGGCCGTGTGGGCGCAGGCCTGGGACGTCAACGTGATGGCCCATGTGCGGGCGGCCGAGGCCCTGCTGCCGGACTGGCTGGAGCGGGGCAGTGGGCGGTTCGTCTCCACCGTCTCCGCCGCCGGACTGCTCACGATGATCGGCGCCGCGCCGTACAGCGTCACCAAGCACGGCGCCTACGCCTTCGCCGAATGGCTGTCGCTCACCTACCGCCACCGCGGGATCAAGGTCCACGCGATCTGCCCCCAGGGCGTGCGCACCGACATGCTGGACGCCACCGGCAGCGCGGGCGACCTGGTGCTCAAGCCGACCGCGATCGAGCCGGAGGACGTGGCGGACGCCCTGTTCAAGGGCATGGAGGAGGACCGGTTCCTGATCCTGCCGCACCCGGAGGTGGCCGCCTACTACCAGGCGCGCGCCGCCGAACCCGACCGCTGGCTGGGCAACATGAACCACCTCCAGCAGAAGTGGGAGGCGGCCGAATGAGCGTCTCGCGTTACGCGGCCAAGCCCTGGGTGGCCCTGCTCGACGACGTCCAGCGGGCCCCGATCGACCCCGCCGACTCGCTGGTGGCGGCGCTGCGCCGGTCCGTCGCCGAGGCCCCGGACCGCACCGCCCTCGCCTACTTCGACGGCCGGCTCACCTACCGCGAGCTGGACGAGCTCAGCGACTCCGTCGCCGGGCACCTCGCCGCGCGCGGTCTGGAGCGCGGCGACCGGGTGGCGGTCCTGCTGCAGAACTCCCCGGCCTTCGTCCTCGCCCTGTTCGGCGCCTGGAAGGCGGGCGCGATCGTCGTCCCCGTCAACCCCATGTACAAGGCGGGGGAGGTCGCCCACGTCCTGCGGGACGGCGAGGTGGCCGCGCTCGTCTGCTCCGACCGGGCCTGGGAGTCGTATCTGCGCGAGACGGCGGACGGCTCGCCGGTGCGGATCGTGCTCACCGCCTGCGAGCTGGACTTCCAGACCCGCGGCGACGCGCGCGTGCTGACCTTCGAGCGGCTTCCGCAGGCCCCGGACGCCGACGACCTCACCGCCGTCGCCCGCGCCGGGCACAAGGCGCCCGAGGTCCCGGACCTCGCCCCCGCCGACATCGCCCTGATCAGCTACACCTCGGGCACCAGCGGCACCCCCAAGGGCGCGACCAACACGCACGGCAACATCATGGCCAACGCCGAGCGGCAGAGCAGGGGGCTCCATCTGCCCGAGGCGCCCGTCTACTACGCCCTCGCGCCCCTGTTCCACATCACCGGGATGGTGTGCCAGCTCGGCGCCTGCCTGAACAGCGCGGGCACCCTGGTGCTGACGTACCGCTTCGAGGCGGGCGTCGTGCTGGAGGCGTTCGCCGAGCACCGGCCGCACTACACCGTCGGCCCCTCCACGGCCTTCATGGCGCTCGCCGCCCACCCGGCCGCGACCCCCGACCACTTCTCCTCCTTCGTCAACATCTCCTCCGGCGGCGCCCCCGTACCGCCGGCGCTGGTGGAGAAGTTCCGGGCGGGCTTCGGGCCGTACATCCGCAACGGCTACGGGCTCACCGAGTGCACCGCGCCCTGCGCCTCCGTCCCGCCCCAGCACGAGGCGCCCGTCGACCCGGCCTCCGGGACCCTCGCCGTGGGCCTGCCGGGACCCGACACCGTCGTACGGATCGTCGACGACCGGGGCGAGGAGGTCCCCTTCGGCGAGCAGGGCGAGATCGTCGTACGAGGGCCGCAGGTCGTCCCCGGCTACTGGCGGCGGCCCGAGGCGACCGCCGAGACCTTCCCCGACGGCGAACTGCGCACCGGTGACATCGGGTTCATGGACGAGCGGGGCTGGCTGTACGTCGTCGACCGCAAGAAGGACATGATCAACGCGTCCGGCTTCAAGGTCTGGCCGCGCGAGGTCGAGGACGTGCTGTACACCCATCCCGCCGTCCGCGAGGCCGCCGTCGTCGGCGTGCCCGACGGCTACCGGGGCGAGACCGTCAAGGCGTACATCAGCCTGCGTCCCGGAGCGGACGCGGATGCCGATACGCTCGCCGCTTACTGCAAGGACAGACTGGCGGCCTACAAATACCCCCGCCAGGTGGAGATCCTGCCCGACCTGCCCAAGACGGCAAGTGGGAAGATCCTCCGTCGGGAACTGCGTTCCCGCACGCACGACCGGTAGAACGAGAAGGAAGGCAGGTGGCGGCAGTGCCCAGGACGACGGACGGCTCGGAGGCCCCTGTTCCGCAACGGCTCCTCGCCGCCGCCACCCGGCTCTTCGCCGAGCAGGGCTACGACCGGACCTCCGTACAGGAGATCGTCGAGGCGGCCGGCGTCACCAAGGGAGCGCTGTACCACTACTTCGGCTCCAAGGACGATCTGCTGCACGAGGTGTACGCGCGCATGCTCCGCGTCCAGCAGGAGCGTCTGGACGCCTTCGCGGACGCCGACGAGCCGATCGAGAAGCGGCTGCGGGGCGCGGCGGCCGACGTCGTCGTCACGACGATCGAGAACCTCGACGACGCGATGATCTTCTTCCGTTCGATGCACCATCTGAGCCCCGAGAAGAACAAGCAGGTCCGCGCCGAGCGCCGGCGCTACCACGAACGCTTCCGCGCGCTCGTGGAGGAGGGCCAGGAGGCCGGAGTCTTCTCCACGGCGACCCCGGCCGACCTGGTGGTGGACTACCACTTCGGCTCCGTCCACCATCTGTCCACGTGGTACCGCCCGAACGGCCCGATGAGCCCCCAGGAGGTCGCCGACCACCTGGCGGACCTGCTGCTGAGAGCGCTGCGGCCCTGAGGCGCGGGGCGTACGGGTAAGGGGCGGTCGCCATGGACGACCGCCCCTTACCGCGTGCCCTACAGGTACTTCTTCAGCTCACGCCGCGCCAGCGACCGCTGGTGCACCTCGTCCGGGCCGTCCGCGATCATCAGTGTGCGCGCCCCGGCGTACAGCTCGGCCAGCGGGAAGTCCTGGCTGACCCCGCCCGCGCCGTGCAGCTGGATCGCCCGGTCGATGATGTCGACCACCGCGCGAGGGGTGGCGATCTTGATGGCCTGGATCTCGGTGTGGGCGCCCCGGTTGCCGACGGTGTCCATCATCCAGGCGGTCTTCAGCACCAGCAGCCGCAGCTGCTCGACCGTCACGCGCGCGTCCGCGATCCAGTTGTGCACCACACCCTGCTGACCGAGCGCCTTGCCGAACGCCGTCCGGGACACCGCCCGCCGACACATCAGCTCGATGGCCCGCTCCGCCATGCCGATCAGCCGCATGCAGTGGTGGATCCGGCCGGGACCGAGCCGCGCCTGGGCGATGGCGAAGCCGCCGCCCTCCTCGCCGATCAGGTTCGTCACCGGCACGCGCGCGTCGTCGAAGATCACCTCGGCGTGACCGCCGTGGTAGTGGTCCTCGTAGCCGAACACCTGCATCGCCCGCTTGACGGTGACGCCCGGGGTGTCGCGCGGCACGAGCACCATGGACTGCTGGCGGCGGATGTCCGCGCCCTCGGGGTCCGTCTTGCCCATCACGATGAAGATCTTGCAGTCCGGGTTCATCGCGCCGGAGATGTACCACTTGCGGCCCGAGATGACGTACTCGTCGCCCTCCCGCCGGATGTGGGTGGTGATGTTGGTGGCGTCGGAGGAGGCCACCTCGGGCTCGGTCATCGCGAACGCCGAGCGGATCTCCCCCGCCAGCAGCGGCTCCAGCCACTGCTTCTTCTGCTGCTCGTCGCCGAACTGCGTCAGCACCTCCATGTTCCCGGTGTCGGGCGCGGCGCAGTTCAGGGCCGTCGGCGCCAGCTGCGGGGAGCGGCCGGTGATCTCGGCGAGCGGCGCGTACTGGAGGTTCGTGAGCCCCGCGCCGTACTCGGTGTCGGGCAGGAAGAGGTTCCACAGGCCCTGCCTGCGTGCCTCGGCCTTCAGCTCCTCGACCACGGCCGGGGTGTCCCAGGGGGACGCCAGCGCGGCCCGCTGTTCCTCCGCGACCGCCTCGGCCGGGTAGACGTACTCGTCCATGAAGGCGAGCAGCTTCCCGCGCAGTTCCTCGGTGCGCGCGTCGAACGCGAAGTCCATCGACTCAGCCTTCCTGGAGAGTGGTCAGTCCGTGCTGGATGAAGACGGGGACCAGCTCCCCGATCCGGTCGAAGCCGCGCCCGACCGTCTGGCCCAGCGTGTACCGGTAGTGGATGCCCTCCAGGATCACGGCGAGCTTGAACCAGGCGAACGCCGTGTACCAGGAGACGGCCGAGACGTCGCGGCCCGAGCGGGCCGCGTACCGCTCGATCAGCTCGGCGGGCGACGGGTGACCGGCGGCCGAGGCGGTCGTGGAGATGGGGGAGTTCGGCAGCTCCAGCGGCACGCTGTACATCACCAGCAGGCCCAGGTCGGTCAGCGGGTCGCCGAGCGTCGACATCTCCCAGTCGAGGATCGCCCTGATCCGGTCGTCGGCGCCGATCAGGACGTTGTCGAGGCGGTAGTCGCCGTGCACCACGGCCGGGGCGGGGGAGGAGGGCAGCGCACGGCCGAGCGCCGCGTGCAGCTCGTCGATCCCGGCCAGGTCGCGGCTGCGGGAGGCGTCCAGCTGCTTGCCCCAGCGGCGCAGCTGGCGGTCCAGGAAGCCCTCCGGGCGCCCGAAGTCGGCCAGGCCCACCTCGGCCGGGTCCACCGCGTGCAGTTCCACCAGGGTGTCCACCAGCGACAGCACCGCGCCCCGGGTGCGCTCCGCGCCGATCGGGGCCAGCTCGGCGGCCGTGCGGTACGGGGTGCCCTCGACGAACTCCATGACGTAGAAGGACGAGCCGAGGACCTGCTCGTCCTCGCAGAGCAGCACCGGGCGCGGCACCGGCACGCTCGTCGGGTGCAGGGCGCTGATCACCCGGTGCTCGCGCTTCATGTCGTGCGCGGTGGCCAGCACATGGCCGAGCGGGGGCCGCCGTAGGACCCACTTGCCCGTACCGTCGCCGATCTCGTACGTGAGGTTCGACCGTCCGCCCTCGATCAGCCGGCCGGTGAGGGGTCCGGCGACCAGACCGGGGCGCTCACGCTCCAGCAGGGCGCGCAGCCGGTCGAGGTCGAGACCTGGCGGGTGGTCGGGGCTCATGACATCGCTCCTACGGACGGGTGAACGCTACCCGCCCATCATGCCGACCGGTCGGTATGTAGTCCAGTGGTGGCACGCGACGTGATCGGGCCCACCCTAGGCCGACGGCCGCCTGGGCAGAAGCGGGACCGGCCGCGGCGGGCGGATTCCGGTCGCCCTGCCGGACGTTTTCCCGGTCGTCCTTCCGGTCGGCCTTTCGGGCGCCCTCGCGGTCTCTGGCCTGGGCATCCGGGTTGCGTGGCGTGCGATCACCCCCGAGGGTCGGTGACATGAAGGGCATCAGCTACAGCCGCTACGGCGGTCCCGAGGTCCTCGAGTACGGCGAGGTCCGCGACCCCAAGGTCGGCCCCGACTCGGTGTTGGTCAAGGTGCGGGCGGCGGCCGTCAACCCGGTCGACTGGAAGTGCCGCGAGGGCTATGTGGACCCCGTGCTCGACCCGGTCTTCCCGGTGGTGCCCGGCTGGGACGTCTCCGGCGTGGTCGTCCGGCCCGGGGTCGCGGTCTCCGAGTTCGCGGTCGGCGACGAGGTCGTCGGATACGTCCGCGAGGACTTCCTCTCCCGCGGCACCTTCGCCGAGTACGTCGCCGCCCCCGTGCGCACCCTCGCCCGCAAGCCCCGCAACCTCACCTGGGAGGAGGCCGCCGGACTGCCCCTGACCGGCCTCACCGCCCACCAGGTGCTGACCCGGGTGCTGAAGGTCAGACGGGGCGAGACGGTCCTCGTCCACGCGGCGGCCGGCGGCGTCGGCTCGATCGCCGTCCAGCTCGCCCGGCACGTCGGCGCCCGGGTGATCGGCACGGCGAGCGAGGCCAACCACGACTTCGTCCGGTCCCTGGGCGGCGAGCCGGTGACCTACGGCGACGGGCTCTCCGAACGGGTGCGCGGGCTGGCCCCCGAAGGGGTGGACGCGGTGTTCGACACCGTCGGGGGCGAGACGCTGAAGGTCTCCGCCCAGCTGCTGGCCCCGGAGGGCCGCCTGGCCTCGATCGCCGACGGTGACGTCGTCGGCTACGGCGGCGTCTACTACTTCGTACGGCCCGACGCCGAGGACCTCACCCGGCTGGCGGAACTGGTCGAACAGGGCGTGGTCTCCGTGCACGTCTCCGAGACGTTCCCGCTGGAACGCACGGCGGACGCGCACCGGCTGAGCCGGCAGGGGCGGGCCCGCGGCAAGATCGTGGTGACGGTGGAGTGGGCGGACGAGACGGACGAGGCGGACCAGGAGCCGGACGGCTAGACCACCAGCGCCGCCGCGCACACCGCCGTCGCCACCGCGCACAGGACCGCGAGGGCGGCCTGGCGAGGCGGGAGGGCGTTCGGCGCGGCGGCCGTGGTCAGGGTGCGGATCCGGCGGTGGGCGAGCAGCAGGAAGGCCAGCCACAGCCCGCAGCACAGGGCGCAGGCGACGATGCCGGCCGCCGAGGCGCCGCCGTGCAGCGCGGTCTTCACGGCGAGCACGGTGGCGACGGTGCTCGACAGGGTCGTACGCCGCCAGGCCAGCCGCGTCCGCTCCGGCTGCAGCCCCGGGTCCCGGTCCGGCACGTCGCTCATCCGGCCCAGCCGAGCAGCACCACGACCACCATCGCCACCGCCACCAACGCGACGACCACGCTCAGCAGGGCCGGGAAGCGGGACGCCGGCAGGTCCTCGCCCCGGCGCATCGCCCGCTCGCAGCGCATCCAGTGGTTCACCGCGCGCAGCGAGCACAGCACCCCCGCCGCCAGCAGCGCCAGCGCGAGACCGACCCGCCAGCCCCAGCGCAGGTCCGGCAGGAACTGGTCCACCGCGAAGCCCCCGCCGATCAGCGCCAGCGCGGTCCGCAGCCACGCCAGGAACGTGCGCTCGTTGGCCAGCGAGAACCGGTAGTCCGGGGTGCTGCCCTCCTCCCGCACCTGCTCGGGCGCGAACCACAACCGGACGTTCCGTACGAAGGCGATCACGCCCAGGACCCTACCCGGCGGCTCTCACGGGGGCGTTGTCAGTGCCTCCCGCTACGGTTTCGGACATGGATCACCCCATGGCACTGGCCGGGTACGCGACGCCCGGGCACCGCATCGCCCCCGCCGAGCACCTCCTCGGCCTGCCCGGGTTCTGGCCCGCGTACTACGGGCCGGTCTGGGATGCCTTCGCGGACGATCCGGAGCCCTTCGGCGCGGACCACGCGGACGTGGACGCGGCGGCCGAGGCGCTGTACGACGGGACGGACGTGTGGCCGGCGTTCCGGATACCGCTGCCGCGGGGGCGGACGGTATGGGTGGTGCACCGCAACTTCCCGGACGACGCCGGCACGGACTACCTCCTCACGGACCCCGGCCGGCCCCGCGAGCGGGAGCTGGCGGCCATCGAGGGGCACTTCAGGGGCCCGGGGCTGTCCTGGCCGGACCTGGTCGCCATGGCCCACTCGGCCCCGGCGGACACCGAGGGGGTCGGCGACCCGGACCGGCGGCTGCTCCTGCTGCTGCCCGCCTACGGCGACGCCGACACGCCCGTCGAGGAGGCGCGGGAGCGGATAGCGGCCGCGCTGGTCGCCGTCGGCGTGGAGCCGGGGGCGGCTCCTCGGGCGGCCGAGCGGTTCCTCGACCACCCCTTCTGGGAGAGCCCGTACTGGTCGGCGCCGGGCGGCAGCCCGCTCAGCGGGTCGCTCGGTACGCCTTGAGCCGTTCGTACGCCGCGAGGCCGTCCGGCACCCACTCCCACTCCGGCAGACGCCGTTCGACCTCCTCCTCGGGCAGGAAGGCGTGCCAGGCGACCTCCTCGGCCTGGGGGCTGACCGGCAGGTCGCAGCGGACCTCGTACACCGCCGACCACCAGCTCTGGCCGGCGCCGTCGTCGTAGAGGAACTTGAAGCGGAACTCCGGGCGGGGGAGCCCGCTCACCCCCAGTTCCTCCTCGGCCTCGCGCAGGGCGGCCTCGTCATAGGCCTCGCCCGCCCCGACCACCCCGCCGACGAACATGTCGTACAGGGAGGGGAAGACCAGCTTGGTCGGTGTGCGGCGGTGCACGAACAGGCGGCCCTCGGCGTCCCGGGCCTGGATGAAGACACAGCGGTGCCGCATCCCCTCGGCATACACCCGCCCCCGCGGGAACTGTCCGACGACCCGGTCGTTCTCGTCGACGATGTCGAGGATCTCGTCAGCAGCGCTCATACGCCCATCCAAGCAGCCGCACGCCGGCCGCCGCACGCCGCCGGCGGGACCGGCCGCCCCGCGCCTACTGGGTCTGGAGGCTGGCCGCCCGCTCGCGCGGTGCGACGCCCGAGGGCATCGCCGGGTGCATGCCCAGCAGGACGATGCCCGCGACCACCGCGGCGAGGCCCGCCGCCTCCCAGGCCAGCGCGCCGGTGTCGGTGTGCAGCCGGTCGCCGAGGAAGCCCACCCCGCAGACGATGCCGGCCAGCGGCTGGGCCGCGGTCAGCGCGGGCAGCGACATCCGCAGCGGCGCCGTCTCGAAGGCGCTCTGCACCAGCACCAGACCGGTCACGCCCAGCGCGAGCACCGCGTACGGCTGCCAGCCGGTGAACAGCTCGCCGAGACCGCCCGCGGAGAAACGCTGGCCGCTCACCCGGGTCAGCGCGTCCTGGACGCCGTAGAGCAGCCCGGCCGCGAGGGAGAGCAGCACCGGGCCCGAGCTGAGCCGGGAGCGTTTGG
The DNA here is from genome assembly GCF_040630255.1 of Streptomyces sp. NPDC005820. Classification (NCBI taxonomy): domain Bacteria; kingdom Bacillati; phylum Actinomycetota; class Actinomycetes; order Kitasatosporales; family Streptomycetaceae; genus Streptomyces; species Streptomyces sp. NPDC005820. The sequence continues at coordinate 143,452 of NZ_JBEXXE010000028.1, forward strand.
CGTACGCGGTGAGCAGCAGCGCCAGACCGACCATCACCCCGATGATCAGCCAGTGCCGCAGCGGATCGGTGACCGCGGTGCCGCCGCGCGGCTCGCCCGCCACGATGAACGCGGTCACGCCGCCCGCGAGCAGCGCCAGGCCCGCCCAGCCCTGACGGCCGAGCGGCTGCCGGGTCTGGCGGCGGGACAGGGCGAGCGCGAACAGCAGATTCGTCGCGAGCAGCGGCTCGACCAGGGAGACCTCGCCCTGCCCGAGCGCGATCGCGCCGAGCACCATGCCCGCCACCATCAGACCGATACCGCCCAGCCAGCGCGGCACCTTGATCAGGTCGAGCAGCAGCCGGGGGGACAGGAAGTCGCCGAGCGGTGCCTTCTGGGCGGCGTTCTGCTGGAGCACGAACCCGAAGCCCAGGCAACAGGCGGCGCTCACGGAGAGCACAAGAACCAGAACCGACACGCTGCGTACCTCGATCATCCGGTCGGGCCACGGACGGGGTGCGTAGGTGCCCGACTGTAGCCTCCCAGCGCCCTGCATGCCCCCGGGAGGCCGTAAAGCCATGGTGTGCGCTCCCGCCCGGCCGCGCCATGGCGTACGCCACACCGGCCCGCTCGCAGCCCCGGCACCGCCCGCCCCACCAGCGCAAGCGCGGTCTCAAGTTCCTTGTCCGTCACGGTAGTTGACACCTGTCACGGGTTCCCGGCCCTTGACGCGGCCGGTGACGGGGGATTTGCTGTGCGTGATCGGCCGATCGCGGGCCGATGCCAGATCCGTCACCGAGGAGGATGAGGAAGTCCCGCGGTGCCCCTGTCCCCACTCTCCCGTCGCGGCCGCCGACGCGCCGCCGCCCGGACCCCCGACCCGGCCCTCGACGACACCGAACTGGGTGCCGCCCGAGCCGCGTTGTCCCAGGGCCGCCGGCAGGCCGCCCGCTCCCTGCTCGCCCGCACGGGCGACGACTGGGACCGCCGCGCCCACCGGATCACCGTCCTCGCCCGGGAACCGTACGCCGCCGCCTGGGCCCACGACTGGCTCCTCGCCCACCCCGGCTGCCCCGACGGACGCGTCCTGCACGCCCTCGCCCAGGTCCACCGCGCCCTGCGCGGCAGGGAGGACCCGGCCGTCGCCCACGCGGCCTGCCGCGCCGCCACCGAGTCCGTGCCCGCCGACCCCACCCCCTGGCTGGGCCTGCTCCTGCTGGAGCGCGACGGCGGCGCGGCGGCCGTACGGATCTTCGAGGAGATCCGCGCCCGCCACCGCGACCACCACCACGCCCACCATCTGATGGTCGCCCGGCTCGCCGAGCGCCGCGCCGCCGGCGGCCCGGACCCGCTGCACGAGGTCTACGACTTCGCCGCCTGGGCCGCCGAACAGGCGCCCGCGGACTCCCCGCTCGCCATCCTGCCGGTCGTCGCGCACGCCGAGCGCCACCGCGTCCTGGCGGGCCACGGCTTCGCGCCCGCCGACCCGGCCGCCTCCGGTCACTGGCGTGACGCCCGCGCCCGGGACGTGATGAAGGCCGCCTTCGACTGGTGGCTGGAGTGGGAGCACGACGGCCACCCCCGCCGACTGATCGACCTGAACTTCCTCGCCCACGCCAAGGTCTGCGAGGGCCGGGGCGCCGAGGCGGCCGCCCTCTTCCAGCACATCGGCGACCACGTCACCGCCGAGCCCTGGTCCTACCCGGACCGCGCCCCCGGCCCGGCGTTCCGCGCGGCGCGGGCAGCCGCCCTCGGGCCGGGAGCAGCCGGAGTGCCAGGGGCCGCCCGTCTGAGAGGCGGGTAAGAAGTGATGACGGAAGTCTGACGTCTCCGGGGAATCCTGGCCCCGCCCCGCCCCCGAGTGTTCGAATGGAGACGTGAACCCCGAACCACCCGAGGAACGCGGCACCCCCGTCGGCCGCCGTGTCTTCCTCGGCACCCTCGCCCTCGGCGCCCTGGGGGTCGTCGCCGCGCCCCCGCTCCAGCGAGGCATGGAGGCCTTCCTCGGCAGCGCCGCCGGCAAGGACCCGACCGGCCTGACCGGACTGCTGCCCAACGGCGGCGGCTTCCGCTACTACTCCGTGGCCGCCTCGGTCCCGCACAAGAACGCCTCGAACTACCGCCTCACCGTGGACGGCCTCGTCGACCGCCCCGCCGCCTACACCCTGGACCAGCTCAAGGCCCTGCCGCAGACCCGCATGGTCAAGGACGTCCAGTGCGTCACCGGGTGGCGGGTGCCCGACACCGCCTTCGAGGGCGTACGGCTCTCGGTCCTGCTGGACGCGGCCGGAGTGCGGTCCAAGGCGGGCGCGATCCGCTTCACCTGCTTCGACGGCACCTACACCGAGAGCCTCACCCTCGACCAGGCCCGCCGCGCCGACGTCCTGGTCGCCGTGCGCATGCAGGACAAGGACCTCGGCCACGACCACGGCGGCCCGGTCCGCCTCTACGTGGCCCCGATGTACTTCTACAAGTCCGCCAAATGGCTCTCCGGCATCACCGTCACCGAGGACGTGAAGCCCGGCTACTGGGAGGACCGGGGCTACGACGTGGACGCCTGGGTCGGCCGTTCGAACGGGCGGGACGATGAGCCTACGAGCTGAGGCGCCGCCCATGACCGGGATCCCCCGCTTCACCCGCGCCGTACGGTGGGTCCACCGCACCACCGCCCTCCTCATGGGCGTGTGCGTGCTCACGGCCGCCTTCCTGTACGTCCCCGAGCTCGCCGCACTCGTCGGCCGCCGTGAGCTGGTGGTCCGCGTCCACGAGATCGCGGGCGTCCTGCTGCCGCTGCCCGTCCTCGCGGGCCTCGTCTCCCGCGCGTTCCGCGCCGACCTCGGGCACCTCAACCGCTTCGGCCCGCACGACCGCCGCTGGCTGCGCGCCGCCCTGCGCCGGGACAAGCGGCCCGAGTCGCGTCCGGCGGCCAAGTTCAACGCCGGGCAGAAGGTCTACGCGGCCTGGATCGCCGGGGCGACGCTCGTGATGCTCGGCACCGGTCTGATGATGTGGTTCACCCATCTCACCCCGATCATGTGGCGCACCAGCGCGACCTTCGTCCACGACTGGCTCGCCCTCACCATCGGCGTCGTCCTCGCCGGCCACATCGGCATGGCCCTCGCCGACCCGGAATCCCGCCACGGCATGCGCACCGGCACGGTGAGCCGGGAGTGGGCGGAACGCGAACATCCCCTCTGGCGGCCTTAGGGCCGGGCGAGGGAGCCGCTCAGGTACGAGGTCCGGGTGCCCGGAGGCCACCGCGACGGCCGATGACGCGGGGCGGTGCGTCGCGGTCCCCTCCGGAGCCGACGAGCGGGACGGGTGAGCCGAGGCGTCCGGTGGGGTGGGAGTCGGGTGAGCCGAGGTGTCCGGTGTTGTCGGAGCCGGACGTGTTCGGCGGGCCGGGTGAGCCGGAGGCGCCCGGGTCCTGGGTCGGGTCGGTGATCTCCGGGCCCGGCACCCGGAAGGCGTTCACCTTCACCGCCTCCGTCGTCGCGTACCGCACGCTCACGGTCACCCCGACGGACCCCTGCGCGGCGCCGCGGCCGAGATCCGGGACCGCGGTCGACAGCACCAGCCCGTCCCCGGACTGGGCGACCGCGTGCAGCGGCCCGGCCGCCGGCCGTCCCCCGACGAGCACCGTCCCCTCCCGCAGCAGCTCCGCGTGGTCGAAGTAGGTGCCGCGCAGCTCGATCCGGACCGGATCGCCGGGCCGTGCCTCGCCGTCGCCGCCCACGTCGACCGCGGCGATCGCGTAGGCGCAGGCGGGCGCGGCGGAGGCCGGCGTGGCCGTGAGTCGGGCCGTGGCCGAGGGGCGCTCCCGATGGAAGGCGAGGAGGCCGGCCAGCACCCGCTCGGCGGCCCGCCCCTTGCAGGTGTTCAGCCGCCCCGCGAGCGCCGCACGGTCCCGCTCCGCCGCCGCCCAGCCCGAGGACTCACGCCCCTGGACGGCGAGACAGGCATGGGCGAGCCCCCGCAGGACCTTCCAGTCGTCGCCGACGGAGGCGCGGGGGATCAGCGCGAGGGCGTCCCGGCACCTGTCCGGCGAGCGGAGCAGGTCGTACACGCTGTCCGGGTCGGGCCGGTGGTCGGTGTCGGGCGAGACGGGACCGGGCGGCAGCCAGGCGGGGGCGGCGGCCGGCGCCGTCGTCGTACGCCCCCGGGGCGACGGCGTACGGGAGACCCCCGGCGCGCGCGGGGCGCTCACGCCCGCCTCCGCGCCCCCGGAGCCCAGCGCGCTGGGCCCCGGCGACGGCGACACGGACGGGGTCTCCGCGACGGGCCCGCCGGGGATCACCCCGCTCGGGCCCTCGGCCGTCCCGCCGGACACATGCGTTCCCGCACCGCCCCGCGCCGGGGAACGGCCCGGTTCCGTCACGGCTGCCGTGGCCACGGCCACCGCCCCCACGAAGAGCAGCGCCGACACACGCGTCCCCAGCGATACGGCCATGACGTCCCCCCAGTCGTCGCCCCCGGGTCATCATGGGCCGCCCGGACCGCCCGGCGGAACCCCTACAGGACGAGTGAGAGCAGCAGCACCAGCCCGCCCGCGACCACCGAGATCAGGGTCTCCATGACCGACCAGGTCTTGATGTTCTGGCCGACGCTCACCCCGAAGTACTCCTTGACCAGCCAGAAACCGGCGTCGTTGACATGGCTGAAGAACAGCGAGCCGGCGCCGATCGCCAGGACGAGCAGAGCCGTGTGGGTCGTGGACATGTCGGCGGCGAGCGGGGCGACCAGGCCGGCCGCCGAGACCGTGGCGACCGTCGCCGAGCCCGTCGCCAGCCGGATCGCCACCGCGATCAGCCAGGCCAGCAGCAGGGCCGGGATCGACCAGTCCTCGGAGATCTCCAGGACCATCCGCCCCACACCGCAGTCGATCAGCGTCTGCTTGAAGCCGCCGCCCGCGCCGACGATCAGCAGGATGCCCGCGATGGGCGCGAGCCCCTTCTCGACCAGGCCCGATATTCGCTCCTTGGCGAACCCGGCGGGCCGGGCCAGCGTGAAGATGCCGACCAGGACGGCCGCCAGCAGCGCGATCAGCGGGGAGCCGACGACGTCGAAGACGCGCTGCACGGTGTGCGTGGGGTCGTCCACGACGATGTCGACCAGCGCCTTGGAGAGCATCAGCACCACGGGCAGCAGGATGGTGGCGAGGGTGGCCCCGAAGCCGGGCCGCCGCTCCAGTTCCTCCGAGGGCCGCTGGGGGATCATGCGCTCGGGGGCCGGGACGTCCACCCAGCGGGCCGCGAACCGGGAGAACAGCGGGCCCGCGATGACGACCGTGGGGATCGCGACGAGCACGCCGAGCGCCAGCGTGACGCCCAGGTTGGCGCCGACCGCGTCGATCGCGACCAGCGGGCCGGGGTGCGGCGGCACCAGTCCGTGCATCACGGACAGACCGGCCAGCGCCGGGATGCCGATCCGCATGAGCGAGTAGTTGCCCCGCTTCGCCACCATCAGCACCACGGGGATCAGCAGCACCACCCCGACCTCGAAGAACAGCGGCAGACCGATCACCGAGGCGATCAGCACCATCGCCCAGGGCATCGACCGTCCGCCGGCCTTGGCGAGGATCGTGTCGACGATCTGGTCGGCGCCGCCGGAGTCCGCGAGCATCCGGCCGAGGATCGCGCCGAGGGCGATCAGCACGCCGACGCCGGCGACCGTGGCGCCGAGTCCGGTGGTGAAGCTGGTGATGACCTTGTCCAGCGGCGCCCCGGCGAACGCGCCGAGCGCGAGCGAGCCGATGGTCAGCGCCAGGAAGGCGTGGAGTCTGAACCGGGTGATGAGCAGCACGATGACGGCGATGCCCGCCAGCACGGCGAGTCCCAGCTGGGCGTGGCCGGCCGAGGTGATGGGCTCGGCGGTGTCCGCTGCCAGCAGCTCGACGCTGAGTCTGGTCACGGGTGTCCCTTGCAGTTGTGGTGGGGAGGGGGTCACTCAGGAACGTCGGACAGTCCGGCGAGCGCCCGCGCGGCCCGCTCGGCGATCTCCTCGGGCGAGCCGGAGACGTCGACGACGACCCCCGCCTCGTCCGGCTGGAGCGGCTGGAGCGTGGCGAACTGGGAGTCCAGCAGCGCGGTCGGCATGAAGTGGCCCTGCCGGTGCCCCATCCGGTCCTCGATCAGGGCCCGGTCGCCCGCGAGGTGCACGAACACGAGCCCCGGCGCGGTGGTCCGCAGCCGGTCGCGGTACGACCGCTTCAGCGCCGAGCAGCTGACCACGCCGCCCCGTCCGGCCCGCCCGTGCGCCCAGGCGCCGATGGCGTCCAGCCACGGCCACCGGTCCGCGTCCTCCAGCGGGACGCCGGCCGACATCTTGGCGATGTTGGCCGGCGGATGGAAGTCGTCGCCCTCGGCGTATGGAACGCCCAGCCGGGCGGCGAGCAGGGGACCGATCGTGGTCTTGCCCGTGCCGGCGACGCCCATCACCGCGACGACGTGGGGGGTGTGCATCTCTGCCTCGCTGTCTTCCGACGACACCTGATGTCGACGGACACTGAAACCGATTAGGTACGACGAATCAAGAGTCTGTGACGAATAAGTCTGACTTTTTAGCGCGGTGATCCACCCCGTACGCTGAGTGCATGACCACTCCGGGCCGGGGTCTGCACGGCCATGTACTGGACACCCTGGGCCCCGCCATCACGGCCGGCGAGTACCCGCCGGGCAGCGTGTTGCGGACCGACGAGCTGGCCCAGCGTTTCGAGGTCTCACGGTCCGTGATGCGCGAGGCGGTCCGGGTCCTTGAGTCCATGCACCTGGTCGAGTCCCGCCGCCGCGTGGGCGTGACGGTCCGCCCCAAGGCCGAGTGGAACGTCTACGACCCGCAGGTCATCCGCTGGCGGCTGGCCGGCGCCGACCGCCCGCACCAGCTGCGCTCGCTCACCGTCCTGCGCTCGGCGATCGAACCGGTCGCGGCGGGCCTGGCGGCGCGCAACGCCACGGCCGAGCAGTGCGCGGAACTCACCGAGTGCGCCCTCGGCATGGTGGCCCACTCACGCGGGCACCGGCTGGAGGGCTACCTCCTGCACGACATCGCCTTCCACCGCGTGATCCTCACCGCGTCCGGCAACGAGATGTTCGCCCGCCTCGGCGACGTCGTGGCCGAGGTCCTCACCGGCCGCACCCATCACCGGGTCATGTTCGAGGACCCGGACCCGGCCGCCGTCACCCTGCACGTCCAGCTCGCCGAGGTGATCCGCGCGGGCGACGCGCCCCGCGCCGAGCAGCTCACCCGCGAGATCATGGCCGGCGCCCTCCAGGAACTCGACGTCCTGGCCCCCTGACCCACCCCCGGGGACCTACCCCTCCGGGAACTCCCCGTCCACGTACACCCACGCCCCGTCCACCCGCTCGAACCGGCTCACCTCGTGCAGCGAGCCGCCCCGGAAGGACGCCCGGAACTCCACCGTCCCCCGCGTGTGGAACGCGGTCCCGTCCCGCGTCGCGAGGATCTCCAGCCCCGTCCACCGCATACCGGGATCGAGGTCCAGCAGCGCCGGCCGCGTGCGCGGATGCCAGGTCCGCGTCAGATACGCCACGTCCCCCTTCACGAAGGCGCTGTAGCGCGAGCGCATCAGCGCCTCCGCGGTAGGCGCGGCGACGGGACCGCGGAGGTAGCGGCCGCAGCAGGCGTCGTACGACTGCGGCAGCCCGCACGGACAGGAACGCGTGGTCATGGCCGCCATTCTGCTAGGGCCTGTCGTTTGGATCAGGTCGGCTGAGCCGACGTAGCCTCTCGGCCGACCTGAGCGGGGTGTGGTGCGTGCGGCTGCAAGGCGGAGGAGGGCGGCGACGCGATGGGGGTCCCCCCGCTCGAGCGCAGCCGAGAGTGGGGGAGTCGT